>JBNLGT010000013.1:0-51371 GCA_050306195.1 Ensifer sp.
GCCGGGGCGCAGGCAGCAAATGCCCCTCACCACAAGGTCGATCTCGACGCCAGCCTGGCTCGCCTCATAGAGCGAGTCGATGATCTCTGAGTCGACGAGCGAGTTCATCTTCATCCAGATGGCCGCCGGCTTTCCGGCTTTGGCGTTTTCAACCTCAGCCTCGATGAGCTGCAGGATACGCGGCCGCAACGTGGTGGGCGACATGGCGATCTTCATGCCCTTTTCCGGCTCGGCGTAGCCAGTGATGAAATTGAAGATATTGGCCATGTCGCGGCCAATGATGGGGTTGCAGGTAAAGTAGGAAAGATCGGTATAGATCTTGGCCGTGACCGGGTGATAGTTGCCAGTTCCAAGGTGGCAATAAGTACGTAAGGTCCCGTCTTCACGGCGGACCACCATCGACATTTTGGCATGTGTTTTCAGTTCGATGAAACCGAAGACGACCTGCACGCCAGCACGTTCAAGGTCGCGCGCCCAGCGGATATTGGCTTCTTCATCAAAGCGCGCCTTCAGCTCCACAAGAGCCGTGACGGACTTTCCGGCTTCAGCTGCGTCGATCAGCGCACGAACAATCGGGCTGTCATTGGAGGTGCGGTAAAGCGTCTGCTTGATTGCCAATACTTCGGGATCACGGGCAGCCTGAAGCAAAAACTGCACCACAACGTCGAAGGATTCGTAAGGATGGTGAACCACCATATCCTTTTCGCGGATGGCGGCCAGGCAGTCGCCCCCATGCTCCCTCACCCGCTCTGGGAAACGTGGCGTATAGGGCTGAAAAAGCAGGTCTTCCCGCCGGGTCTTGGCAATTTCTGACAGCGTATTGAGCGCCAAAAGGCCCGGCAGAACCGCAACGCGGTTTTCCGCCACGCCGGTTTCGTGCACCACAAATTTGCGAAGCGATTCCGGCATTTCGGAATCGGTTTCGATGCGAATAACCGATCCGCGGCGGCGGCGCTTCAACGCGGTTTCGAAATAGCGCACCAGATCTTCGGCTTCTTCCTCGACTTCAATATCGGAGTCGCGGATGATGCGGAACGTTCCTGAGCCTTCCACTTCATAACCGGGGAAGAGCTTGTCGATGAACATGCTCACCACATCTTCCAGCGTGATGTAGCGGATGGTCGCACCCTGATCAGGCAGGCGGATGAAACGGTTGAGGGCGACAGGCAGGCGCAGGAGCGCCGTCATGGCCTCGCGCCCTTCCCGGCTGACCAGCTGCAAGCCGATGGAAAAACCCAAATTGGGAATGAAAGGGAACGGGTGTGCCGGGTCGATGGACATGGGCGTGAGAACCGGGAAGATGCCCTGCTGGAATTCATTTTCCAACCAGTTCTTGTCGTCTTCTACAAGGGCTGCGGGACGCACGATCAGTACATCCTCGACGGCCAGGTTCTGCTGCAAGACCGCAAGGGCTGCCTGCTGTTCCATTTGCAGATTGTCGATTTCCTTCAGAATATCGTCCAGCTGCTCTGCGGGCGTCTTGCCGTCCGGGCTTTTCATGACAATACCCTGTCGCACCTGTCCTTCCAGACCGGCGACACGCACCATGAAAAATTCGTCCAAGTTGGTTGCGGAGATGGAAAGGAAGCGGACACGCTCCAGAAGTGGATGCGCCGTGTTCAGCGTTTCTTCCAAGACGCGGCGGTTGAACTGAAGCCAGGAGAATTCGCGATTGATGAAGCGTTCGGGGCGTTCGAACCAGTCGTTTTCAACAACGGCCTCCGGCATATCGTCATTTGCGTGTGCGCTATTCACCTGATCCGCCGTTATGTCCATTCCTACCACCTCAAACACAGAATCGGGCAAATGTAGCCCGTTCAACGGGTTGAACTATAACAGAATGACGATGGATGTGTGACAGTCAATATTTGCGTATCGTCACTCCGATCGGAGACGACGCTATTCGTTGATAGAAGCGCCCTTTTCCATTTCGGAAAGTACTTCTGCGGCCAGACCACGGCTGATTTTGACGCCGCGCGACAGGGCAAGCCTGTCCAGCCGGGTCACGATTTCGGATGCTGCCGCCATGGAGCGTTCCATGCGTGTGGCAATGTAAGAGACCAGACGATCATCGGCAAACAGCTGCCTATCGGCAAAAAGTTTGACCAGAACCTGCGCCAGCAACTCATCGTCTGGCTCGCCGATTTCCACCATGGTGGCCGCCTTCAGTCGCGATTTCAGATCCGGCAGTTGAACGGGCCAGAGCGACGGCCATGAGCGCGCCGTCATTAAAAGGCTGGTGCCATTCTGGCGTACGGCGTTGATGACATGGAAAAGCTCCGCATCGTCGAAATGAGAGCGATCAGCGTCTTCAAACAAAACCGGTTCGGTGGCAGCAATAATTGAGGCATTTCCGCCGATGATCGGTTCAATTTCACGTGCTTGCGCATGCTCGCGCCAGATATTGGCCAGATGCGACTTGCCTGAGCCGGGCGGCCCGGCCAGCACCACGACCGGCGAAGGCCAGTCGGGCCAGCGGTCAATCATGGCAAGGGCCGTTTCCAACGGTGCGCCCACCAGCAGGTCGTCACGCGTTGAACGCGGTTCATGCCCGAAAGCCAGCGGCAGTTGCTCGCCGTCCGTTCGCTCTTTTTTTTCGCCGTTCATTGCTGTGCTGGTTCTTCAACTTTCGGTTTGTCTTCATCACCCGGACCACGGCTGTTGCCATGGTAAAGGTCGCTGTCGAGATAGCGCGCGATGGCGTGACGCACAAGCACACCGACGGAGGCAGCAGCAGGAACAGCGACAAGAAGGCCGACAAAGCCAAAAAGAAGACCAAAGGCAAACAGGGCGAACATGAGCCAAACAGGATGCAGACCAACACTGTTGCCCACCAGTTTGGGCTGAAGAATATTGCCCTCGATAAATTGCCCGGAAATGAAAATCAAAACCACAAGCCCAACCCACCAGTAATCAGGCCAGAACTGAACCAGCGCTACACCAAGCGACAGGACCAGCCCGACGGTGGAGCCTACATAGGGGATAAAACTGATGAGGCCCGAGAAAAGGCCAATCAAGAGACCGAAGTTCAGTCCGGCCAGCGACAGCGCCGCACCATAATAGACGCCCAAAATGAGGCAGAGCGTGCCCTGCCCGCGCACAAAGGCTGCGATGGTCCGGTTCATTTCCGCGCCGATCTTGCGGACCGTGCCCACATAGTCGCGTGGAATAAGCGCATCCATTCTGGCCACCATATGGTCCCAGTCGAGCAGCAGGTAGAAGGCGACCACCGGAGTGATGACGAGCAATGAGATGACATCAATCAGCGCCTTACCGGAGGCCCAGACCTTGCCCGCCAGCGCGGCGATGAATTTGGTTCCTTCACCCAGAAGGCTGGAGAAATTCTCCCTGATTGCGCCGATGTGCTCCTGCAGCCAGGCGGGAACAATGTTGGCTTTGGTCACGTCGGTGATCAGGTTTTGCAATATGGCGAGATAACCCGGCAGTTCATTGAGAAACGATGTCGCCTGCGAAATCAGAAGCGGGATGACGATCATCATCGACAGAACGAAGACAACGATGAAGAGAATGAGGATCGCAACCGTGGCGGCCAATCTGCTCAAACCCTTAGCCTCAAACCAGTCGGCTACGGGATCAAGAAAATAGGCAAGCGCCATGCCCGCCACAAAAGGCAGGAGAATTGACCGGAAAACGGTGAGAAAAACGATTACGAACAGGAAGAACGCCAGCCAGAAAATGAGCTGCTTCCAGAGTACGCCTGGGGAAATATGGGTCGTCATGATCTCGCTTCCTCGCCGGGTTATCCGGAATTTGAGATATCAGCATCAGCAAATAGGATGCCCCGGACGTAATGGCAAGTCTGCCACACGGGCTCAACGGCGGTCGATCCGGCCCAAATCACGCCTCTCAATCAAAGACATAAAACGCCGCCGCCATTTGAAAGCAAGACCAACTTCCGATGCCATGAATCCAACGGTATATAATCTCACGCAAGGCATCCTCCGACACGTCAGGTCTTTTAGAAATATTTCGACGCCTCCAGGTTTTTACGCCAACACGCAAAAATTGACGTAAATGCCCTCTGAAAAGCCCCCTTACCGCTTGCATATGCGTGATCGCCATGCCAAACGCAGGCCGAAAGCAATTCAGCTCGGAGAGACTTGAATGAGCGGTGAAGGACGCAATGGCCTGACCTATAGTGATGCTGGCGTAGACATCGATGCCGGCAATCTGATGGTTGAGAAAATCAAACCTGCCGTGCGCTCTACGATGCGCTCTGGCGCAGATGGCGAGATTGGCGGTTTTGGCGGGCTCTTCGACCTCAAGGCCGCAGGCTTCAAGGATCCCATTCTGGTTGCCGCCAATGACGGGGTCGGCACCAAGCTGAAGATAGCCATCGATGCTGACTATCACGATACGGTGGGCATTGATCTGGTCGCCATGTGTGTGAACGATCTGGTTGTTCAGGGCGCAGAACCGCTCTTCTTTCTCGATTATTTTGCTACCGGAAAGTTGGACCCCGATCAGGGCGCCGCTATTGTGAAAGGTATTGCTGCGGGTTGCGTCGATGCTGGCTGCGCGCTGATTGGCGGTGAAACGGCGGAAATGCCAGGCATGTATTCCTCCGGCGACTATGACCTCGCCGGTTTTGCCGTAGGCGCTGCGGAACGCGGCGAACTTCTACCTTCCGTGGCAATTGCCGAGGGCGATGTTATATTGGGCCTTGCCTCGTCAGGCGTGCATTCCAACGGCTTTTCGCTGGTTCGCAAAATTGTTGAAATTTCGGGTCTGTCGTGGGACGCGCCTGCCCCCTTCGCGGAGGGTAAAGGTCTCGGTGAAGCGCTTTTGACCCCGACACGCATTTATGTACGGCAAGTTTTGAAGGCCATCCGCGAAACCGGAGCGATCAAGGCGCTGGCGCATATTACCGGCGGCGGTTTTCCGGAAAACATTCCGCGCGTGCTGCCCAAGACGCTGGCAGCGGAAATCAACCTTGATGCGATCAACGCGCCTGCCGTTTTCTCTTGGCTTGCCAAAACAGGCGGCGTGGAAACGAAAGAAATGCTGCGCACGTTCAACTGCGGTGTCGGTATGATCGCCGTTGTCGCCGAAGACGATGTAGAGCGGGTAACCTCGGTTCTCGAATCTGAAGGCGAAACCGTTTTCCGGCTTGGCCGCATGGTCGCGCGCGAAGACGGTGGAGCGGGCACCATATATAAAGGCTCGTTGAGCCTATGAGCCGCACACGAAAGCGCGTTGCCGTTTTCATATCCGGCA
Organism: Ensifer sp.; assembly: GCA_050306195.1. Taxonomy (GTDB): domain Bacteria; phylum Pseudomonadota; class Alphaproteobacteria; order Rhizobiales; family Rhizobiaceae; genus Ensifer_A. Next base: position 5,239 of record JBNLGT010000013.1, read on the forward strand.
GCGGATCCAACATGGTTGCGCTGGCCGAAGCTGCAAAGGCAGAGGATTACCCGGCTGAAATCGTCGCCGTGATTTCTGACAAGCACAAGGCAGGCGGGCTGGCGAAAGCCGCCGCGCTCGGCATTGAAACCTTCAGCCTTGAGCGCAAGGATTTTGCCAGCAAGGACGATCACGAGGCCGCTATTCTCGCCAAGCTGGCCGAGATAGAACCAGATATTATCTGCCTTGCCGGTTATATGCGGCTTTTAAGCGGTGAATTCGTTCGCGCCTATGAGAGCCGCATCCTCAATATCCACCCATCTCTCCTGCCGCTCTTCCCGGGCCTGCACACGCATCAACGCGCCATTGACGCGGGCATGAAAGTGGCGGGTTGCACGGTGCACCTGGTGACGGAGGGTATGGACGAAGGCCCGGTGCTGGCGCAAGCCGCCGTGCCGGTGCTGGCGGAAGACACTGCCGATGATCTGGCGGCGCGCGTTTTGAAGCAGGAACACCTGATCTACAAACAGGTACTTGCGCAATTTGCCGCTGGAACTCTGCCCGGTGGCACGGATGGTTCACAAAGCGTATTGTCGCTCGGATAAGAGTTTACCTTGTCTCAAGGATGCCGGTTCAAAATCGGCACAGAATCATACCTATTCACAACGGAGAGCCTGAGTGCAATTAAGGGCCCGCCAGGGATTATTGACCGCACTTGCAGCGTTTCTGTTGCAGACCGCACCACTTATGGCTGGGGAACGACAGTTGCGTTCGCTCGATGGATCTGCAGAACTTTCCGGCGGCTTCGGATTTGCCAATATCACCTCCAATGAGCTGGTCTATTCCGGCGGCAAGCGACTCAGCCAGTTGATCTGGACCAGCCGATACATGCGGGTTGCGACCGCGAAGCTGAAAATCAATCTGGATAGTGGGTGGGTGTTTCGCGCCAGTGGCGGATTCGGTTTTGGCGGTAACGGACATATGGCCGATTATGACTGGATCAACCCCTATGCGACTGGAACGGGCGACAATGACTGGAGCGACCGCTCCCTGCATCCCGATACGCGGCTCAACCAGTATTTCGAGGCGAGCCTTGAGGCGGGTCGAGAAATCAGCGGCAATGCCTCTTCCAGTCTCGACCTGACCGGCGGCGTGAAATTTACGGACGTCATGTGGACAGCCTGGGGCGGCAGCTACATCTATTCCACATCCGCCATGCGAGACACGATAGGAAACTTTGCAGCGACCTCGAAAGGGGCGACTTTCGAGCAGCGTATTCCGGTCGTTTTCGCTGCACTGAACGGCAGAACCCAGGCCGGAAAATGGGTATTCACCGGAAGGATCAGAGGCGGTTTCACGCTTGGGGCCAACGCAATTGACGATCACTGGCTGCGGAACCTGCGCTTTTACGACAACTATTATATTGCCCCCGTCCTTGCGGGCGAAGCGTCGGCGGAATACCACTTCAGCGAAAATACATCGGCTTTTGTCACAGCCGGTTTCGAGAAGGTTTTCCGCGCAGGCGGAGACACCTATACGCTAAACACAGCAACCCAGGTCATGACGCAAAGTCCAGGCGCTGCTGGCGGCGACTTCCAATCACTACATGTTTCCGCCGGAATACGTGGCCGGTTTTAAAGACTGCCGAGCTTTTCCCGGTTCAGCATGGCCCATTGAAGCGCAATGATGGTCTTCGCGTCGATGATTTCGCCGCTTGTTATGGCGTTGAATGCGGCGTCCAGCGACATCTCCACGATTTCGATATCTTCATGTTCGTGGTCCACACCACCGCCCTCGGCCACTTTTTCAGAGGCATTGATACGTGCGGCGAAAAGGTGAATCGTCTCCGTCAGAGCACCGGGCGAAGCAATAAAGGTGAAGACGGGGTGCGGGTCGCCTATTGCAAACCCCGTTTCTTCCAGCGCCTCGCGACGGATCGCTTCTTCCGGTGCATCGTCATCGAGCAATCCGGCGGGTATCTCCAGCAGGAACGGTGGCAGCCCGGCAAAATCGGCTCCCATACGAAACTGACGCACCAGAATTACCGTTTCGTGATCCGGATCATAAAGCAGGATGGCGGCAGCATGTCCGTGGTCCACCACCTCGCGCGGCAGACGCGTCGTTTCACCGTTTGAATTCGTGTAGTCGATTTCCAGCTTATGAAGCGTATTCCAGCCCGAATATACTTGCTGGCTCGTCACTGTCTCGGCCTTAGCCTTTTTGAAAAAGCTCATGCTTTGCGCAACCAAACCCTGTTGTCGTGAAACGCCGCGCCGCCAAAGGGCGCAACGCTGTCAGCTCCCGTCAGGATATTGATCCCCTCCCCGTCTAGATGCGCCTTGTTAGGCCAGAGACCTTCAGCGATCAAGACGCCGGTTTTTGCCTCCTCGGTAACCCGGGCATGCAGGCGCATTTCACCCCGGCTGTTGCCGATCTGAAGAACGTCTCCAGTTTCAACCCCCAGGCTTTTCGCATCCGCCGGGTTAATCATTACTTCCGGTCTTCCTTCCTTTTCCCGCGACGTCTTTGTCTCGGCAAAGGTGGAATTCAGGAAGTTACGGGCGGGCGACGTGGCAAGCCGGAAAGGATGGTCGTCGTCGACCTCCTCGACAAGCGCCACATAGTCGGGAAATTCCGGCAATTGCGCGGCCGGACCCAGCACACCGAGTTTTGCCGGCGGCGGTGTGCCGCCACGATATCCCGTCCAGTCGGCACGGAAGTGGAACTTGCCGTCGGTGTGGCCGAAACCATTCAGGTAATGCGCCTCTTCAAAGGGAATTTTTCGGTCGATCCAGTTCTCGCGTTCCAGCACATCCAGTTCGCCATCGCGAAGAACAGAGGTTATCAGTTCGCGTTCTCCAAGCCCAAATCCGGCGCGATCGGAAACGCCCAACCGTTTGGCCAACTCCTCAATGACGAACAGGTTCGTGCGGCAGTCTTCCGGCGGATCCAGCAGCTTCGGCCCCAGAACGATATGGCTCTGACCGCCGCCGCGATAAATGTCGTCATGTTCAACAAACATCGTAGCTGGCAACACTATGTCGGCCAGTTCCGCCGTTTCAGTCATGAACTGTTCGTGCACGGCAACAAACAGGTCGTCACGCAAAAAGCCCTTCTTCACCAGACGCTGTTCGGGTGCAATATTGACCGGATTGGTGTTCTGAATGAGGAGCGCCGTCACCGGCGGGCCGTGTCTCAGTGCTTCCGCATCGCCAGTCAGCACCCTGCCGATTTGCGACTGGTCGAGCATGCGGATACTTTCATCCTGATGGGCGACACCCTTGATGAGACTGGTATCCATCCCGAATATATCAGCATTGGTGTGGAATGCGCCGCCGCCTTCATGTTGCCACGCGCCAATCACCGTCGGCAGGGACAACGCGGCATGCATCGAAATCGTGCCAACACGGCTACGGGTAAACCCATATCCAAGCCGAAAATAGGTCTTTTTCGTCTGACCCACGAGGCTGGCGAAAGCTTCAATTTCCTCCACCGAAAGGCCGGTGATGGCAGCCGCCCATTCCGGCGTGCGGCTTGCAAGATGCGCTTCCAGACCTTGCGGATCGTCCGCGTATTTTGCCAGATAGTCCCGGTCGGCATAGCCGTCGCGAAATGCAATATGCATGGCGGCGCAGGCAAGGGCTGCATCGCTGCCGGGGCGAAGCTTCAGCTTCATGTCCGCCTGTTTCATCGTCGGCGTTTCATAGACATCGATGACCACGATCTTTGCGCCACGCTGCTTGCGCGCCTTCATGGCGTGGGTCATCACGTTAATCTGAGTTGAAACCGGATTGGTGCCCCAGATCACGATACAATCGGACTCAACCATCTCGCGCGGATCAACGCCGCGTAACGCCCCTGCGCCAAATGCAAAACCACTCCACGCTGGATTAATGCAGATGGTGCCGAAAAAACCGGAATAACGCTTGGCATGCCTGAACCGCTCAATGGAGTCGCGCTGCACAAGCCCCATTGTTCCAGCATAAAAATAAGGCCAGACGGTTTCCGAGCCGAATTTGGCTTCCGCTTTCACAAAAGCTTCCGCGACCTCGTCCAACGCGTCGTCCCAACTGATATCCATCCAGTCGCCAGAACCCTTGGCGCCTTTTCGCTTCAGCGGCTTCATTAGACGATCGGGATGGTAAAGCCGCTCAGCATATCGGGCGACCTTGGCGCAAATTACGCCGTCTGTGTAGCTGTTGCCCTTTGCACCATGTATTCGCCCCATACGGCCATCTGCGCCGATTTCCACTTCCAGCGCACAGGTTGAGGGGCAGTCATGCGGACAGGCGGAAAAGGCCCTACCCGCTTTTCCAGGGTTCAGAGTCGCAATATTCATGCGAAAGGTATATGCGGATGCCAAACAGCGCGCAAAGGCAAATTGCGCCTCATCAAATCTATTCAATCATTGATCGGGATCGGGAATGAACTACCGGCATATCTATCACGCTGGCAATTTCGCTGATGTCTTAAAACACGCCGTGCTTGCCCGGCTGATTGTGTATCTGCAACAGAAGGACAAGGCGTTCAGGGTTCTCGACACGCATGCAGGCATTGGGCTCTACGACCTGACTGCCGGGGAAGCCCAGAAAACAGGCGAATGGCGTGACGGAATTGGCAGGCTTCTTGAGGCGGAGCTGCCGCCGGAGGCCGCAGCTCTCCTTGAGCCCTACCTTGCCGCAGTTCGTAAATTGAATCCGGAAAAAGGGGTCAGTCTTTATCCCGGTTCGCCAAAACTTGCCCGCATGCTGCTGCGTCCGCAGGACCGCCTGTCCGCCATGGAACTGCATCCTGAAGATGCAAGGGTGCTACAGCTTGTATTTGACGGTGACTATCAGGTTCGCGTCACAGAACTCGACGGCTGGCTGGCGCTGGGCGCTCATCTGCCGCCGAAGGAAAAACGCGGGCTCGTTCTTGTCGACCCGCCGTTTGAAATAGACGGCGAATATGACCGACTGGTTACAGGACTGCAAAAGGCATATCGCCGATTTTCCGGCGGCACCTACTGTCTGTGGTACCCCATGAAAAAAGGCGCGCCAATAAATACGTTTCACACAGCACTGAAGGAAACCGGAATTCCTAAAATTATGGCCTGTGAATTAACGGTAAAAAGTGATCGCGACACTAGCGGCCTAAACGGATCGGGGCTTATTATTGTCAATCCACCCTATACGCTTGAACAGGAATTACGCATCATTTTGCCTGCCTTAAAAACAGTTCTTTCACAGGACCGCTTTGCCTCATCAAAAATATGGTACATCAATACAGAGTAATTAATTAAAATTTTAAGTATTATTTCTTGTTTATATTAACCATAACACTTAACTAAATAGAATTATTATCTCCAAAACGGAACACAACTACGGTATAAAGGAAAAATATATTTATCATATTCGAGGAACCGGCATGTTTAAGGGCACGATCCGCTCGCTAATGCCAGAGGCAATTTACGATACGCTGCGGCGCGCCAAACAAAAGCGCGCGACGAGCTATTTTGCCGATTACGTGGTTGAGCAGATCGTTTCCGACCGCAAGCTGAATATTGCTATTGCCGACCCTGTCGCGGCCGAATGGTATGGGCAAGAACCTGTTTTTTCACCCGAAATTGAATTTCTGAAAACCCTCGACCTTACAGACAAGATTGTTTTTGACCTCGGCTCGCATCAATGCGTGACCTCAATAGTTCTCGCAGAAATGACGGAACCATCAGGTTCGGTCATTGCTGTGGAAGCCAATGCCCACAACCACAAGATGGCGAAAAAGAACCTGGCTTTGAACGACTGCAAGAATGTTGTGCCGGTGCATGCCATCGTGTCATCCGGTTCAATCAATGTCTCTATTGACGGCGGTCTTGTGGGGCGAACGAGGCTGGCGGGAGAATCGACGCCTGAACTGGACATTCTGAGAATAGACGACCTCAGCGCGACCTTCGGTGATCCGGGTCTGGTCTATATGGACATTGAAGGGCACGAGATTGAAACCCTTATCGGCGCCCTCAAGACTTTGGCCGCACCCAATTGCCACTGGCTGATCGAGTTGCACGGTGACGAAGACTTGATGACTTATGGTCACAAGAATTCTGATATTTTCCGGTTCTTCCCCGCTGGCATGTTCCAGCCTTTCATTCTGGATTCGGTCACTGGGGTTCCGCAACCGCTAACTCGCCAAACGCTGCCGCATGGCCGTTGCCACGTGGTATTCCAGCGCGTACTTGGCGGCTCGCTGGATTAATCGCGTCTCATCTTATCTGAGTTTCATTGCAACCCGGCGGCCATTGGCAAGACGAATGCGGGCGGTTCCGTTATTCACCCTGTCGAGCGCAATGATCTGGCCGCCGGCCGGTCGTTTTATTTTCAACGAAAGCTTTCCGTTCTTCACGTCGATCACCGCGAGATGCCGCCTTTCAATGTCTGGCAAGATAATGTCATCACGCCCGTCACCATTGGCATCGGCAATGCGTCCAAGATCGAGATTAGAAGTGTGGATGATGTGATTGGTATAACCTTCCAGCACGCTGATCTGTTTCAAGCTCTTGCCCTCAAGCCGGTAAGTGCGCAAAGAACCTGAAAGATGCGGCGTCACAACCGCCGCAATGACAGGTTTTTCTCCCGGGTTGGCAATGATGCCAACCGGATTGAGCCAGCGATGCGGTTTCCCGATAGGCTGAGTTTCGGCCAATGGCTCAATTCCCTTGGCTCCTAACTTGTAGACTGCAATGGCAGCGCCCCGCGCCAGATAGGTTTTGATTATGATGGCCTCAGGAACGCCATCGCCGGTTAAATCCGCAAGGCGGACACGGCGATCTTCAAACACGGCATCGCCGCCCAGCCGGTATTCCATAAGCCTGCCGCCAAACTGGATCTGAAACCCACCAGCTTCGACAGCATCGCCCAAGATGCCGTGATCATAGCGCCTGACCGGATCAATCAACCAGGCTGCCGTTCCCCTGAACTGAGTAATCTCCGTATCAGGAAGGCGCTCGGCAGCCCCGGCATGTGCTGACGGCAGCATGGCGGCAAGCGACATGCAGACACAAAAGACGGCGCGGCTCGTGAATAAATCTCCCATACGTAACGATTAATGAAGGCAGGCTTGTTTTTGAAGATCAAAAAACGCATTGTCACGAAAGGAAGGAGAACAGCATGTTCAGATCGTTTCGTTTTTTGTCGATCGCTTTTGTCGGTGTGTTGATAACACAAGTATCAAATGCGCTCGCCAATGATAACGTTTGTGCCGATCCTGCCGTTCTTTCCTATATTGACCGCGACTTCGACATTCGGGCGGACCGATACCTGCGCCGCGGTATCGGAATAACGGATATCTACAATACCCATCGCAATCGTTTTAAAGGTACCGACGATACGCACCGTGTGGAACGTCACTATTGCCATGCATCGGCGCGATTTTCCGACGGACGCAAACGGCAGATATGGTATCTGATCGAACGCAATTGGGGGTTTGCGGGCATGGGACGAAGCACGGAATATTGCGTCGAGGGACTTGACCCCTGGCACTACTATGGCCGGTATTGCCGCTCGTTGCGCTGATGAAACTTAAAATCACAGGATTGTTTGCAGCGCTCGTTCTTTGCCTGCCTTCGCTCGCACCGGCTGCCGACCGTAGCGGCGTATTTGATTTCTATGTGCTTTCACTTTCCTGGTCGCCGAGTTGGTGTGCGGCCAACCCCGACAAGGCGAACACGCGGCAATGTGATCCGCGTAACGACTATGGCTTCATTGTCCATGGATTATGGCCGCAGTTCGAAAGGGGATATCCGCAGTTTTGCGCGACGCGCCAGCCTGACCGCGTGCCCGACAGTCTGGGGCGGCGGGTTCTCAACATCATTCCCTCCATGGGGTTGGTTGGTCATGAATGGCGCAAACACGGCACCTGTTCGGGGCTTACGCAGCTGGAATATTTCGAAAAGCTGCGTAGCGCCTTTGAAAAGGTTCGTGTCCCCCCCGCCCTGCAAAAGCTTGAAACAGGTAGGTCCGCAAGTCCGGCCGCGCTCGAAAAAGCTTTCATGGCTGCCAATCCCGGACTTGAGAAGGATGCAATAGCCGTCACCTGCGAACGCAAGCGCATCCAGGAGGTGCGAATATGCCTCAGCAAGGATCTTCAGTTCCGCGCCTGCCGCGAAGTTGACAATCAGAGTTGCCCACTCAACACAATTGACATTCCACCTGTTCGATAAAAGGCGTTTCCCATGCAAATTCTCTATTCGCCACCTTCTCCCTATTCAGCAAAGGTTCGAATGGCGGCTGAACATTGCGGCTTTGACGCAAGGTCGATTTCGGTTGTCGTCAACACCGGCGACGAGCCGGAACTCTTGATTGGCAACAACCCCTTGGGCAAGATTCCCACGTTGATTACCGACGACGGTCAGGCCATTTTCGACAGCCGCGCCATCATGCAATATCTTGATCGCACAAGCGGCGGCAAACTATTCCCCGCTGACCATGCGGCCCGCACGGAGGCCGAAGTTCTGGAAGCGCTGAGCGATGGGATTATCGACTGCCTTGTGGCGCAGATTTACGAAAAGCGGTTCCACCCACCGGAGAAGGTGCATCAGCCCTGGATCGACAAGCAATGGCTCAAGGTCGCGCGCGGCCTGGACCACTTGCAATCCAATCCGCCAGTCCTCGCCAATGGTCTGAATGGCGGCCATTTTTCTCTCGCCGCCATGGTTGGTTATCTGAAGCTTCGCTTTGCAGGTCAATGGGAAGAGAAGTGGCCTTGGGCAGAGGCCTATATAAGCGAGTTCGCACGGCAATTTTCCAATTATGAGGCGCTAAAACCACAATAAAAAATGCCGGGCTTTCGCCCGGCAAGTTGTGCTGAACCAGGAGAGCTCTCGCCCTCCGGGCTTCAGAATTTGACGCCGATACCAACTTTTACAGCATGCTCGTCATAGCCACTGGAAACAGAAGCGCCTCCGAGATTGAAATTGCGCGCGGCAAAATCGGTGTAGCGGTATTCAATACGTGCAGTCACGCCCTCGGTCACCTGTGCTTCCGCACCCATGCCGGCTGTCCAGCCGAGCAGGCCAAGCGTCTGAGAGCCCGCGGCACTGGAGGCCGTGTGGCTTGCGGCGGCCAGACCACCGGTACCATAGAGCAGGAACGGGTTCATATCGACACCGAGACGTCCACGCACGGAGCCATTAATGCCCTGTTTCGAGGTAACACCGCCAGATGTCGATGAGCGGCCGGAATAGCCAATATCGCCTTCCAGACCATAGACCAGATTGTCGGACTGCCAATTATAACCTGCATACAGATCGAAGCCGAGGCCGCGATCCGTCTGGCTATTGGAGTTATTGAAACGACCCCAATTAAAAGTGCCCTCAATACCGCCATAGGCGCCAGCCCAATTGCCGGTCTGTGGAATATAGGTATTGATCGCTTCAGGTGCCTCAGGCACCACATCCACGGCGTCTGCTGCCTGCGCAGCGGCAACGGACATGGACAATACGGCGGCTGCCGTGAGAGTCGCGGTGAGAATACGCATTTATGTCTCCTTTCACCAAACCGGGCCAGCCTTGGCTTTTCGTCCCGATTATTTTTCCGGGCTTTGTGCTCCGGTTGCGGTGGACACTGGATTGCAAATGCGGATTCCCAAGAGCGAAATTGTGAAATTCCCTTGCCGAAATAGTGGCAAAAATTGGATGTGTTTTTAGGGTGACAGGCAATTTGTTAACCATGTTCGTCTGCGGCTGTCGTCAAGGAGAATGCACACGAGCATCAAATGCACTTATGTTATGGACTGTTGACGACTGATTCACGGATTATGACTTTGACGAACGAACTGAAATCAGCACTAGTGACAGCCGGCGCCCGACGCATCGGAAAATCCATGGCGCTCGCGTTGGCTGCCGATGGTTTCACTGTTGCCATTCACGCGCATCGCTCGACCAGGGAAGCTGAAGAGACCGTCAATCAGATCAAAGCCTCCGGCGGCAAGGCAGCGGTCGTGCATGCAGACCTGACACAGGCGGCGGAAATGGACGCACTGGTAAAGCAGGCGACAGACCAGATCGGCCCGCTTGATCTCGTGATCAATAATGCGTCCGCATTTCTCTACGACACCGTGACAAATCTGGACGCCAATGCCTGGGCCCAACATTTTGCGCTCCATGTGGAAGCGCCGTCGCGTATTGCATCTGCCTTTGCCAAACAGCTACCCGACGATGCCGCCGGCCTGATAATCAATATGATCGATCAGCGGGTCCTGAAGCTCGACCCCCGTTTCTATTCTTACGTACTTTCAAAATCTGCTCTGTGGACGGCAACACGCACCATGGCGCAGGCACTCGCGCCACGTATTCGGGTCAACGCCATTGGGTTGGGGCCCGCCATGCCAAGCCCTCGACAGAAGGCAGCCGATTTTGAAAAGCAGGCCGCATCGGTGCTTTTGAGACATGGGCCCGAACTTGCTGAAATATCGGATACCGTTGCCTATCTATATAGAGCAAAATCGGTCACAGGGCAGATGATTGCTCTTGATGGTGGGCAACATCTGGCCTGGAAGACACCGGATATTCTGGAGACGGGCGAGTGAGCGGCAAGAACAACGACGGCGGTATTCTCTACGACGAGAATGCAGAAGAAGACGCCGACGAAATCGAGGACGGCGGCCCCGCCGCTACGCTTGCGATCGACTGGGCGGAAAATGCGCCTTTGCCTGAAGGGGTGCGCGGAGCGGAGCTGATTGGCGAATTTGTCAAACGCCTACCCAATTCACCTGGCGTCTATCGCATGTTCAACGAGGCAGGCGATGTGCTTTATGTGGGCAAAGCGCGCTCGCTGAAAAAACGTGTGAGCAATTACGCACAGGGACGTGGCCATTCCAACCGCATCGGCCAGATGATCCGTCAGACGGCGCATATGGAATTTGTGACCACGCGCACGGAAACCGAGGCGTTGCTTCTGGAAGCGAATCTGATCAAGCGTTTAAGACCGCGCTTTAATGTTCTGCTTCGCGATGACAAATCTTTTCCGTATATTTTGCTGACCCGCGACCACGAAGCGCCAGCTATTTTCAAACACCGTGGAGCGCGCAACCGCAAAGGTGATTATTTCGGCCCATTTGCATCGGCAACCGCGGTGGGGCGGACCATCAATTCATTGCAGCGGGCTTTCCTTTTACGGACCTGTACTGACAGCGTTTATGAAAGCCGAACGCGGCCTTGCCTGCTCTACCAAATCAAACGCTGTTCGGCTCCCTGCACCGGAGAGATTTCGATTGAGGGCTACGGCGCGCTGGTGGATGACGCCAAGGCCTTCCTCTCTGGCAAAAGCAAGGCCGTGCAGGAAACAATATCACAATCCATGAGCGAAGCCGCCGAGGAACTTGATTTTGAACGCGCAGCCGTTCTGCGCGACCGGCTGGCCGCTCTTGCCCATGTGCAGGGCCATCAGGGAATCAATCTGGCCAGTATTGAGGAGGCGGATGTCTTCGCCATTCATCACGATGGCGGCCTGACCTGCATTCAGGTCTTCTTCTTCCGCACAGGCCAGAACTGGGGAAACAGGGCCTATTTCCCGAAAGCCGATGTCTCGCTGGCCTCATCGGAAGTCCTGAATGCATTCCTGGCGCAGTTTTATGACGACAAGCCGGTGCCCCGACAAATTCTGCTTTCGGAGACCGTTGAGGAAATGGAGCTGCTAAGCGAAGCGCTTACGCAGAAGGCGGGTCATCGCGTGCACATTAAGGCGGGTCATCGCGTGCACATTAATGTGCCTCAACGCGGTGAAAAGAAGGATGTGGTGGATCATGTTCTGGCCAATGCCCGTGAAGCGCATGGACGCAAGCTCGCGGAAACATCCTCACAGGCAAGGCTGCTTAAAGGTCTGGCTGAAACGTTTGAGCTTCCCTATGTGCCGACACGCATTGAGGTCTACGACAACTCGCACATCATGGGTACGAATGCTGTCGGCGGCATGATCGTGGCGGGTCCGGAAGGCTTTGCCAAGAACCAGTACCGGAAGTTCAACATCAAGTCTGAGGACATTACGCCTGGCGACGATTTCGGGATGATGCGCGAGGTGATGACGCGGCGGTTCTCCCGACTGTTGAAGGAGGTCGGAAAGCCGGACCGTAATAATCCCGATGCCGTAGGCGATGACGACAGCACCCTGCCCGCTTGGCCTGACGTCATCCTGATCGACGGCGGCAAGGGACAAATGAGCGCCGTGCGCGCGATCCTCAAGGATCTAGACATCGAGGATTGTGTGATCGCAATTGGTGTTGCCAAAGGTGTGGACCGTGACGCTGGTCGTGAACGTTTCTTTGCTCCGGGCAAATCCGATTTTTCCCTGCCGCCGCGTGACCCCGTACTCTATTTCATCCAGCGACTTCGCGATGAAGCGCACCGTTTTGCCATCGGCTCGCACCGCGCCCGCCGCAAGAAGGAGATGGTAAAGAACCCGCTGGACGAAATTGCCGGCATCGGCCCCTCGCGCAAGCGAGCGTTGCTGCAACATTTTGGCACGGCAAAAGCGGTGTCACGCGCAGGTGTCGGCGATCTGCTGGCCGTCGATGGGATATCGGAATCCGTTGCAAAATTGATCTACGACCACTTTCACGACGTCGCCACTTGAAAACCCGGGAATTTCCACCAATTTTCACCTGACACCGTTGACCTTTGGGGCGCAAAGTTCTCATCTGTCGCCGTAATTCGAAATGGATGGATAGACATGGCATCACGCGCCTACAGCATCCCCAATATGCTGACCTATGGACGAATTCTCACGGTTCCGTTGATTGTTCTGTGTTTTTTTATTGAAGGGCGTCTTCACTCGACGGACTTTGCCCGATGGGCGGCACTTGGCCTTTTTGCCGCCGCCTCCATTACCGATTTTTTTGACGGCTATCTCGCGCGCATCTGGAAGCAGACCTCCAATATCGGACGTATGCTGGACCCGATTGCAGACAAGCTTCTGGTGGCTTCGGTCTTGTTGTTGTTGGCCGCCGATGGCACAATTGCCGGGTGGTCGCTATGGGCTGCTATCACCATTCTTTGCCGCGAGATTCTGGTTTCAGGCCTGCGGGAATATCTGGCGGCTCTGAAAGTATCAGTGCCTGTCACACGGATAGCCAAGTGGAAAACCACCCTGCAAATGCTGGCAATCGGATTTCTTCTTGCTGGGCCTGCGGGAGAAAAAGTTTTGCCATATACGGTGCTGATCGGCTTGACCCTTTTATGGGTTGCGGCGGCAATCACTATCTATACAGGGTATGACTATTTCCGTGCCGGGCTGAAACATGTGGTGGATGACGAATGACGAAGCTGATCTATTTTGCCTGGGTTCGCGAACGCATTGGCAAGGGCGAAGAAGACCTGGAATTGCCGGAGAGCGTAAGAACGGTGTCCGACCTTCTGACGTTTCTCAAATCTCGCGGCGAAGAGTATGAAGCCGCATTGCAGTTTCCAGAAGCCATTCGCGTGGCGCTGGATCAAGAACATGCCGATCATAGCGAGGCCATTGCAGGGATCCGCGAAATCGGCCTCTTTCCGCCGATGACGGGGGGGTAAAATGTCGCTTCCGCATCTCTATATCGCCGTGCAGACCGACGACTTCGATGCCGCGGAGGAAGCCAGACGGCTGGTTGGAGAGCGAAAGGACGTTGGGGCCCTGGTGCAGTTTACCGGTTATTGCCGCGACGAAGGCGGACGGCTTTCCGCACTTGAATTGGAACACTACCCCGGCATGGCGGAAGCGGAAATGACCCGGATCGGCAATGAAGCGATTGGCCGATTTGACCTGATCGGCCTTTCGGCCGTCCATCGTTTTGGTAAGCTGTCGCCGGGCGAACAAATTGTGCTGGTCAGCGCGGCCGCATCGCACCGACAAGCCGCCTTTGATGGCGCCAGTTTCGTCATGGATTTTCTCAAAACCTCTGCGCCATTCTGGAAGAAAGAACATGGCGCAGACGGCTCGGAAGGCGGCTGGGTGGAGGCGCGTGACGCAGACGATGCGGCGCGCGACAAGTGGACATGAACGACACCGTGAGACTTGAGGACAGCTGGAAAGCGGCCCTGGAGGGTGAATTTTCCAGCCCCTACATGTCCAAGCTGAAAGACTTCCTCAAAGGAGAGATGGCGGCGGGAAAATGGATCTTCCCCAAGGGAACGGAGTATTTCCGCGCCATGGACCTGACGCCACGTGAAAATGTGAAAGTGGTGATCCTCGGCCAGGACCCCTATCACGGAGATGGCCAGGCGCACGGGCTTTGTTTTTCGGTGAAACCGGGCGTGCGTATTCCGCCTTCACTGGTCAATATCTACAAGGAAATGCAGAGCGATCTTGGTATTCCTCCTGCACGCCACGGCTTTTTGGAGAGCTGGGCGAAGCAGGGCGTTTTGTTGCTCAACAGCGTATTGACCGTGGAGCGTGGTCGCGCCGCATCGCATCAGGGGCAAGGCTGGGAAAAATTCACCGACGCGGTCATCAGGCAGGTGAATGAGCTCGATCACCCCGTGGTTTTCATCCTGTGGGGTTCCTATGCGCAACGCAAGGCGTCCTTTGTCGACACGACCAAACATCTTGTGCTCAAAAGCCCCCACCCCTCGCCGCTTTCCGCCCATAACGGTTTCTTCGGCTCGCGACATTTTTCCAAGGCCAATGCGTTCCTCAAGGAAAACGGACTTGAGGAAATCGATTGGCGCTTGCCTGAGGTTCCGGACCCGATCACGGCTTGAGAAGCGCAGTCACTTCAATCTCGATTTTATATTTCGGATCGATCAAGCCGCACTCGATCATGGTGGCGGCGGGTCGATTGTCGCCAAAGGTTTTGGACAACACTGGCCAGCACGACTCGAAGTCATGCCGGTTGGGAAGATAATAGGTTACGCGGACAACATTCTCGATCGACGAACCGGCCTGTTCCAGCGCTGCGCGAATGGCTTCAAGCGCGGACGCGCATTGGCCTGCGGCATCTTCTGGAATATCCGCCCCTTGTGCGGTGGTGCCAGCAACAAAGACAAATCCGCCTGCGACAACCGCCCGGCAATAGCCGATCTTACCTTCATAAATGCCGCCCGATGAAATACGCTTAATTGCAGCCATGCTGTTCTCCCCAAAAAACAAACCGGGCTCGATGGCCCGGTTGTCTATTATCTGAATCAACATCGCGTGCGAAGCTGATTTATGCCTGACTATGTCAGGTGTTTTATTCCTGCATTCTCAAAACTCCTCCCAATCGCCATCGCTGGATGGTTTGGCGTTGAACGCCTTGGCGATTGATTCCTGCTGACGCATGGGAGCCGGAGCACGTGTCGCGAATTTTGACGGTTTGGTATCGGCTGTCACCGGCTTGAGCTTAGGCTTGACGGCTGGCGCTGACGGGTTCGCAGGCGATGTGGTACGCGCAGTGGATGTTTTCGGCGCTGACGACGCGACTTGTGCAGCCTGCGCACCCTGCCGCTCACCACGCATGCCTGTACGGAACTCTTGCAACTTGGCGGCCACGCGTTCGATTTCATCGGTCAGGACGCGTGTTGCCGCCGTTGTCTGTTCGACCATGGCGGCATTTTGCTGCGTTCCCTGGTCCATCTGGTTAACGGCGGTGTTAATTTCCTTCAGGCCAATCGCCTGCTCGCGCGCACCGTCAACAATGGCAACAATATTGGTATTGATTTCCTGAACCTGTCCGGCAATGGTTTCCAGCGCTTTGCCGGTCTCGCCGACGAGATCCACGCCGTTTTTCACCTGGTCCGCAGATTTGGTGATCAGTTCCTTGATTTCGCGCGCCGCCTGAGCCGAACGCTGCGCCAATTCACGCACCTCCTGCGCAACGACTGCAAACCCCTTGCCGGCCTCACCTGCACGGGCAGCCTCGACCCCCGCGTTGAGCGCCAGAAGGTTGGTCTGGAAGGCGATTTCATCAATGACGCCTATAATGCTGGAGATTTCATTCGAGGATTGAGAGATCTCGCTCATGGCTTCAATGGCGCTGCGCACAACCTCACCTGAGTGGACAGCGTTATCTTTCGCCGTGCTGACGAGATTGCCTGCATCCGCGGCGCGGGTCGCAGATTCGTTGACCGTCGTGGTAATTTCTTCAAGAGCGGCGGCAGTTTCTTCGATGGACGCAGCCTGCTGTTCAGTCCGGCCGGATAGGTTGCCAGCTGCCGTTGCAATCTCCCTAGAGCCGGAGCGGATGTTAGCTGTGGCTGCGTCAATTTCGGCGATGATGGTTGCAAGCTGCTGCGCGGCATTGTTGAAGTTGGAGCCGAGTTCTCGAAACTCTTCCGGCAAATCCTCTGTAATGCGATGGCGCAGATCGCGATTGGCGATATGTGACAGGGCGTTGCCAAAAATACTGCGGATACGCTCCATGTCCGCATTGCGCTCATTCAGCTCCTCAGCCTGGGCCTGCCGCGTGCGATCCCCGTAGAGATCAAGCACAACATCGATGTCCAGGAATATCGAGCGGATCATGCTTTCCAGTGCATCGCCGAGCGATTCGGCGTCGATCTTTGTGCGGCCAAAGAGACTTTTTTTCGGGTAGGTATCCTGAACCAGCCCCTTGATGAGCCGGCCCAGGATCAGGCCGTAGTTGCCAATATGCCAACGCGGATCAACACCGCCCTTGTTGCTGTCGTTACCCTCGCTCAAGGTGAGTTCGAACAATTCCGGGCCGATATCGCCTTTCAACACTGGCGTCCAGCGTTTGGCGTTGTTTGCCTTGACGGCGGCAAGTTTTTCAGGTGAACCAAGCAATCCGGCAAGTTCCGGCACACAGGCCGATTGTCCGTAGGCATAGTCAAGCGCCTCTGAAAGCCGGTTGACAGCTATCTCCGCAATGGGAGCCTGAACGGCCTTCGTGTCGGAACCGACATCCATATATTCCATGAATTTTTCGAACTTGGCTGCCTTTTCGCCACCGATTACTGCCGTATTCGACATGTCAAATCGCCCCTCATTACAAATCCAGACTAAACGCCGGAGCAAGCCGGCAATGTTGGAAAATGCCTCTCCTCCATCGATGCAGGCCCCCTCCACCGGAAGGCCGCCAATGGTAGACAGGGACTTTAGGTTGCAGCGCTTAAGGAAGGCTTAAGGATAACAATCAGCGTTCGGCGGCAGCGACCCCGTGATCGCACAGAATGTCAATACGACCTCGATCTGGCCAAACAGACTACCAAAACGCGCACAGAAACACCGTTATCACAAAAACAAAAACCCGCCGAAAAACGGCGGGTTTGTCAGTAGGCGGACCGTGGTCAGCCATCGGATTTTATTCATTACAACCCCTTGCAAAAGGGGGTGCAGGTATTGATTCAGCCGACGATTTCGGTGCCGGAGAACCAGTATGCGATTTCTTGTGCAGCGGTTTCCGGAGCGTCAGAACCGTGAACGGAGTTTTCGCCGATGGAAAGGGCGTGGATCTTGCGAATGGTGCCTTCAGCAGCATCAGCAGGGTTGGTTGCGCCCATGACTTCGCGGTTCTTGGCAATCGCATTTTCGCCTTCGAGAACCTGAACGATCGTCGGTCCGGAAGACATGAACTCGGTCAGTTCGCCAAAGAAGGGACGTTCCTTATGAACAGCGTAAAAGCCTTCAGCTTCACGCAGGCTCATCCATACACGCTTGGAAGCAACAACACGCAGGCCGGCGTCTTCCAGCATCTTGGTGATAGCGCCCGTCAGGTTGCGCTTGGTTGCATCCGGTTTGATCATCGAAAAGGTGCGTTCAATCGCCATTTTCATACCCTTGAAGTTATTTTAGTGGAATTGGCGGCTCAATAGCCGCCTTCAGCTTCGAACACAAGGGGGGCAGCAAATAAGGCGTTTCGGGTTGCAAAGCTCCGCTGCGCTTATATGTATGGAAATGAAGTGCTGGAGACCCGATGAGCGAATTGCCGATACAACCGAAACGTTCTCTGCATGTCAGCGCCGGGTTCGCCGCCTATTTGTCCATGGTGCAGGCAACACCTGGGATATTCCGCCAATATCTGGTTGAAAGCCCCGCCATCATATGCGTTCGTCATGGCAAAAAGACGATTGAAACGGAAGGCCGGACGCTGGAAATGCTGCCCGGCGAAAACGTGTTCCTGCCCGAGGGGTTGGAATGCGCAGTGACGAACGATGTCGGTTCCGAGGGTCGTTATCACGCCGAGATTTTGTCTTTCACCGCTGAATTTGTCGCGCAGCTTTCTCCGACAAATCCCACGCTTAACGCGCCGATTGAACCACAAAAGCTCACCATCGAAGCCGATTTTGATGAAGCGTTCAGCCGCGCCTCCCGCACTTTGTGCGACGACACGCCGGAGCCGTTGCAACGCCATATTGTGGGCGAAATTGTACTTCGATTGCGCGGGCTGGGCATCGAACCGTTGGTGACGCGCGGCAACAGGCTCATTTTGAATATCCGTGGAATGGTGGGGCAGGATATGGCGCGGGAATGGCGGTCGGACGATTTTGCCAAGGCGCTGGCGATGAGCGAACAGACCTTGCGACGCAGGCTGGCCGACGCGGGGACGACGCTGACGGAGACAATTGCCGAGGCGCGATTACAAACGGCGCTGACCCTTTTGCAATCAACCGACATGCCGATTACCACCATCGCGCTCGACTGCGGTTACCAGTCGCCTTCCAAATTTGCCGCACGCTTCCGCAGCCGCTACGGCCTTGCCCCTTCGGAAATCAGAAGCCGGCAGATTGAGCGAATTGGAGCATAGTTTGAGCGCTGCCGGGCAGTCTTGAACATACAGAGGTCATAACCTCCTTCGCATCGAAACCAACTGAAAGGATTTCCCGATGCGAATTGCAATTGCCCTTGTGCTGGGCCTAGGTCTCCTCTCCGGCCCCTCGCTGGCTGCCGATTTCAAACTGACAAGCGCAACACTTGAAGATGGCGGCACGTTGCCGGAGGCGCAGGTCGCCAATATATTCGGCTGCGCTGGCGGCAACATCTCGCCCGACCTTTCCTGGTCCGGCGCGCCGGAAGGGACAAAAAGCTTCGCCCTGTCGGTTTATGATCCTGACGCCCCCACAGGTTCAGGCTTCTGGCATTGGGTCATGTTCAATATTCCTGCAAATGTCACCCATCTTGACGAAGGGATTACCGCGGAAGTCGGCGCGCCCGCTGGCGCGGTACAGAGCAAGGCCGACGTCGGCAATCCAGCCTATTTCGGGGCCTGCCCGCCACCCGGCGACAAGCCGCATCACTACATCTACACGGTCACCGCATTGGGGGTGGACAAGCTTGATCTCACGCCAGACACAAGCGGCGCGCTGATTGGCTTCATGGTCAACGCCAATGCGCTTGGCAAGGCGTCGATGACACTCACCTATGGTCGTTAGGTGACAATCTGCGGCGGTCTATGCCGCCGCAGGCACCGACCTGCCCGCGCCATCATAAAGATCCAGACAACGCTCGAACCAGTCGGCAACCGGATCGTCATGGGGAATGAGTTTTGCCGGGGAGCAGACCCTCGCCCATTGAAGCGCGCCGAAGAGAATATAATCGCAAAAAAGCGGATGCTCCCCACCTATAAAAGGATGAAAGGACAATGAGTGCCGCAATGGCACAAGCGTTGTCGGAAAGGCTTCAATGGCTGCCAAATGACCCGCGTAAACATCTTCCAACGGTTTGTTGAAACGCGCTTCACGGCTTGTGCGAAAATGCTCCTGATCCTTGGGATCGAGCATGTCATAGATGTCCATGAGGATGGATTTTGTAACACAAGCATGGATCACATTCTGGCTATACCCTTCAACAAAGCGCGCCATCGCCTTGCCGCCGTCGCCACCAAACAGGCTCGGACGGTCTGGATAGGCATCGTCAAGATAAAGGGCAATATCGAAACTGTCGCGAACAACAGTGCCGCCGTCGTTGAGAACAGGCACAGTCTTGGAACATCCGCCTTCAATTTCGGGAATGGCGGTAAAAGGAACAGGTTTCAGCTCGAAATCCAGCCCTTTGTGTTTCAGCGCCATGACGACTTTCCAGACATGTGGTGAAAAATGTCGTTCGGGGTCACGACCGCAAAGACCATAAAGAATTCTCGACATTCAAACTTCTCCACTTTTCGTTTTGTGCGGTATTCTTGGACACTGTGGCCTGATCGTCCAATCACAAAAAGTTATTCGACCCGGCCTTCATTTTCAGCCACCAAAGCAATGATATTTTAAAAGGGAGACGCCCGATGCTGAAAACGTTCAATATGTTTGCCGCTTACAACCGGTGGGCCAACAATCACGTTTATGAAGAAGCGGCTAAACTGGGCGAGGAAGAATTCGAGAAAGACACCGGGGCCTTTTTCGGCTCGCTGAAAGGCACGCTCAACCATGTACTGGTGGCGGACCGGATTTGGCTCAACCGATTTACCGGCGAAGGCTCCGCGCCGGACCGGCTGAACGCCATACTGTTTGACGATTTTGAATCCCTTCACGCCGCGCGACGGGCAGAGGATCAACGGATCGTTGACTGGGTCGGCGGGCTGAGCGAGGTTGAAGTAAGCGACACATTCACCTACCGGCCCATTTCGCTGCCAGGCCAGGTGATTACACAGAAGCTCGGACCGACGCTTTCCCATTTCTTCAATCACCAGACCCATCATCGCGGCCAGGCGCATATGATGCTGACTCTATTCGGCCGCCCATCGCTGGCGCTGGACCTGATCTATTTTCTGCGCACAGACGAAGGAAACCAGTGGACATAGGTCACGGTTCAGAGTGGTGGGCGGAGGCCCGTCACCTTTTGCGCATTCACACCGCTCCGAAATCGTCCGGCGTGAAGTTCAGGCAGGTATCGTCCAGTGACTTCACCAGTGCAAATTCGGCGTGAACCTTGGGAAGCTCATAGCGATAGAAATAGCGGCATGCGCCGAGCTTGCCCTTGTAGAAGGATTCATCATCGCCAACGGCCCGGCCCGCCGCAATCGCGTTTGCGGCAACCAAGGCCTGTTTCAACCATATCCATGCAACAACAACATGGCCGAAACTGTTGAGATAAAGCGTTGCATTGGCCAGCCCACGATTTGCGTCTTCGCTTTCCAGAACAGCCTGCGTTGCCGACGTCAGCGCTGAAACGGCATCCTGAAGGGCGGCGGCCTCGGCTGCGAGTTCAGATCCTTTAGCCGCTTTCAAGGTCTTTTCAATTTCGGCCAGAAGGATTTGCAGCGCCAGACCGCCCTTCATACGCACCTTTCGACCCAGAAGGTCCAGCCCTTGAATGCCGTATGTGCCTTCGTGGATCGGGTTCAGGCGATTATCACGATAGTAGCGCTCCACAGGAAATTCGCGAGTGTAGCCGTAGCCGCCCAGTATCTGGATCGCCAGCTTGTTGGCTTCCAGGCAGTGTTCAGAAGGCCAGCTTTTCGCCACCGGGGTTAGGATTTCGAGAAGCAGCGCGATGCCGCCCTGCTTTTCCGCATCCTCTTCCACTTTCTGCAAGTCGGTGAGATAGGCGCAGAACGTCGTAAGCGCCTGCCCGCCTTCGACCGCGGCCTTTTGCGCCAACAGCATGCGGCGAATGTCGGCATGTTCGATAATCGGCACCTGCGGGGCGTTAGGGTCCTTGTCCTGGGGGTGGCGGCCCTGCAGGCGCTCGCGCGCATAATTCAGCGAGAAGAGGTACCCCCCCAACCCCGCCATGACAGCCGTATGTCCAACGCCGATGCGCGCCTCGTTCATCATGTGGAACATGCACATCATGCCTTGCCCTGGCTCGCCGACGATCGTGCCGATAGTGTCGCCGCCATCGGAGAAGTTCAAAAGGCAATTGGTGGTGCCGCGCTGGCCCATCTTGTGGTTCAGGCCGCCAAGCCCGATATAGTTCCAGTCACCAACCGAGCCATCATCGTTGACGCGATATTTCGGCACGAGAAAGAGCGATATGCCTTTCACGCCGGGCGGGCCGCCGGGGATTTTGGCGAGCACCATATGCACGATGTTTTCCGACAATTCCTGGTCACCGCCGGAAATCCACATCTTTGCGCCTGAAATCCGGTATGTTCCATCGCCCAGCGGATCGGCCTTGCAGGTAATGTCGGAGAGCGAGGAACCGGCCTGCGGTTCGGAAAGGCACATCGTGCCGTACCATCGGCCTTCCAGCATCGGCGGCATATATCTGGCGATCTGCTCCTCTGAAGCAAAAGCCCGCATCATATTGGCGTTGCCCTGGGTCAGGAACGCATAGTTGGCAATCGGCTGATTGGCGACCTGAAAAATGCCGCCTGCGAGCAGGTTCACCGCAAAAGGCAATTGCAGGCCGCCGTCTTCCTCATCGAACACCGCAGCGAAAAAACCAGCTTCCGCAAAGGCATCAAGCGCTTCTTTTACCCCGTCGATAATGTGCACCTTGCCGTCTTGCATTTCAGGCTCGTTGGCATCCAACGCCGCGGCAACCGGCTGGAAATGTTTTTCGGCAATCGCCTCGGCGCTATCCAGCATGCCCGCAACCGTCTGCCGGTCATGAGCTGAATACCGAGACGTCTTGAAAAGACTTTCGACATCAAGGAATTCGTAAAGCAGGAAATCGATGTTGCGGCGATCGACGATAACAGACATGAACCCTCCTCCTGGCTGAAGCCTTGAAAATCTATGGACCGAAATCCGTAATTGTTCAAGGCTGAACTATATATATATTCGTATTCATCACTGATCTAAAAACGGTAATGTGCATTTAGCCAGTACTTCACCTACCCTCTTGCCTTTCCCCCCAGCGTCAGCCAAAACGCGGCCATTATGATTACGATTTCCAACCTGACCGCCCGCATTGCCGGGCGGCTTTTGATTGAAGAAGCTTCCGTTTTCCTGCCCACCGGCATCAAGGCCGGTCTGGTGGGGCGTAATGGTGCGGGCAAATCAACGCTATTTCGCCTGATCACCGGGGCGATGAGCCCGGAGAGCGGTGAAATCAGTTTCCCAAAGGGCGCCCGCATAGGTCAGGTGGCGCAGGAGGCTCCGGGAACAGATGAAAGTCTGATTGAAATCGTACTGGCCGCAGACAAGGAACGCGCCGACCTTTTGCGCGAGGCGGAAACGGCGACAGATCCGCACCGCATCGCGGAAATTCAGCTTCGGCTGGCGGACATCGACGCCTATTCGGCGGAGGCCCGTGCCGCCACGATTCTGGCCGGTCTGGGTTTTGACGAGGAAGCGCAAAGGCGGCCTGCCAAGAGTTTTTCGGGCGGCTGGCGTATGCGCGTTGCACTGGCCGCTGTGCTGTTTTCCGAGCCGGATCTTCTGCTGCTTGACGAGCCGACCAACTATCTCGATCTGGAAGGCACGATGTGGCTGGAAGATTATGTGCGGCGTTATCCGCACACTGTCATCATCATCAGCCATGACCGCGATCTATTGAATTCAGCGGTCAATTCGATCGTGCATCTCGATCAACGCAAGCTCACTTTTTATTCCGGCTCCTACGACCAGTTTGAGCGTCAAAAGGCGGAAGCTGAAGAATTGCAGATGAAGATGCGGGTCAAGGTGGAAGCCAAGCGCAAGCATATGCAATCCTTTGTCGACCGGTTCCGCTACAAGGCATCCAAGGCCAAACAGGCGCAGAGCCGATTGAAGGCGTTGGAGCGGATGGGAAGCATCGCCGCCGTGGTCAACGACCATGTGCAGGGCTTTTCCTTTCCTGATCCGGAAAAGGAAGCCGCCTCCCCCATTATTGCCGTGGAAAAGGGGGCTGTCGGCTATGTGCCCGACCAGCCAGTTCTGAAAAATCTCAACCTGCGCATTGATACGGATGACCGCATTGCGCTTCTTGGATCAAACGGCAACGGCAAGTCCACTTTCGCAAAATTCATTTCCGGCAGGCTTTCAGCAGAAAACGGGCGGGTGATTTCCGCGCCGGGGCTAAAGGTCGGCTTTTTCGCCCAGCATCAGTTGGATGACCTTGTGCCTGAACAGAGCGCAGTGGAACATATCCGCAAATTGATGCCAGATGCCCCTGAAGCCAAGGTGCGCGCCCGTGTCGCGCAAATGGGATTAGCGACCGAAAAGATGGACACCGCTGCGCGTGACCTCTCTGGCGGGGAAAAGGCGCGGCTTCTCATGGGGATTTCCGCATTTCACGCACCGAACCTTCTTATCCTTGACGAGCCGACCAACCACCTGGACATCGACAGCCGCCGCGCGTTGATTGAAGCGCTGAACGACTATTCCGGTGCGGTGATCCTGATTTCGCATGATCGGCACCTGATCGAGGCAACCGTTGACCGGCTGTGGCTGGTGAAAGATGGAACGGTCAAAGTCTTCGATGGCGATCTCGAGGAGTATCGAGACATTGTTATCGGAGGCGGCAAGGGTTCGGCCAAAAAGAAAGAAGCCGCGGCAGCCAGTGCGGTTCAGATAGAGAAGCCCTCATCACAGAAACGCGCCAACCCGGTGACTCTGAAGAAAAAGATCGATGAAATCCAGACCTTGATCGGGAAAATTGAGAGATTGATTCAGGGAATTGATACCGAGCTTGCCGACCCGGAGCTTTACGCGAAAAACCCGGGCCGAGCAGCCGATCTGACCAAAGCGCGCGCCAACGCTGCCAAAAAACTTGAAGAGAACGAGGAGCAATGGCTGGAGCTATCTGCGGAACTGGAAAGCGTTGATGTCAGCGCCCGATAGATAGATCGGCTTCCCGCAAACCCACCACAATTCAAAGATGTAATCCAAGCACAAAACAAGCGAAACGTTTCCTTAACCATAATCAGCAAGACTTCATTCACCATAAATTGTGTGAGTTGGCCTGTTATGCGTATGCGTTCCTTGATGATTACCCTTGTGGCGAGTGTTGCATTGGCTGGTTGCGCCACAAAGCATCCCGAAAAAGCAGCGAGTTCGAAAACGGCATTTGCTCCGGCGCAAGTCCGGCATACGCCTAAATCGCTGACCCTTGAAAACACGCGAACAGCGACCGAACCACAGACAAGAACCATCGCGATGATCAGACCCACCCGCCCGGATATCACACCTGATGCGGCGCCACGGATCGGCGGACTGGCCGGGCGCACCCTGGTTGTCAGTTCTTCATCGGACATCCAGCTGCGCGACAAGGAGATCATTCTCACATTTGACGACGGCCCTATTCCAGGAAGAACAGAGAAGGTTCTCAATGTGCTTGACCGCTTCAACGTCAAGGCCACATTCTTGATGGTCGGTCAGATGGCGCGCAACTATTCATCGCTTGCACGCAGGGTCGCAACTGAGGGGCATACAATCGGCAGCCACTCATTCGACCACGCCAACCTCCAGCGCAAAAGCCATTCCAAGGCCATGAGCGATATCGTCAGCGGCGATGTTTCAGTCAGAAAAGCGACGGGCTCGACGGTTGGCTTTTTCCGCTTCCCGTATCTGGCTGATACAACCAGCCTGCGCCGCGATCTGTCTGAATCAGGCGTCGTTGTTCTGGATGTTGATATCGATTCCAAGGATTACCGCGCATCCAGCCCGGAATTCATTGCCTCACACACGATGGCCATCGTTCGGGCAAAGCGTAAAGGCATCATCCTGATGCATGACATACATACGCGGACAGCCGCCATGTTGCCGGCATTATTGTCGATGCTGAAAGAAGAAGGCTATTCGGTCGTGTCTCTGCAATATGGTCGTGACCGTTCTCGTCATGATCCCGAACTCGCCTATGATGGATAGGTAAGTTTGATTGTCGCTGCTGCGCACGCACCCTGATCTTGACCAAAAAGACCAATCAGGAACGTGACCACGCGCCCGATACACTCAAGACCCACCAGTAACTGAGGGCTTGGCTTTTGTTTTGGTTATGCGTGCGACCTCCCACGCCATCCGAGCTCCTGACAAAATAAAATCCGGACTCTTGGAAATTCTTAACCAATGTCCATCTAAAGTACGGCTCACAAAATAGATGAAGCCATGTTGAAATCACACTCAATATTCAAGAACAAAGACGGCGCGACGGCAATTGAATTTGCTCTGCTGATCCTCCCATTTTCACTCACGGTATTTGTGATCCTGGAAATCGCCCTGATCTTTTTTGTCGACTCCGCGCTGGATTCCTCACTTCACAAGTCGGCGCGTTCCGTGCGCGTGGGCACTGCACAAAATCCCGGCTCGCCGTGGAACTTGGCGAAGTTTAAGTCTGACCTTTGCTCCCATATGGCTTACTATTTCGATTGCACGAACAGTCTCAAGGTCTCGTCGCGTGTCATCACTGACATCTCCAATGTCAGCTATATTGACCCTGTCGATGAAAGCGGTTCGCTCGCTGTAGCCGAGACATTTAATCCGGGATCCTCCGATGATTATGTTCTCATTCAGGCGTTTATTCCTTGGAAGCCCATTCTACCGGTCTATGGGTTTGTATCGGCTCAGTTGAATGACGGAACTTATATCCTGGGCGCTGCAGTTCTGTTCAAGAACGAGCCGTTCTGATGCGGGGTAATAAAATGGCTCACAACCCGATTTCGCTGGCAATGCGCAAGGCCAATCAGCTGGGGCGTGACCGAAGGGGCGTGTCAGCGATTGAGTTCGCTCTCATTTTTCCCATTCTAATCGTACTCATGGTCGGCGCCACGGATCTTGGCCAGGCACTCATGGTCCACCGCAAGGTCAATCAAATTGTGGCAACAACCGCTGATCTGGTCTCGCAACAATCCAGTTGGACAAGAACCCAGCTGGACGCCGTCCTAAAAGGCGCATCTTCCATTATCCTGCCATTTAGCACCGATGCGCTGACGATCAAGGTTGCGATCATCGACATCGACAAATCCTACAATAAAACGGAAAACTGGTCGCGCACCTTCAGCCCAACATCTAAGACCTGCAAGATGACCGCAGCAGAGGTTGCAATCCCGAACAATATCGTCGAAAGCGGGGTTCAGATGATCGTCGCCACGGCAACCTATTGCCTTACAACGCCGTTCTCCAGCCTCATGCAGTCCATCACCGGGACGGTGGGATATGAGTATGACCGCTTCTCCATCATGCGGCCGCGGACGAAAGACACCATTGTCCTGAACTGAGTTCAGTTCTTCTTGAACCAGCCGCCGTCCGGATTTTGCTGCCAATAGGTCAAGTCATGTCCGGCCGCCTGCAACGCCCGCCATTCGGCGCGGGCAGATTCAAGCTGTGCATTGTCGTGACCGTCAAACATGATCACAACGCGCTCATAGTCGCCGGGGTTTTCAACACGCCCTCCCCCTGTCACAAACCTGATTTCAGCTCCATTTTTGTTGCCGCTGTCGGACGTCAAAAGCACCGGCTGGCGGTCATCCTCCGGTGTTGAGCCCGCTCTGGCGTGGGGCAGAAAACTGTCTTCCCGCCACGTCCAAAGACACTCATCCAGCCGTTCCAGAGCCTGATCATCCCGGCACTGTATGACTGCTTTCCAGCCGCGCGCCAATGACTTTTCCACCAGCGCCGGCAAGGCGTCTTCCAGTTTGGATTCCGTAAGATGGTAAAACAGAACTTCCGCCATCAGGCATCAGCTTTCAAAATTTTCGGCAACAAATGCGTTCAACAAGCGCACACCAAAGCCGGAACCCCAGGACTGGTTGATTTCGCTCGACGGCGCGGCCATTGCCGTACCTGCTACATCAAGGTGGGCCCAGGGTGTTTCGCCAACAAAACGCTTGAGGAATTGTGCGGCTGTAATCGAACCGCCGTAACGCCCGCCGGTATTTTTCATGTCAGCGATCTTACTGTCGATCAATTTGTCATATTCCTTGCCAAGCGGCATGCGCCAAACACGTTCTCCGCTTGAAAGACCGGCGTCAGTCAGCTGCACAGCCAGCTCATCATCATTGGAGAAGAGCCCCGCATGGTGGCTGCCAAGGGCAACCATGATCGCGCCAGTCAGCGTTGCAAGATTGATCATCAATTTTGGTTTGAAGCGGTCGTTACAATAGTGAAGCGCGTCGCAAAGAACAAGACGTCCCTCGGCGTCGGTGTTCAGAACTTCAATCGTTTGGCCGGACATCGAGGTCACCACATCTCCGGGCCGGTAGGCGTCGCCATCCGGCATATTTTCCACAAGACCAATAATGCCAACCGCATTAATCCCGGCCTTGCGCGCGGCCAATGTATGCATCAGACCAACAACCGCTGCGGCACCGCCCATGTCGCCTTTCATGTCTTCCATGCCGCCGGCTGGCTTGATGGAAATACCACCCGTGTCGAAAACCACACCCTTGCCGACAAAAGCCAGTGGAGCATCATTTTTCTTGCCGCCGTTCCATTTCATGATCGCCATGCGCGGCGGTCGTGTTGAGCCCCTTGCGACGGCCATAAGCGCGCCCATACCGAGCTTGGTCATTTGCTTTTCGTCCAGCAACTCCACATCAACGCCCAGCTTTTCCAAGGCTTTGGCGTATGCGGCAAATTCCAGCGGGCCAAGGATGTTGGCAGGTTCGTTGACCAGATTGCGCGCTAGAACGACACCGTCATGCACCGCGTTTGCGGCGTCCAAATGTCTCTTTGCCGCCGTCGCCGATGCGGTCACCACCGTTACCTTCACGTTGCCGTCACTGTCATCCTTGTCATCATCGCCCGTCTTGCGTGTCTTGTATTTGTCGAAACTGTAGCTTCGCAACTTCAGCCCCAGCACAAACTCGGAGACAAACGCAGGATCCGTGCCTTCATCCATTGCATCGAGAAAAATGGTGACTTTCTGGAATTTTCCAAAGGACGCCGCAGCCACGCCGCCCGCCTTCAGCCAGGACTGCGCATCAAGGTCGCTCTGTTTGCCTAGCCCCAGAAGCACGATCTTGTCAGCGGGCGAACCGTGAGGCGCAAGAATTTCACATTTGGCAAACTGGCCAGCCTTGAACGCAACAAGTTCGGATGCCTTACCGGAAACACCCTCAGGATCAACGAGCGCGCCGCCTGCCGGTGCACCATCTTCCGCGACTAACAGTATGGCCAACCCACCCTTCACCTTAGCTGATTTCGAAATTGTTACGTCAACAGTTACAGTCACACCGTTCTCCTTGATTTCCGTTCTCGCGCGTTCACGACGTCTGACGACAATGGCAAGCCGCACCCCAAAAGCACATTATAAGCCGTTGATCATCCCTACAGGTGTTGTTACACGGTCGGCAACGGCATTCATACCGGGCAATTTGGAGACTGTCATATGGCGCATGAAGCGCATAAACGCTGGCTTGCACTATTTTCGGTCCTATGGCTGATTCTTCTTGCTGTTTTTTACAGTCTCCCGGCGATCGATATCGCTGTCTCCGAGTTTTTTTTCACACCTGATCAGTACAACACCGACAAACCTGCAGGTGCTATATGCGGCTTATTCTCCATAGGCGCTAACCCTGCCTTACAAACAGTCCGGACGATCCTTTTCTATCTGCCGGGCGCGGTTTTGGCTGCTTTTATCATATGGCTCATTCACTCTCAGATAACGGACAAGACGGCGCAGGGAGCGGCATATCGGCACAATATCTTCCTGTTGTGCATAAGCTGGCTAATTGATGTGATTTTGGTCGTAAACCTTGTTCTGAAAGCATATTCAGGGCGGCCGAGGCCGGATGAGACGACGCTTTTCTCCGGATCAAACCCGTTTGTTGCCGCAGGCGACATTTCGGGCGCGTGTACGGCCAATTGCTCGTTTATTTCCGGCGAAGCGGCAAGTGCCGGTTGGCTTGTTTGCGCGCTTTTCGTATTGCCGCCGCACTGGAGGCGCTGGCTTTTCATCCCCGTGACGCTGTTGGCGGTCGGCACCGCATTCCTGCGTGTCGCCTTTGGCCGTCACTTTCTATCCGATGCTCTCCTCGGCTTTCTTTCCGCTCCCGTTGTATTTTTGTTTCTCATTGCAATTTTCGGCTGGAAAAAAACCGGTGACCGACCCGGTTAGGTATCGCCTCCCGATTGCAAAAACGATACATAAACCTTCTGTTAACCGGAAGACGCATGAACCTCCTGCAGCGCTATATTGCCGGGCGCATTACAGCCACGGCCTTTTCCGCAATCCTGCCCATCCTCGCGGTGATCTGGATTTTGCAGGTTCTCGCGCGCGTGAATATCGTGACCGATACCGGTCAATCGATCGGTTCATTTCTGCGTCTGGCCGGCTTGATGCTGCCGACAGTGATTCCCCTTGTGTTGCCCTTTGGAATTGTACTTGGCGTCTCCCAAGTCCTCACCACTATGAATGCCGATTCGGAAATGCCGATCATAGAGGCCGCTGGCGCGCCGCGCAGCACCGTTATGCTGCCAGTTCTGTTCGTTGCGTTTGTGGCTAGCATTCTTTCCTTCTCCGTAGACAACCACGTCGAGCCGATTGTGCGCGCCAAGGCCAAGCAGATGATCGCCGACGCCTATGCCGATCTCTTGTCCAGTGTGATTGAGGAAAACGAGTTCAGGCGTATCGAAGACGGATTATATGTCCAAATATCAGAACGCTTACAGGGACGGCGGCTGAAAGGTCTTTTTTTGGCCGACTACCGCAACCCGTCTGAACAACTAATCTATTATGCCAAAGAGGGAGCTATCGACCCGAGCGGTTCGATCCTGATCATGAATGACGGGCAGATCAACCGCCGCACAGACGATGGTAATGTTTCCGTCATCCGGTTTGCCTCCTACGCTTTTGACCTTTCAAGCCTGACGGAAGCCCGCAGCAAGACCACGCTGACCGAGGTGGACCGGGACTTGCCTTATCTGTTCAATCCTGATCCTGAGGACCCGTATTACAAAAGCGCGCCGGGTATTTATCGCGCCGAATTGCATCGCCGATTGACCGAATGGACGTTTCCCTTCGTTTATGCGCTTGTGGCGTTTGTGCTGGCGGGAGACGCACGATCTCACCGCGAAAAACGGATCAGCCCGGTCATTTTGTCGTTCGCCCTCGCGTTCGGCCTTCGCTGGCTCTCATTTTATCTTTCCAACCAGGTTTCACGGGATGGAGACTTGGTCCCTGTTCTTTATGCCGTACCAGCGGCAGTCGCCCTCCTGTCGCTCTTCATGATCTTCCGCGCAAACAGGCTCAAACAATCGCGACTGCGCATGACTTTGAATGCGCTGAAAACACATGTGGCCTCCCTGATTCCGCGCAGGCAGGGAAGCGGAGGCGCGTCATGATTTTCTCGACGCTCGGGCGCTACTTCTTCAAGCGATATATGATTACCGCAGGTTGGTTTTTCGCCGGTATTTTCGCTATCATTTTCCTGATTGACCTGTCGGAGAATTCCAGCCGGTTCTCGAGT
Source organism: Ensifer sp. (assembly GCA_050306195.1). GTDB lineage: Bacteria > Pseudomonadota > Alphaproteobacteria > Rhizobiales > Rhizobiaceae > Ensifer_A. The sequence goes on from JBNLGT010000013.1 coordinate 36,364, forward strand.
GCTCTTGGCTACACGGGCCTGCTTTGGCTGACCCTGCTACGCTTGCCTCAGTTCCTCCAGCAAACAGTTCCGTTTATTGCGCTTTTCAGCGGCATGACGACCATGGTGGCGCTGAACCGGAAATATGAGCTTGTTGTCACACGCGCGGCAGGTATCTCTGTATGGCAGTTCATATCGCCTTTTGTCGCTGGCGCTTTGCTGACCGGCATTCTGGCGGTTACCGTGTTGAACCCCGTGGGGGCGGCCGCCACGCGTGCATCTCTCGACCTTGAAGGCGGCGCCAGCGGACAGCAGGCACGCAGCTTCACCAGCGTACCATGGCTGCACGACATTGGTAGCGACTACGACACGGTTTTGGGAGCTGAAGGTGTGGATGCCTCGGGCAAGCAGCTGTCCAAGGCGGTCTTCTTCCATTTCGATTCGGACGGAAACGTGTTGTTTCGTCAGGACGCGGACGCCGCAATCTTGGAAGATGGTTACTGGATCCTAAACGGTGTTACCGAGACTAGACCCGGTGAGCCGGATCGGGTTCTCAAAACGGTACAAGTACGTACCAACCTGAAACGCGAATTCGTTCAAGAGCGACTTTCACGCGTTGAAACCATTGGTTTTTTTGACTTCCCGAAGCGAATTGAAGCTGCGCGGGCCTATGGGCTATCAACCCGCGCGCTGGAAACGCAATTTCATTCTCTTCTTTCCACACCGTTCCTGCTGGTCGCCATGACGTTTATCGCAGGCACGGTTTCGCTGAAATTCAGCCGTTTTAGCCAATCCAGAGTCATGATTTTTGGTGGAATACTAACCGGCTTCATGCTTTATGTGGTATCCGTATTGGTACGCGTATTTGGAAGCAGCGGCGCGGTCCCGCCATTTGTGGCGACATGGACACCGGTTGTTATCGCCCTCTCGGTGGGAATAACAATCCTGTTGCACCAGGAGGACGGATAGTGGTGGCTAGTCACCGCAAGAGAGCAAGCGGATTCGCGAGAGCCACGCAACGTTGCGCGGCTCTTGTCATGATTGCGCTTACCGTTCCCGCGAGCCCGCTCTTTGCCCAGAGCGTCGCAGACGGTGAAAAGCTCTACCTGACTTCCAACACCTTGCTCTACGACCAGGACCACAACCGCATTGTTGTCGATGGCGGCGTACAGATTTCCTATGGCGGCAACAAATTGGTGGCCGAGCGCGTTGTTTACGATCAAAATAGCGGGCGCATGGTTGCCGAAGGCAAAGTAGAGCTGATCGAACCCGGCGGTAATCGTATTTATGCCGATACCATGGACGTAACCGACGATTTCTCCGCCGGCTTTGTTAACGCCCTGCGGGTCGAAACACCGGATGACACCCACATTGCTGCTGAAAGCGCCCAAAGAATCAACTCTACCGTCATGGTGCTCAATAATGGCGTTTACACAGCCTGCAAGCCCTGTGCGGATCACCCCGAAAGGGCGCCTTTCTGGCAGGTGAAAGCTAAAAAAATCACCCAGAATGACGAAACCCATACAATGGAGTTTCAACATGCGTCCTTTGAACTTCTCGGGATTCCGCTGGCGTATGTTCCTTATCTTCAATTTCCTGATCACACCGTAAAGCGAAAATCCGGCATTCTCACACCGACTGCGGAATATTCCAGCGTACTCGGCTATGGTGTGCGGGTTCCCTATTACATGGTGCTCTCCAAATATTCAGACGCAACCCTGACGCCGACCTACTACACCAAAGGCGGTCTTTTGCTCGATACAGAGTACCGTAGGCGATTTAGAAACGGCAAAGTTACTGTCCGATTTGGAGCGATCCACCAGAAAAACCCGTCGATGTTCGGAGCGGGAACAAGTGATTCTCTTGCTGCCAATCGTGGCCTCATCCACACGAAAGGCGACTTCAAGATCAATCCGCGCTGGAGTTTCGGCTGGGATATACTGGCGCAGACCGACAACAATTTCGCCTATACCTACAAATTCACTGGGTTAAGTTCTTCGACTGTTACTAACGAAGTTTACCTAACTGGACTTGGGAAAAAGAACAGCTTTGATCTCAGAGGCTATTATTTCGATGTTCAAAATGGAGATCCGACAAACGCGGCTGAAAAGCAGCAGGCAGTTGTTCATCCCGTCCTTGACTACAATTATGTAGCGCCGGAACCCGTTGCGGGGGGAGAACTGAGCGCAAAGGTGAACCTCACCAGCCTGTCACGTGGAAAATACCAGGCCACCGCTGTCACAGGTTCCGACCGTTTCCACGGGTTGCCGGGATCATCCACCCGTCTAAGTACGGAACTTGTCTGGCGAAAGAGCATAACAACAGAAAGTGGGCTTCAGATTACGCCGTTGTTGGCGGTTCGAGGCGACGCCCATATGCTTCAGGTCACGAACCCGAACACGATTGGCGGCGGCCTCACCTATGGCGGAAATTTCTATAGTGGGGCCTTTGCGATGCGGACAATGGCGACCGCAGGCCTTGAAGTGCGTTATCCGCTTTTGGTAACCGCAGGCTCAAGCTCACATATCTTCGAACCCATAGGGCAGATATTTGTTCGTCCGGACGAACAGCTTGCTGGCGGCCTACCGAACGAAGATGCCCAGAGTTTCGTTTTTGACGCAACCACGCTATTCGAGCGCGACAAATTTTCCGGATTTGACCGAATTGAGGGCGGTACACGAGCCAATTTGGGCTTGCGTTACACCGGCTCTTTCAAGAACGGCTGGAAGGTACACGGTATTTTTGGCCAGTCCTATCATCTTGCCGGTCTCAACTCCTTTGGCACAAGCGACCTTGTCAATGCAGGCGCAGATTCCGGCCTGCAGACCCGTGTTTCTGACTATGTCGGCCTCCTGGGCTTTTCAGGCAGCGGACTTTCGGTTGCGGCCAGCGGTCGTTTCGACAAGTCCACCTTTGGGCTCAAACGCCTCGACACCAAGGCCGGCTATTCCAATGGAAAAACCACGCTCGGCTTGACCTATTCGCAGATAGCGCCACAACCAAGTTATGGAACGACAACACAAAATCGCGAACTGACCGCGTCTGCCAAGCAGAGCATCGGCAAAAACTGGAGCGTTTCGGGTGCATTAAACTGGGATATTGATGCCGCGCTCGTGCGCGGGCACTCGCTCAGCTTAGCTTATGGCGACGAATGCACGACCTTCTCTCTCGATTTTTCCCGCGGTGATGCCCTGTCAACGACAAACTGGACCGTCACCGCGCGCCTGAACTTCCGAACAATCGGCAGCTTTGAGGCCACAAAGGAAGTTGGTCCTAACTAGGTCACATATGAAGACACGGTTTTGCCTCACTTTTTTGGTGGAGAGCTTGATGCAGGCCATATGACCGCACGTCTGCATGCGATTTGTCCTTGACGTAATGTCTGTGGTAGAGGCACTAGATGATCGGCGGCGAGGCCGTTATTGGGAAGGAATTCACAATGTTCAGATTTGCAGGCTCGGTTCGTTCTTTCTTTCTGAGTGCGGCGCTGATGCTTTCGGCTCCAGCCGTGATCGGCCTTTCCTCGCCAAGTTTTGCAGCGGGTATCGTCGCAGTAGTCAACGGCAAGGCCATCACCACGAGCGATCTAAGTCACCGTATCAATTTTCTTCGACTGCAGCGCACCAAGGGGAACCTCAAAGAGATTGCCCGGCAACAGCTTATCGACGAAGTTCTGGAACGTGAAGAGATCCTTCGTATCGGAGCCTCTGTCAGCACGGAAGACGTTGAGGCTGCCTTTGGTCGCTTTGCCGCGAATAACAAGCTCTCCACAAAGCAGCTTACCAACATTCTTAACCAAGCAGGTGTCACGCCCGGGCACTTCAAATCTTATATAGCTGTCTCCATGAGCTGGCCGCGCGCCGTCAACGCGCGTTATGGCAGCGGGGGCACAAAGGCTATCCAGGATTTGGTTGAGCGGATGACCGAACGGGGTGAAAAACCGAAGACAACGGAATTTATGTTGCAGCAGGTTATCTTTGTTGTTCCGGAGAAAAAACGCGGCGCGCTGCTTGGCAAACGCAAGCGCGAGGCTGAGTCCGCGCGGAAGAAATATCCCGGATGCGATCAGGGCAAGGTGTTCGCCGCCACGATGCATGATGTTTCGATCCGCAATCTGGGACGCATTCTCGAACCCGAACTGCCAGAACGTTGGGTCAAGCAGGTAACGAAAACCCCTGTAGGCGGAACGACCTCGGCGCAAACCACAGAGAAGGGCGTTGAGTTTCTTGCTGTCTGCGGGCGTCGCGAGGTCTCCGACGACACGGCGGCCAAGGTCATTTTCCAGGCTGAAGATCTGAAAAATCCCACAGCTCCAAAAGATGCCAATAGCGAACGCTACCTCAACGAACTGCGCGCCAAGGCTCAGATCATTAAGAAATAGCGATGATGGTGAGCCGAGTCCCACGCCCACTGGCCGTTAGTCTGGGTGACCCGGCCGGTGTTGGCCCGGATATCGTCATGGCTGCGTGGCAGGTGCGCAAAGAGCGGGATATTTCCCCCTTTTTCGTAATTGGCGATCCAGATGTATTGGAAGCTCGGGCATTGCGGCTTGGTATTGATACACCGCTGCGCGCTTGCAGCCCCCAGGACGCGCTTGATGTGTTTGACGCCGCATTGCCGGTCATCCCGTTGCCTTCCGGCGTTGCGGTTAAACCGGGCAAGCCCGCCCCAGCCACCGCACCGTCGACGATCGAGGCTATAAGGCGAGCGGTGGAAACGGTCCAAACGGGTGAAGCTTCCGCAGTTGTCACGTGTCCCATAGCAAAATCGGTCCTCTACGCATCCGGATTTACATTTCCCGGGCATACCGAATATCTGGCGGCGCTGGCAGCCCCCAACGGCGAAACTCCGCCTTTGCCGGTCATGATGATCGCGGGGCCAGAATTGAAAACAGTTCCGGTGACAATCCATATTCCCTTAAGCGAAGTCCCAACGCGGCTTACCGGCGACCTGATTGCCACGGCCTGTCGCATTGTGGACAGGGATATGAGGGCTCGCTTTGGCCTTTCCTCCCCGCGCATCGCCATTGCAGGTCTAAACCCGCATGCGGGTGAGAATGGAGCCCTGGGGACAGAGGACGACGCCGTTATTCGTCCCACTGTGAAGCTTTTAGCCAGCGAAGGCCTGAATGTCACTGGTCCACTTCCCGCCGACACGATGTTTCATAAATCCGCGCGAGAAACCTATGATGTTGCCGTTTGCATGTATCACGACCAAGCGTTAATTCCAGCCAAGGCTCTAGGCTTTGACGACGCGGTCAATGTGACGCTCGGGCTGCCCTTCATCCGCACCTCTCCCGATCACGGAACGGCCTTTGCAATTGCTGGAACCGGCAAGGCAAGACCTGACAGTATGATAGCCGCGCTCAAGATGGCCGCCGATATGGCGAAAAAGGCGGAGGCTGCGAACAATGAGCGCATTTGATGGGTTGCCACGGTTGGCCGAAGTGATTTCTGCTCACGGGCTGGACGCGAAAAAGTCGCTTGGCCAGAACTTCCTGCTTGACCTGAACCTCACCCAGAAGATCGCGCGAACCGCCGGCCCGTTGGAAAACATGACCGTTTTTGAAGTCGGACCGGGCCCGGGCGGACTGACCCGCGCTATCCTATCGCTCGGCGCAAAGAAACTTGTTGCGGTGGAGCGCGACTCCCGGTGCTTGCCAGCACTCGCAGACATCGGTGCGCATTATCCGGGGCGCCTTGAGGTCATCGAGGGCGACGCCCTGAAAGTGAATTTTGCAGACTATGTCGGCGATGGCCCTGCCTGCATCATTGCCAACCTGCCCTATAATGTGGGTACGCAATTGCTGATCAACTGGCTGCTCACCGAAAGATGGCCGCCTTTCTGGCAATCGCTGACCTTGATGTTTCAGCGCGAGGTCGGGCAACGCATCGTAGCCAAGCCCGGGGATAACCATTATGGCCGCCTTGGAGTACTATGCGGCTGGCGGACAGAGGCGCAAATGGCTTTCGACGTACCACCGCAGGCATTCACGCCACCACCCAAGGTCACCTCCTCGGTTGTGCACCTCAGGCCGCGCCCGGCTCCTATTCCGTGCGACGTGAGAAAGCTCGAACGTGTTACGGAAGCGGCCTTTGGCCAGCGGCGTAAAATGCTGCGACAAAGCCTGAAATCGTTGGGTGGCGAAGCCTTGCTGCAGAGGGCTGACATCGATCCGCAGCGACGCGCCGAAACCCTTTCAGTGGAAGAATTCTGCCGTCTGGCAAACTTGATCTGAAGCCCTACTCCGCCAGCAACCCCGATACGAAGTCAAAAAGGCCCGGGCGGCGGTCGCGGCGCAGGCGCTCTGCCTCAACGATTGAACGTACCGAGCTGAAAGCGCGGTCGAGATCGTCGTTGATGACGACATAATCGTATTCGTGCCAATGCTCTATTTCAGACTTTGCATTGGCCAAACGGGTCGCAATGACATCCTCGCTATCTTCCGCACGGCGATGCAGGCGCGAGCGCAATTCAGCAATAGAGGGTGGCAATATGAAGATGGAGACGACGTCGCCGCGCATCTTTTCTTGAAGTTGCAAAGCGCCTTGCCAGTCAATATCAAACAGCATGTCGCGGCCTTCCGCCATGGCAATTTCCACGCTTTCGCGCGGAGTACCGTAGAAATTGGAATGCACCTCCGCCCACTCCAGCAGCGCGTCGCTGTCACGCAGGCGTTCAAATTCCTTCACCGACTTGAAGTAATAATGAATGCCGTCAATCTCGCTACCGCGCTTCTTGCGGGTCGTCACGCTGACGGAGAGTGAAAGGTTGCGATCGCTTTCCAGCAGGTTGCGGGAGATCGTCGACTTTCCCGCACCTGACGGAGAGGAAATCACCACCATGAGACCTCGCCGCTGGACAGCGTTGGTTTGTTCCCGATTGTCAGCCATTGCTATCCCTATTCAAGATTTTGGACCTGTTCACGGAACTGGTCGATAATCACCTTCAGTTCCAGCCCGGCATTCGTCACGGCGACGGCATTGGATTTGGAACAGATTGTATTGGTCTCACGATTGAATTCTTGAGCCAAAAAATCGAGCTTGCGCCCTATTGGACCACCTTTTTCCAACAGGTCGCGCGCCGCATTGACATGGGCTTTCAAGCGATCGATTTCCTCCCGCAAATCCGACTTTGCCGCCAACAGCGCCGCCTCTGCGTAGAGGCGTTCCCGATCAAGTCCTGAAGCTTCACCCAAAAGGGTCTCCACCTGACGCTTCAATCGCAGGGCTATTTCCTCGGTTGTGCGCGACGGATCCGCTTCTACCTGCAACGTCAGCGCCTCTATGCCCGCCACTTGGGCCAAGAGAACCTCACAAAGGGCTTTGCCCTCCCGCTCACGCATCTCGCGCATAGCGCTGACGGCGCTTGCAAGCCCCCCCAAAAAATCAAGATTGCGCCCATCAATGGCGGCTTTGTCTTCCTCTGGTTCTTTGAATTCCACGACGCCGCGGGTTGTAAGCAGCGTATCAAATTTCAATGGGGAAGGATCAATCCGGTCCGACAGGCTTTCCTTCAGCGCCAGAAGTGCGTCAAGGGCGTCTTTGTTGATAACCGCTTCAACCTTTTCCTCCAGCGTTGAAACATTGAGACTGACCTGCAAATTCCCACGGGAAAAAACGTCTGACAGCTGCTGGCGACATTCGCCCTCGAGGACTTCAAGACCGGGCGGGAGCCGCAGTCGAACGTCCAGCCCCTTGCCGTTGACCGAGCGTAGTTCCCACACCCAGCGATAACGCCCGCTTGTTCCCTCAGCCCGGGCAAAACCGGTCATTGATTGCAATGCCATTGCTGTCCCCTGAACAATGCCTATCGATGAATGCCGCAGCTGCCCCGCGACTCAGCCACGCGTCAATTGATGTTTCATCTTTCCGTCCGCAGTTGCATCCGCTGCAACTCATGAGGACCGACAAACTTCATGCGCCTGCATCCCGCCAAGATAAACCGATTCCTCACCTAGGCGCTATCTCTTTGGAACCAACACAGCCAGCCCATCCCGCAGCTGTGGTGTTGCCCCCCAAGGCTCAGGCTTAGTTACCGTTGCCATCAGTCGCAGCATCGCGGTCCGCACGAATCTTACGCCAGCGCTTCACATTGGCATTATGTTCTTCCAGCGTTTGCGCAAAAACATGCCCACCCGTTCCGTCCGCCACAAAATAAAGGTCATTCGTTTGTGACGGGTTGGCAACGGCTTCCAGCGAGGCACGGCCCGGATTGGCGATCGGCGTCGGCGGCAAGCCGTCAATAATATAGGTATTGTACGGCGTTTCCTTTTTCAGATCCGATTGATAAATCGGTCGATCCGTTGGCTTGCCGTCACCGCCAAACAGGCCATAAATAATGGTCGGATCTGACTGCAGGCGCATGCCTTTTTTGAGCCTGTTGAGGAATACGGCAGCAACGCGGGAGCGTTCATCAGCCTTTCCCGTTTCCTTTTCAACAATCGATGCCAGCGTAACGAATTCGTCGCGGGTCGTAATTGGAAGTCCGTCATCACGCTTGGCCCAGATAGCGTCGACCAAATCTGCTTGCGCCTTTTTCATCTGTGCGACGATTTCGCTACGCGTCGTGCCGCGCGTGAATTTGTAGGTCTCCGGCCGCAGGCTGCCTTCACCTGGCAGCTCATCCGGCAGGTTACCATCCAGCGATGCGTCTTCCTTAAGGCGCATGAAAACCTGCTTGCTGGTCAGGCCTTCAGGAATGGTAACCGAATACAGAATTGACTTGCCTGAGGCGATCAGATCGGCAACCTCATGCATGCTGGCATGAGCCTTGATCTCGTATTCGCCAGCCTTCAACGTCCGGTCCTGCAAATAGGCGCGCGAGACATATTGGAAGATACGTCCATCCGTAACGATATTCTGGCGCTCAAGAATGGAAGCAATTTCGCCCATCCCGGCGCCCTGCCTGATGATGACGCTCTTGTTGACCTCCGCAGGGCCCGGCTTGGAATATTGCGACAGGGCGTAGTAAATAATCCCGCCCAGCGCAATCGTGACCAAAACGACCGAAGTCATGACAAAGTTGAGGAAAATTACCACTTGGCTGCGTGACTTTTTTGAACGCACAGGCGGTGCAGGCACGCGTTCTGGCCTGAGCGCCTCCTTGGCCGAGACAGGGATAATGGGACGGGAAGAAGCGCCCTCATTATCTGACTTTCCGTTGTTGTTTTCGTTGGTCTCGTTCAACGTCTTTCCTCAAACTGGCGTAAATCGAACCAATAACGGTTCGCTATTATCTTTTATGCGTCAATACGGCAAAAACGGGACTTTTTGCCTTGTCTCCACCTCTTCTGTTCACTCTCCGCTGAAACGTTTGAGAACCAGCGAAGCGTTGGTGCCGCCAAAGCCGAAGGAGTTGGAAAGCGCAACATTGACCTCGCGCTTGCGGGCCTGATGCGGAACCAGATCGATTTTTGTTTCAACATCCGGATTATCGAGATTGAGCGTTGGCGGGGCCACATTGTCGCGGATCGCCAGCGTTGAGAAGATCGCCTCGATTGCACCCGCCGCACCCAAAAGGTGCCCGGTTGCGGACTTGGTAGAGGACATGGAGACGTTCGGGGCATGTTCCCCAACAAGACGTTCCACAGCGCCAAGCTCAATCGTATCGGCCATGGTGGAGGTGCCATGAGCGTTGATATAATCGACATCCGCGGCGGTCAGGCCTGCCCTTTTGAGGGCCATGGTCATGCAACGGAACGCACCGTCACCGTCTTCAGACGGCGCGGTAATGTGATAGGCATCGCCCGACAGGCCGTAACCGACCACTTCGGCGTAGATTTTTGCACCACGCGCCTTGGCGTGTTCCAACTCTTCCAGAACGACAATACCGGCCCCCTCGCCCATGACGAAACCATCGCGATCGCGGTCATAGGGACGTGAAGCCTTCTCCGGCGTGTCGTTGTAGGCGGTTGAGAGCGCCTTGCAGGCGGCAAAACCGGCAAGTGAAATTCGGCTGATCGGCGATTCCGCACCACCTGCCACCATCACATCAGCGTCGCCCAGCGCAATCAGGCGAGAGGCGTCGCCAATGGCATGTGCGCCGGTGGAGCAGGCCGTAACCACGGAATGGTTGGGGCCGCGCAGCTTGTGACGAATGGAAACCTGGCCGGATACGAGATTGATCAAACGGCCTGGAATGAAGAAAGGCGAAATGCGGCGTGGGCCCTTGTCGCGCAAAGTATAGCCGGCTTCGACAATGCCCTCGATGCCACCGATACCTGAACCAATGAGCACACCCGTTGCGCATTGGTCATCGTCGTTTTCCGGGTGCCAGTCAGCGTCGTTGAGCGCCATATCGGCTGCAGCCATGCCATAGATGATGAAAGGATCAACCTTGCGTTGCTCCTTCACTTCCATCCAGTCATCGGCGTTGAACGTACCATTGTTTCCGTCGCCAAAAGGAATACGGCAGGCAATTTTTGCGGGGAGATCTTCCGTCTCGAAATCGCTGACCTTCACGGCTCCGCTCTTGCCAGCCAGAAGGTTCTTCCAAGTCTCGTCAACACCGCATCCCAGCGGGGTCACCATACCCAGACCGGTGATTACAACACGCCTCATTGTCGCTCCCCTGGAGCGTTTCCGCCATTTGCAAATTCGCAGGAACGCTCAAACTTTTTAGCTTCACGAAAAATCCGGACGGCGAATCGGGGTCCACAGTTCCAGGATTTTTTCCGATTCAGGTGTCCGGGGTTCCCCGGAGGCGGTCCATAGAACGCGCAATCCGCTGATCGTCGGCCCTGCACCTAACACAAAAAGGGCCCGGAAGACCGGACCCGAGCGGGCCAAGCCCACTCTTCTGGTCGATTCCAGACGAATTGATTAGGCCTGAGCCTTTTCAATAAACTTGACGGCATCGCCAACAGTCAGGATGGAATCGGCAGCATCATCAGGGATTTCGATGCCGAACTCTTCTTCGAAAGCCATGACAAGTTCAACGGTGTCGAGTGAATCTGCACCCAGATCGTCGATAAAGCTTGCGCCTTCGACAACCTTGTCGGCGTCAACGCCAAGATGATCAACAACAATTTTCTTCACGCGTTCTGCGATATCGCTCATGTCGGTATCCTCGACCCTTGTCCTTTTTGCGAGGCCTTTTCGGGCTCCGCCTATTTGTTTTTCACCGTGTCTGTGCCGATGACAGTACGGCGCGTTCTCAATCCCCGCCCGGCTTTTGACCAGCTTAAATAAACCGATTTAACACCAGGTTCCGGGTGACTGACTTCAGTCAGACGCCCGATTAACACGCTTTAACACGAAGTCAAAGCCTGAAATTGACGCAACAGCCTCCGGTCAACATCAAATGCATCCCGAAGGCCTGGAGCGCGGATACATCAGATCATTGCCATGCCGCCGTTGACGTGGATCGTCTGGCCAGTGACATAAGCAGCCTCGCTTGAGGCAAGATAAGCAACGGCAGATGCAACCTCTGCGCCTGTGCCCATGCGGCGCATGGGGATTGCGCCCATGATGGCGTCTTTCTGCTTGTCATTCAACTTGTCGGTCATCGCGCTTTCAATGAAGCCCGGCGCCACACAGTTTACCGTCACATTGCGCGGCGCAATTTCAGCCGCCAAGGACTTGGAAAAGCCAATCATGCCAGCTTTGGAGGCGCAATAGTTGGCCTGCCCCGGATTTCCCGTCACGCCAACAACGGAGGTAATATTGATGATGCGGCCATAGCGGCGACGCATCATCGGGTGGGTCAGTTCGCGTGTCAGGCGGAACATGGCGGTCAGATTGACTTCCATGACTGCATCCCAGTCATCATCCGACATGCGAACGAAAAGGCCATCCTTGGTGATACCGGCATTGTTGACCAGGATATCGACGCCTTCAAGCGCCTCTTCGGCCTTTTGTCCGAGCGCCTTCACTTCATCGCGATCCGAAAGATTGGCTGGAAAAATATGTGTGCGCTCACCCAGATCTGCGGCCAGCGCCTCCAGTTTTTCCACGCGTGTGCCGTGCAAGCCGACAATCGCCCCCTGAGCGTGCAAAATGCGCGCGATTTCCTCGCCAATGCCGCCGGATGCGCCGGTAATCAGTGCCTTGCGGCCGGTTAGATCAAACATGTTTTCAGTCCTTGATAATCATTCAGTCGGGTTCAGCCGAGCAGTGTCTCCAACGCCTTGGCGACATCATCCGCAGTATTGACGGCAATACCGTTGACATTGCGGTCGATGCGACGGGCAAGACCTGTCAGAACTTTCCCGGAGCCAATTTCATAGAGTGTATCGACACCGTTGGCGCCAAACCACTCCACCGTTTCGCGCCAGCGGACCTGGCCCGTTACCTGTTCCACCAGGAGATCGGCAATTGTGGCGGCGTCGGATATCGGCTCAACCCGCACATTGGCAATCACCGGAACGACCGGATTGTGCTTTTCCACATTGGCCAGCGCTTCGCGCATGGCGTCAGCGGCAGGCCCCATAAGGCTTGAATGGAACGGTGCGGAGACGGGAAGCATGATGGCGCGCTTTGCACCCTTGGCGCTGGCAAGTTCAGCCGCCTTTTCAACTGCCGCCTTTTCGCCGGAAATCACCAGCTGACCGCCGCCATTATCATTTGCAATCTGACATGCGCCAGCCGCAGACGCTTCGGCGCAAACCGCTTCTACGTCGCCATGTTCAAGACCGATGATGGCCGCCATGGCGCCCTTGCCTGCAGGCACGGCAGCCTGCATGGCGTTGCCACGGATGCGCAGAAGGCGCGCCGTGTCAGCGAGCGAAAATGTGCCAGCCGCGCAAAGGGCGGAATATTCACCAAGCGAATGACCTGCCACATAAGCAATCTTGTCCTTAAGGACCAGACCGCGCGCTTCCATAACGCGTATTGCAGCCATGGACACAGCCATGAGCGCCGGCTGGGCATTGGCTGTCAGCGTCAGTGTCTCTTCCGGCCCGTCCCACATGATGGTGGACAGTTTTTCGCCGAGCGCCTCATCAACCTCGTCAAAGACGGCTCTGGCTTCCGGAAAGGCGTCGGCCAGCTCCTTGCCCATGCCTACAGACTGGCTGCCCTGCCCCGGAAAGGTAAATGCGATTGCCATGGATGTTTCCCTGAATTCCCAAATTCTTTCCTTTTCCATTCACATTCTTGACGGCCAAGTCAAGGCGGCGACGGCGGACAACTGCCGCCAGCCTTGAACTTTTCTACCCACTGCATATCTTGCGGCACAGAAAACGAGGAAGATTGCAAAGTGAAATATAAAGAACTTGGCCAGAGCGGCATCAAGGTCTCTGAGATTTGTCTGGGCACGATGACCTGGGGTTCGCAGAACTCCGAAATCGAAGCGCATAAACAGATGGATTATGCGCTGGAAAACGGCGTTATGTTCTGGGATACGGCGGAACTCTACCCGACAACGCCACAAGGGCCTGAGACACAAGGACTGACCGAGCAATATATCGGAAGCTGGTTCAAGAAAAACGGCAAGCGCGATCAGGTTGTCCTTGCCAGCAAGATCACCGGCAACGGGCGGCCCTATATCCGCAACGGCGCGCCCATCTCTCCTGAAGAAATCGACAATGCGTTGGACATGAGCCTTAAACGACTGGGTGTCGACCATATCGATCTCTACCAACTTCACTGGCCCAACCGCGGTTCTTACGCCTTCCGCCAAAACTGGGGCTATGACGCCTCAAGACAGGACACGACCAAAGAAATTGCCGACCTGCACGCCATTCTCGAGACGCTGGGCAAACATCAAAAAGCTGGCAAGATCAGAGAAATCGGCCTTTCAAACGACACATCATGGGGCGTCATGACCATGCTTCGCCTCGCAGAAGAAAACGGCCTGCCGCGCATTCAATCGGTCCAGAATGAATATAGCCTGCTTGATCGAAAATTTGATCTCGACATGGCCGAAATTGCGCATCACACCAAGGTCGGCCTTCTCGCTTATTCGCCGCTCGCTGCAGGCATTTTGTCCGGCAAATATCTGGGCGGTGCGGTTCCTGCGGGGTCGAGGGCATCCATCAACGAAGACCTTGGCGGCCGATTGGCGAAAGACCATTGGCAAGCACCTGTGATGGCATATGCCCGGGTTGCAGAAAAGAATGGCATTCCGCTGGCGCAACTGGCGCTCGCCTTCAACCTGTCACGCAATTTCATGACATCGGTGATCATTGGTGCGACGAGTATGGAACAGCTGAAAATCAACATTGGCGCCGCCGATGTGTCGCTCTCTGAAGAAACGCTTCAGGAGATCAGCGCCATCCACCGGCAATATCCTCTACCAATATAAAGAAATGTTTGGCGGACTGGCTGTAAATACCAGTCTCCGCACCTAAATGAGGCGCAGGGCGTTTTATTTACAAATGGGGCAAGCTTGATGGATTTTCTTCTCGTGGCCGGTGGGCTGCTCGCGCTTTATTTCGGAGCTGAATGGCTTTTGAAAGGCTCCGTGTCGCTGGCCAAAATGCTCGGCATGCCAACGCTCCTTGTCTCTCTGGTTATTGTGGGCTTTGGCACCTCTGTGCCGGAGCTTCTAGTATCGGTGCGTGCAGCCCTTTCCGGCGCACCAGCGATTGCGCTGGGCAATGTTGTCGGCTCCTCCACAGCCAATATCCTGTTGATTATCGGCACCGGCGCACTGATTTTTCCGATGCACAAATGGGATGGCTCCGCCCCGCGCAACGTGCTGATCATGCTTGCCGTAGCGCTGCTTTCACTGCTTCTGGTGCAATATGACGAAATCGGGCGTGTGGCGGGCATCGTTATGCTGGCCATGCTTGCACTTTATCTCTTTTGGTCCTACCGCAAGGGCCGCGCTGAAGGGGGAACGGTCATTGCGGAGGAGGTTCTTGAGCCCGTCGAGCCGCTAAAAGTTTCCATTCCGCAGGTGTTAGGCGGACTGGTTGTGCTTTTTGTCGGTGCGGAGATGTTGATCCGTGGAGCAACAAGCATCGCGCGTGACTTTGGTATTTCGGACGCCGTAATTGGACTGACTGTGGTTGCCATTGGAACCAGCCTGCCGGAACTCGCCACGGCTGCACTTGCCGCCTTCCGTCGCAACCCCGACATTGC
>JBNLGT010000014.1:0-45559 GCA_050306195.1 Ensifer sp.
CATTGATGCCGCGCCGCGCCTACCAGATATGTGCAGCCATTGCGATGGCCGCAAGTCTATTGCTTGTCAGTGAGCAGCTTGAGGCGCGTGATCTTTCCAGCGGTCCAGCCTCTGTCGCTGACCTCGCGGAGCGGTTGCAGGATGCTGTTGTGAATATAGCGATCTCACAGAAGGCGGGTGGTGATGGAAACGACGACCCTGCGCCTCTGGTTGATGAAGATGCGCCTTTTCAGGAATATTTTCGTGATTTCTTTGATGACAAGGGTGGTCATGACCGCTCCGGTCGCAATGCTACCTCACTCGGATCGGGGTTTGTCATTGATCCAGCCGGCTACATAGTCACCAACAATCACGTGATCGAAGGCGCGACCCGTATTACCGTGAATTTTGCCGATGGGGGCAAACTGGACGCGGAGCTGGTTGGGACGGACAGGAAGACGGATCTGGCGCTTTTGAGGGTAACGCCGAAAAAGCCGCTGAAGGCCGTCCGGTTTGGCAATTCAGATGAAATGCGGATCGGCGATTGGGTGATGGCTATCGGCAACCCTTTTGGCCTCGGCGGAACAGTGACCCTTGGCATCGTTTCGGCGCGCGGGCGCAATATCAATGCGGGCCCTTTTGACGATTTTCTGCAGACAGATGCTGCCATCAATAAGGGGAACTCGGGCGGCCCGTTGTTTAATATGTATGGCGATGTCATCGGGGTGAATACGGCCATTATTAGCCCCAGTGGCGGCTCGATCGGTATTGGCTTTGCGACGCCATCTGAAATTGCTTCCCATGTTATTCGCCAGTTGAGGGAGTTTGGCCAAACGCGGCGTGGCTGGCTGGGTGTACGTATCCAGCGGGTTGAGGACGATGTGGCGCTGGCTTTGGGCGTAGATCGACCGCGCGGTGCGTTGATTGCAGGGATCATTGATAACGGACCGTCTTCAAAGGGGCCGCTGCTTGCGGGCGATGTTGTACTGAAATTTAATGGCCGGGACATCAAAAGCGCCAGGGATCTCGCGCGTCTTGTCGCGGAAAGTCCCGTTGACGAGGGCCTGCCAGTCACCGTCTTGCGAAATGGGAAAACGATGGACATTACTGTGCATCTGGCTCTGGCAGAAGAAGAGCCAGATGACGTAGCGGAAGCGCCGGCTGAAACGGATCAGGGCGAGGTGCCGCTGGATGAAGGAGACGAGCCGGCTGTTGCTGACCTGCCTGTGTTGGGGATGCTTCTCGTGCCACTCGATGAAGCCGTACGCGCAGACAATGGCATCGATGCCTCCGTCGAAGGCGTGTTGGTGAGCGAGGTGGAGCAGGGGAGTACTGCGGCAAAAGAAGGAGTTGTCGCTGGGGACGTGATTGTTGAAGTTAGCCAGGAGTTTGTCGACAGTCCTGATGCTTTTGCGGAGAAAATCAACAAGCTTCGCGAAGAAGGACGGCGCAATGCCCAAGTGTTGGTATCCGATGCCGAAGGCAATCTCCGGTTTCTGTCATTGCTTTTGGATTGATGTGCCGGGTCCCGTTCTATTTGAATGGGTCTATCAGCAAGTTGAATGAGAAATGGGCGAACATGGCGCTAATGTCGTTTCGACACCCGGCCATTCCTGCGAAAGATTAATATGCGTCCGCTTCACATTGTACTTGCGCTCGTTGTTGCCCTGGTATGGGGTTTCAACTTTGTTGTCATCAAGATTGGGATTGAAAATTTCCCGCCGATTTTCTTCTCTGCCATACGTTTCTTTTTGGCGGCGGCGCCATTGGCTCTGATCCTTCCGCGCCCCGATGTGCCGTATCGGCTTATCTTCGGTATTGGCATGTTTCTGGGTGTCATCAAGTTTTCGCTGCTCTTTGTGGGGATGAAGATCGGTGTTCCGCCCGGTCTTGCATCGCTGGTTCTGCAGATGCAGGCGTTTTTCACTGTTATTCTGGCTGCGGCCCTTCTCGGTGAGCGACCGACGAGGATGCAAGTGCTGGGTATCGCCATCGCATTTGGCGGGATCGGGCTGATCATGACGACGGTGGACGGTACGGTTTCTCTTGTTGGGCTGTGCATGTTGATCGGCGCCGCATTCTTCTGGGCGTGTTCGAACCTGTTGATGAAAAAGGCGGGCAATGTCGATATGCTGCGTCTTATGGTGCATGTCAGCGTTGTCGCCCCGCTACCGCTCCTTTTGATTTCTTTCATCTTTGAGGGATGGGAAGCTGATTATGCGGCGCTGACGTCGATGACATGGGCAGGCTTGGGCGCGGCGGTTTATATCGCTTATGGTGCGACTATCTTTGGTTTTGCCGCCTGGGGTTATCTCATCAAGATATATGGGGCGGGGCAGGTGGCGCCGTTTTCATTGCTTGTTCCCGTGTTCGGGATGTCGTCGGCGGCACTCGTGTTCGGTGAAACACTTGGACCCACGAAGCTAATCGCCGCCGTCTTGGTAATATGCGGCCTTGTTTTGGTGGTTATGAAGCGGCTGCCCGCCAATTTGGGCGGCTCAATGAATAAAGCACGTGGTGTTTGAGGTGCGGCATGTCATCGCCTACACGGGGATGATCAAAATCGCGCGCCGGATCGTGGATCATGCCGAGACGCTGCATCACTGCGCGTGAGCGGGTGTTTTGCGGAACCGTGAATGATACGATTTCATTGAGATCCAAAACGTCAAAGCCGTAGCGGAGGTGTTCGCGGGCAATTTCAGTAACATAGCCATTGCCCCAATGAGGCCGGGCCAGCCGCCAGCCGATTTCAACGGTCGGTCCGAATGGCGCATCGAACATCACTTCCGCAATTCCGGCAATGCCAATGAATTCGCCGGTTTGACGCAGTAACAACGGCTGAATCCAGATGCCAAAGCGGGCCTGGTGCTCCATCGCCTTGCCAATGACAGCGGCGGCTGCCTCGCGCGATTGGACGCCTCCAAGGAGCGCCATGACTTCGGGATCGGCGCATAGGTCTGCAAATGATTCCACGTCCGCCGGTTTCCACGGTCTGGATAACAGGCGCGGCGTTTGCAGAATGGTCACGACACAAAGTCTGCCTTGCGGTAGCCTTGAATATAAAGAAGCGCTGTCAGGTCACCGTAGTTGATCCGCATCTTGGCTTCGGCTGCAACTGCAGGCTTTGCATGGAGCGCGACGCCGGAACCTGCCAAGTGCAACATGCCAAGGTCGTTTGCGCCGTCACCAACAGCTATTGCCTCGTTTGTGTGGAGGCCAAGCGTGCGTGCGATATCATTGAGTGAATCTACCTTTGCCTGTTTGCCCAATATGGGCTCGGCCACTTCGCCGGTCAGCGTGCCGCCTTCTTCGAGCAGAATGTTGGCCCGGTTTTCATCAAAGCCGAGCGTAGCTGCTATGCGGCTGGTAAATACGGTAAAGCCGCCGGACACAAGTGCGGTATAATGCCCGTTGTCTTTCATGGTGGCGATCAGTTCGCGCCCTCCGGGCGTAAGTGTGATGCGTTTTTCAATCACCTGATCAACCACCGAGATGGGCAGGCCCTTCAATAGGGCGACACGTTCGCGCAAAGCCGGTTCAAACGCTATTTCACCATTCATGGCGCGGGCGGTAATAATGGAGACTTGCTCTTTCAAGCCAACCTCGGCGGCGAGTTCATCAATGCATTCCTGACCGATCATGGTGGAATCCATATCGGCAATGAGCAACTTCTTGCGCCGCGTTTCTGCGTTCTGCACAACGATATCAATAGGTTGATCCGAAATCACCGCGCGGAGTTTGCTTTCAGCGTCTGAAAGGTCAGCGTCATCGCGTAATGCAATATCGCAGGCAATGCCGTCCGCCAGCCAGTAGAGGCCGGATGCTTTGACGTGCTCAGCTGCTTGCTCCCCCAGCGCAGGGATCAGAAGAGGGTTTGACGGATTGGCGATAAGCGTGGCAACAGAAGCCATGGAGAAAACCTTGGGTGAAGACATTGATGCGATCCTGATAACCGGGCCAACCGCAGGCGGCAAGTCTGCATTGGCGCTGGAATGGGCAAAACGCGTAGACGGCGTCGTCATCAATGCTGACAGTATGCAGATCTATGACACGCTGAGGGTGTTGACTGCGCGGCCTTCATTGGAGGAGATGGAGGGCGTTGAGCACCGGCTTTATGGATATGTCCCAGCTCCTGAGACCTATTCAACCGGCGCGTGGCTTCGTGCGGCGGATGCAGAGGTGAAGGCGTGCCGCATTGCTGGCAAGGTGCCCGTCTTTGTTGGCGGCACGGGGCTTTATTTCAGGGCGCTTGCGGGCGGATTGTCAGAAATGCCAGTGGTGCCGCCAGAAATTCGCGACCGTCTTCGTCAACGGTTGGAAGACGAGGGGGCGGAGGCGCTTCACCTGGAACTTAGCGCATGTGATGCGCTTGGTGCGGCGCGGATCAAATCCAATGACGGACAACGCATTGTTCGTGCGCTTGAGGTTTTCCAAGCCAGCGGAAAGCCGATTTCTCATTTTCAAGAACAAGCGGGAGAGATGGTTGTTGATCCGGCGCGGGCGCGTAAATTTGTTGTTCTGCCAGAGCGCTCTGTTCTTCATGCGCGGATTGACCGCCGCTTTGAACGGATGATGGATGACGGTGCTGTAGACGAGGTGCAGGCGCTGCTGGCTCTCAATCCACCCGCTGATGCGCCAGCCATGAAGGCAATCGGCGTGTCGCAGATTTCCGCCATGCTAAAGGGGCAGATGAGCCGCCAGGAGGTGATTGAAAAAGCATCTGCGGCAACGCGGCAATACGCAAAGCGGCAAATGACCTGGTTTCGCAACCAAATGGATGAAAGCTGGGAGCGGGTTGATCCGTATAATCAGTCGCGATCGTAGAGACTGGAAAGCGGCTTTTTCAAGATGCTTTCTCTCAACGACATTCCCGGTTCACGCCGGATTGAGGTCGGCTCTTTGCGAATATTGATCTGCTCGCGCGGCTGGATTGGCGGCGGGTTGTCGATATTCGTGCGGGGCTGCGTGAACTGGGGTTTTGCTGGTGCTGCTGCGCCGGGCAGCATTTCAGGGCGGTAAGGTTCCAGGCCCGTTTCACGAGGTTCTGTTTCCACTCCGATATCTGTCGGTATCAAAGGTTTTGGTGGTGCCTGAACGCCTTGAGAAGCAGGCTGTGGCTCGCCGTGGTCGACGGCGTCGCTGTCGCCCGGCTGTGTTTTCGAAGCTTCATAGCGATTTTGAAAGTCGGAAATGTCCGGTTCGCCGGCCACAGACCGCATACGGGTGACGATATTGCGTAGATCGACGGAATCGTATTCGTCCGTGTCGTTCTCTATCGTCATCAGATGTGCTTTGGGCAGGCGCTGCGGCAATACGCGCTCGAACTTCATGCGCATGGGCACAGCAACGGCTTCACCAAAGGCAATAGCCTCCCCGTTACCTATGGATGAGATGAAGCTCATTGTGGAGGTTGAGGAGTTTGGAATTGCCGAGCGGATAATTTCCTGGTCGCGCTCGTTAGCCAGACGCATGGCGAAGACCGTTGAGCACTGGGAGAGAATAGTCTGGTCCAGCTCGCCGGGTCTCTGGGTGATAATGCCAAGGGAGACACCGTATTTACGACCTTCCTTGGCGATGCGCGCAATAGCCTGGCGTGTTGGGAAGAAACCCAGTGACTGTTCTGAGGGCACATAGCGGTGGGCTTCCTCGCAGACCAGCAGCATGTGGACAGCGCCTTCAGACCAGAGGCCAATTTCAAAAGCCATACGGGTGAGGACCGAAGCAACCGAGTTGACAATTTCCGAGGGAATGCCGGAAAGCTGGAATGTCGTAATCGGCTTGCCGTCACCCGGTATGCGGAAGATGGTCT
Organism: Ensifer sp.; assembly: GCA_050306195.1. Classification (GTDB taxonomy): domain Bacteria; phylum Pseudomonadota; class Alphaproteobacteria; order Rhizobiales; family Rhizobiaceae; genus Ensifer_A. The sequence goes on from JBNLGT010000014.1 coordinate 5,789, forward strand.
GGATCGTTTCCATGATATTGTCGGAAATCGTGTTCGAAGAGAACATGAAGTGGTAGCGCGGGTCATTGACGGCTGCCATGAGGCGCAACTTCAGCGAACGCAGATGCGGCTTTTCGTTTCGGCCTTCCAGTTTGCCAATACGATCATCGATCAATGCCATCAGGTCGGAAATACGGTAAGGTACGGGCGTGTCAGCCGTAACCGCGGTTTTCTCCGCCTGTCTACGCATGAATGCGGATTCGCCGCGAAATGACCGTTTGGCTTCAGGGATCATGTCGCGAAGAAAGTCTAGTTCTTCGGCAACTGGAGGGCGGCCACGGAAGATGACTTCCGCGAACTCTTCCAGGCGCATCAACCAAAATGGCAGGTCAAGCGTCTCCGTGTCGATGACAACCGCGAGGTCAGGAAATGCGGCGGCAAATTCGTTGTGCGGATCGAGAATGAGCACGCGCAATTTTGGGTCGGCCTCGACAGACTTACGCAGAAGAAGCGAAACGGCTGTCGATTTACCCACGCCGGTGGAACCCACGACGGCAAAGTGTTTTGACAACATTGAAGGGATGTGGATTGCCGCCTCGATACTCGAATCCTGCGTCAGGGTGCCAATAGGGCAGTTGTCATTCTTTCCTGTGTCATAGACGCGACGCAGGTCGGCAGCGCGTATGCGGTGGGCCACGGCTCCCAGATATGGGTACCGGCTGATACCGGTCGAAAATTCTTCCGTACCGTCATCTTCCACACGAACTTCGCCGAGAAGTTCAACGTCAACGAAAAACTCATTGTCCGTGTCCAGCGACCAGCTTTCATCCCTTGTGTGCATGGAATTGACAAGAGCGACAACGCGGTTTTTGTCTACAGAAATGGAAATCAGGCGGCCAACCGACCACAGTTCGGTTTTGTCCGTGGCCCCATGTTGTGCCGTGGCGGCAATTGTTGCACGGGAACCGGAGCACGCAACGACATGGCCCATCCGGCGGTTGCCAGGGGGGTAAAGACCACGCAATTCGCGGCCTTGAGGGTCGGTTTCGCCCTGTGTCAACTCGCTACGATGTTCCGTCATAAGGCACTTTCTGTTCAACAGTGGGAATATTCTAGCTTTCTGGCCTTAACGGGAGGTTTAGCAGCATCATAATTTTTGCATGATTGGCGTTGCCGGAAAAATGCCCTTGTCCGGCTTTTTGACGGTTGACGCATTGGCGGAATGCCACTAACAATTCCGGCCATGAAAACCAATATTGTACTTATCGTGGTGGGACGGCGCATGGGCAGGATGGTGTAACCATCCGGCGAAAGCACCCATGCGCTACCGAGGCTCCTCAAAGGGGCCTTTTTTTATGTCTCAAAACAGGCTAGTGACGCGCAGAAAATTCGGGATGAAGAGATAGATGACTGGCAAAGACAATCAGATGACAGGGGCCGAAATTGTCATTCAGGCTTTGAAGGACAATGGCGTAGAACATATTTTCGGCTATCCGGGCGGAGCCGTTCTGCCAATCTATGATGAAATCTTTCAGCAGGACGATATTCAGCACATTCTGGTGCGTCACGAGCAAGGGGCAGGGCATGCGGCTGAAGGTTACGCCCGTTCCACCGGCAAGCCCGGTGTTATGCTGGTGACCTCCGGTCCTGGCGCAACCAATGCGGTGACGCCTTTGCAGGATGCCTTGATGGATTCCATCCCATTGGTCTGCATATCTGGACAGGTACCGACGACGCTGATCGGTTCTGACGCATTTCAGGAATGCGACACTGTTGGAATTACCCGACCTTGCACCAAACACAATTGGTTGGTGAAGGACGTCAACGACCTGGCCAGGACTATTCACGAGGCTTTCCGTATTGCGACTTCCGGCCGTCCCGGCCCTGTGGTTATCGATGTGCCGAAGGATGTTCAGTTTGCCACGGGCACCTACGTTGCGCCGTCGGCCGTACCTTCCAACACGCCCTACAAACCGAAGATGCAGGGCGACTTGGAAAAGATCCGTGAAGCTATTCAGTTGATGGAGGGCGCGCGGCGTCCGATCATCTATTCCGGCGGTGGCGTTGTGAATTCAGGACCGGAAGCCTGCCAATTGCTGCGCGAACTGGTTGATCTGACTGGATTCCCGATCACCTCCACTCTGATGGGACTTGGCGCATACCCTGCTTCCGGTGAAAAATGGATGGGCATGCTGGGCATGCACGGCACGTATGAAGCGAATATGGCAATGCATGACTGCGACGTGATGGTCTGCATAGGCGCTCGTTTCGACGACCGCATCACCGGACGACTGGACGCTTTTTCACCGAATTCGAAGAAAATTCATATTGATATTGATCCGTCTTCGATCAACAAAAACGTACGGGTTGATATTCCGATCCTGGGTGATGTTGGACTGGTTCTGGAAGATATGGTTCGCTTGTGGCGCGCCAGCTCCAAACGTCCGGACAAGAAACATCTTGAGGATTGGTGGGCGCAGATTTCGAAATGGCGCGCCCGCAAGTCGCTTTCCTATACGCAATCCGGCGATGTCATCATGCCGCAATATGCGATTGAACGTCTCTACGAGAAGACGAAACATCTGGATAGCTACATCACCACCGAGGTTGGTCAGCACCAGATGTGGGCGGCGCAATTTTATGGCTTTGAACAACCGAACCGCTGGATGACGTCGGGTGGGTTGGGCACTATGGGCTACGGTTTGCCCGCCGCTCTTGGCGTTCAGATTGCCCATCCTGAAAGCCTGGTTGTCAGCGTTGCCGGTGACGCATCGGTACAGATGTGCATTCAGGAAATGTCGTCTGCCATTCAGCACAACGCGCCGATCAAAATATTCATTCTGAATAACCAGTATATGGGGATGGTGCGCCAATGGCAGCAGTTGCTGCATGGCAACCGCCTGTCAAACTCCTATACCGAAGCGATGCCGGATTTTGTGCTTTTGGCGCAGGCCTATGGGGCGCATGGTATCCGCTGCGACAAGCCCGGCGATCTGGACGCGGCCATTGACGAGATGATCAGCGTCAACAAGCCGGTGATTTTCGATTGCCGCGTTGCCAATCTGGCAAACTGTTTCCCAATGATCCCATCCGGCAAGGCACATAACGAAATGTTGTTGCCGGATGAAGCGACCGATGAGGCAGTTGCGAACGCCATTGACGCCAAGGGCCGTCAGCTCGTTTGATGAAAAGGTAGGATAGAAATGAACGCACAACACCAACCGACCGGATCCGCCTATTTCATCGCCAAGGAGACGGAAGCCGCTGAGAACCATACCCTTTCGGTTCTCGTCAGCAACGAGCCTGGCGTTCTCGCGCGCGTGATCGGTCTATTTTCCGGCCGCGGCTATAATATTGAAAGCCTTACGGTTTCTGAGACCGAACATGAGGCGCATCTTTCTCGTATCACCATCGTGACCAATGGCACGCCGCACGTGCTGGAGCAGATCAAGGCTCAGCTTGAGCGCATTGTGCCGGTGCATCGCGTTCTGGATTTGACCGTGCGCGCCCGCTCGTTCGGGCACGAGCGTCCCTTGGAGCGTGAAGTGGCTTTGGTGAAGGTTGCTGGAGCTGAGAATTATCGTGTCGAAGCGCTGCGTCTGGCTGATGCTTTTCATGCCAAGGTCGCTGATGCAACGGTAGAGCACTTTATCTTTGAAATTACCGGCAAACCCTCGAAGATTGACCAGTTCATTGCAATCATGCAGCCGCTGGGGCTGATTGAAGTTTGCCGCACAGGTATTGCCGCGATGAACCGCGGACCGCAGGGTATGTGATCCGGCAATGGTGGTCACCGTAAGGTGACCGTCTGCAAGGCCTGCGATTTGAATTTGATCTATTTCAGTCTGAAGAGGCGCACGGGGCTTCCTTTTGCCCGTGCTATGATACCTTTGGCTTCTAGATCAAGTTGAACGGCTTTGAGCCACCACCCTGATTTTGCACCGCCTGGGAATAATTCCTGATTGAGGTATGGCCGCAACGCGTCGTGCGCCTCGGCGACCTTGAGACCAGGCGCTTCGGCTGGAAGCACGCGCAATAATGCCTCCCGAATAGCCTCGTATTTCGAACGATCAACCCGACTGGAGTGGCCGGGCACATTGACGTTTTCGACCTCAATCTTGCTGTTGTCCTCGGGCATATGTCGCTCCTTTACAAATGTGTCAGTTACTGGCTGCAGCTGCCTCTAATCCGGCAATATCGAATTTCTGCATCTTCAACATGGCAGCCATAACCCTCTGGGCGACAGCAGGATCCGGGTTGCCCATCAGTTCTCCGAGCTTGCCGGGGATGATTTGCCAGCTTAATCCCCAGCGATCGCGAAGCCAGCCGCATTGTTCGTAAGAGCCGCCCTCGCCAAGTTCTGCCCACAGATGGTCGATCTCGGCCTGATCGTGGCAGGTCACCATAATTGAAAACGCGTGGTTAAAAGGGTCCAGAGGTCCAGCTTCGATTGCCTGATAGCGTTGATCTCCCAGATGGAAGGCGGCCATTTGGACGCTTCCGGCTGGACCGCCCGGTGTATCCGCCGCAAGGGGCGTCGACCAGTCTATCGCTGAATTGGGGATGAGGCTCACGTAGGTCTCAAGCGCCGCGTGCATGTCTTTTTCGAACCAAAGGTGTTGCGTGATCATGGTCATGAATTTTCCTCGCGCTATAATACGTTGATATAAACCTATTATCTCAATATGTCCAATCGTGCTGCCGAAGAGGGAAGGGCTCGTGCGTATTGGCTAACCGCCAACGTCGATTTTTTGTCACCGTCGCAATTTTCGGCTGGACGCTGCGTTTTAAAGAAGGTCAGTACTGCGTCGCTGCAAGGAGAGCATAATGACTTTTGAGACCTATCTGGCATTGACGGTGTTTGCATTGAGTACATCCATTTCGCCGGGCCCCAACAATATGATGCTTCTAGCTTCTGGGGTGAATTTTGGTTTCATGCGTACCGTGCCCCATATTATGGGCATAGAACTTGGCTTTTCATCGTTGATTATTGCGGTTGGGTTGGGGCTAGGCGCCCTTTTCACAGTAGAGCCGCGGTTGCATATTGCATTGAAGATTGCAGGCGGCGCCTACCTTTTATGGATGGCGTGGAAGATTGGCGCCGCCCGGAAAATGGGGAGCGCGGAGGGCGATGCCCAACCCTTCAGATTTCATCAGGCCGCCCTTTTTCAATTCGTCAATCCCAAGGCCTGGGTCATGGCAATTGGCGCAAATGCGGCATTTGCGGATCCTGCGCGCTATGTGATTGATACAGTTATTGTTTGTGCAGCATTCATGTCGGTTGGTTTTTTTACGGCGTCGTTGTGGGCTGGCTTTGGCACCACGTTGCGTGGATTTCTGTCTGATCCGGAACGCTTGAAATGGTTCAATATCGCAATGGCAATACTGCTCGTGGTGAGCCTATGGCCAATGTTGCGGTGAGTGAGGTCAATTAGGCGTAACGCGCTTTAGACCTGGAACTGGCGATAGCACTCGTCGGCGATGGAGCGTAGTATTTCACGCGAGACCTCACCTGAAACGGCGTAGCGCAGCTCTTCATCTATCCAGAAGAATGTCTCGACGGGTCCATCTGAAACAAACTGAAATGCTGTGTCACGGGATTGTCCGCTGGGCGCGACAATAACAGTGAGGCGCTTTCCGGCCTTGTTCTCATACATCAAAAGCGCGCTGGCATTGCCGTCAACGGGAACAAGGCGGCCGCCGATCAGATCAAAACCGAACTGTTCCAGATCGGGTGCAGGAAAACTCTTGCCGACCCGTTTTCCCAGCCAGGCGACAAGGTGATCCTTTTCACTGGCCTGAACTTCGACAGGATGGCGAACTTCTGCGGTATAGATCAGGAATGCGGCGGACGCCTCGCTGGAAAATGCCGCGTCCTGTGCGTTGGTTCCACCAGCAAAAGGTGTCAATTGAGCGCTGAGAAAACCGGCTGAGAATATGATTGTGGCTGCGATAGCGGCTGCGAAGTAGCGTAGTGGCGTGGACATACCATTTCGGGAAAGCATTGCATTGTCGCCAGGCAGGGAAATATTCTCTTTTGAAAACAGCTCTTTAAGGTCTGAATTTTGCAGTTTCCAGGATTGAACCTTTACCCGATCTTCCGGGTGGTCAGCAATCCATGCCTCGACCCATTCCATTTCCTCAGCCGAAAGCTGGCCGTCAACATAGGCGTGTAGATCACTTTCACTGACGGGTCTTGATGTGTTGCTCATTCCTGTCTCCGTATTGCAATCACATTGTCGCTTTCCATCACTTTTGCCAGACGGGCGCGGGCACGGGCGATCCGCGACATTACGGTGCCAATTGGCGCGCCTGTGATTTCGGCCACTTCGCTGTAGCTGAAGCCCTCAATGACCACCAACATCAGCGTTGTGCGTTGTTCAGGCTGCAATGTATCAAGGGCGAGCGCCAGCTTGCGGCGGCGAAGTGGATCGTCCGCTTCCTGTGGGGCCTCGACCGTTTCAGCGGCCCCAAGCTCGGAGTGGCCAAAACGGCTATTGTGCCTGAGGCCGTTTCTGAACAGATTGGTCATGATTGTCATGACCCAGCCACGCATGTTGGTGCCTGACCATTGCCTTTTATTTGCAAGTGCGCGCTCAACGACATCGTGCAGCAGGTCTTCGCTGTCTGACGGATTGCGGGTGAGGCTTCGAGCATAACGACGCATCGCGGGAAGCTGTGACAACAGCCCATCCTCGAAATTTATTGACGCGGGACTTTTCCCTCCCGCGCCAGCGGCGTTGTGGTTTTCAGGGTCGTGCTGCATCCCAGACGCCATTGACACCTTCGCCTGTTACGTCACCAGTCTTCTTGTCCTTGATCCAGTAATAGAGTGGCATACCATCTTTCGCCCATTGCATGGAGCCATCTTTACGCTCGACCAGCGAATAAGCGCCTTCGGCTTTAGCATCGGATGCGGCAATGTAGGGTGGCCAGGCGACAGCGCATTTGTCGTAGCAATTAGATGTTCCGGCTTTGTCGTTCCTGAACGTGTAAAGCGTCATACCGTTGTCGCCGACCAGAACCTCGCCGATGGACGTGTCAAGTGTTTGAAAGTCGGCGGCAGCAGCGATGCCGGTTCCAGCGACCAGGAACGCGAATGTCAATAGAGCCTTCTTCATGAATCTTCTCCCATGTTACATTGGCTCCCGAATATGGGAGCTGGACGTAAGACACATGAGGAGGGGAATTTATTCCCGCCTAGAGAAAAATTTTTACTGTCGGCTTAAAGATAGGCGACGCGTTGTCCAAAAGGTGTGCTCTCGTCGAAATTGGTGGTGCCAATTCGATCGCTTTCGCCAGAAAAGGCTTCTTTGACAGCTTGTTGGTCTTTGTCGTCGCCAGCATTGTCATTTGTGTTGGATGCGCCTTGTTTGGACTGGGCGGAGACGAGCTCGGCCTGGAGGTTGTGCAGCTCGACTTCCAGCTTCTTTTTTGTGTCTTCGCAGTCGCAATCGCCGATTTCCGCTCGTTTTGCGCTGACTTCTGTCTTCAGGCGCAAAACATCCGTCTCGCCTTCCGATGAATGCGTCTTGTGGGCGCCAACGCTATAGGGCGATATCGTTGCCGATGCGGCAGAAATCATGCCTGTTTCCACATGCGTCTAATCAGTCTTCGTGCTGTTACAGGCCTGACCGACGACAATACCTGCAATTTGCCATTAAATGCTCGTTAAAAGAGGTTAATAAAATCTTGCTGCCCGCTACACGTTTGCGTGAATGCAGCGCTGCTCAACTCGCGATTTTTCTTGCCTCAGCCCCCCGAATCCTGCCACTCGGCATGTATGGAATTCGCACCGCAACAGGATGAGGCGCTCAAAGCGGTCTCCGGATGGCTGAAGGAAGGCCGCTCGCCGCTATTCAGGCTTTTTGGCTATGCCGGGACTGGCAAAACCACGTTGGCGCGTCATTTCGCCGAACACGTAGACGGTGACGTTCTATTTGCAGCTTTTACAGGCAAGGCGGCGCAAGTCTTGCGATCGCGCGGAGCGACAAACGCTTCGACAATTCATTCGCTGATCTATCGTCCGCGCGGTGAAGAGGAGGTGGCGGACGAAGAGACCGGCAAAACGTCGGTGACGCCAATGTTCTCTCTTAATCGGCAAAGCCCGGTCGCCAAAGCGTCGCTGATTGTTATTGATGAATGTTCGATGGTTGATGAAACACTCGGCCGTGATTTGATGAGCTTCGGTACGCCTATTCTGGTTCTGGGTGATCCCGGTCAGCTGCCGCCGGTTTCAGGCGGCGGCTTTTTTACCGATGCCGAGCCGGATTTCCTGCTGACAGAAATACACCGGCAGGCGCGGGATAATCCTATTATCGAGCTTGCCATGCATGTGCGCGAGGGCAAGGAGCTGATGCACGGTGATTGGGGGGCTGCGAAAGTCATCTCGCGAAACGAGGTGGATCAGGATCTCGTGCTGGAAGCCGATCAGGTTCTTGTTGGCACCAACAAGACGCGCCGACGCTATAACAAGAGATTGCGGGAATTGAAGGGTTTCACGGCGGAATATCCGCAATCTGGCGACAAGCTTGTGTGTTTGCGTAATGATCCGCAAAAGGGCTTGCTGAACGGCTCGCTATGGCAAGTCATGACTTCTGCGAAGGAAACAGTGAAACCGGGCATCAATTTGCTGATCAAGCCGGAAGATGATGACATGGATCGCGGCGCGGCCAAGATCAAGCTCCTGAAAGCAGCTTTTGAAGAACTCGACACGGAAATTCCCTGGTCTACGCGGAAGCGCTTTGACGAGTTTGATTACGGCTATGCGCTGACCGTGCATAAGGCTCAGGGCTCGCAATGGAACAATGTCGTCTTGTTCGACGAAAGCTGGGCGTTTCGCGATAGCCGAGAACGCTGGCTTTATACGGCCGTGACACGCGCCGCAGAGCAGTTGACAATCGTCCGATAATTCACCCGGCCTTGCGGCATGTTGAACTCAGTCCGTCACGGCTCAACGACGCCCAGCATGATTGCTTTGGCGACAGCCTGAAACCGGTTCTTGGTTCCCAGCTTTGAAATGATGCTTGCCTCAAGTGCAGCAATTTCGGCTGGTGTCATTTCCAAAGCATGCGAAAGCCGGGTGCTGGAATACCCCTCGGCGATCATCGAAATGCATTGCATTTCCAGCTTTGTCAGCATTTCCGGGTCTATATTGTCGTTGCCGTTTTCGCTTTCGACCGACAGCATCTCGATTAGATTTCCGAGCTGATTAATCTGCCGCAGAATTGTTGACTGTTCAGCCTGTAGCTCCCTACGGCGTATGTCCATAAAATGCCGGAAAATCTTGTTTGCGTCTTCCTGGCAGGCAGCCATTGCAAGATCACTCATGAGTTCCTGAATGATAATGATCGGCATTCCGGTTTCGCGGCAGGCATTTATGATGGCCATTCTGCGGGCTTGTTCGTGGTCGTAGACACGCATCAGCCCCATTCTGCCAGCCTTGATAAGGCCCTTTTCCTCGTAAAAATGCAACGTCCGGTGCGTTACCCCGAAGGCATCGGCCATATCGGCAATGCCTATTGCACCGGTTGGCAAATTGTCCGGCAACTCAACAGAGGGTAGGAAACCTCTGTCGGTGTCTACAGCCAGAACACTGTTATCTTGCCGCTTGGCATGCGCTTCTTCTGACATGAAACAATCCGCCTTTCAGTCAGTCAACAATATGTCAGGGTTTCATTTCATCTCCCACCAATCCAGTTTGATTGCCGTCCCCATTTCGGCAGTAACTTTCATGAAAACTGAATTAAGCCCCTTACCCCAGTGAGACTTTATTCGAGGTAGATTGTACATCTGATTCGACATTTATGTAACCCACGAGAATTAGGGCATTTTCTCTTGCGTTATACACGCGCGCGGTAACCAGATTGCGGGTGTTGGAGAAAGTGGCTGCTTTGTCTTTGGGCTGCGACGAAGCTGGCCAGTTTTTTGGGGTGAACCTATTGCTACTGAGTGCGAAACATCAATTTATGTGGTCCGTCATTGCGGAAAAAAGTTGGCAAAATACATTCCGCTGAAATAGTTTTTATCGAAATTCCAACTGCCGGATACAAGGTTCCATGCCCGCAAAACTCTCCGTAAATTTGAATGCTGTCGCGATGCTCAGAAACCGGCGCGATTTGCCGTGGCCGAGTGTTACGGGCTTGGGGCGTATAGCGTTGGAGGCAGGGGCATATGGGCTTACCGTACATCCCCGACCCGATGAACGACATATCCGTTTTTCTGACTTGCCGGAGATCCGGACACTCATTGATACGGAATTTCCTGATGCAGAGTTCAACATGGAAGGCTATCCGACAGAGGAGTTTATCAAGCTCGTCGAACAGCACCGGCCAGAACAGGTGACACTCGTTCCTGATGATCCGTCTCAAGCGACGTCAGATCATGGGTGGGATTTTCGCAAAAACCATAATGCCCTCCGCTCTGTTTGTAGCCGGTTGAAGGATGGTGGCTTCAGGGTGTCGCTCTTTGCGGATGGTGATCCGGATCGTGAGGCGCTGGAAATGGCGAAGAACGCGGGTGCAGATCGCATTGAGCTTTACACCGGGCCCTATGGTGGCTGTTATGATCAGCCGGATCAGGCCGCCGAGTGGGCTGAGAAGCTGGGGCAGACTGCCGATATCGCAGCGCAGGTGGGGTTGGGCGTTAACGCCGGACACGATCTCACGGTGGACAATTTGCCGGCGCTTGTATCGCGCATCCCTGACCTGGCCGAGGTTTCCATAGGGCATGGCTTGACGGCCGATGCCCTGATCTATGGCATGGCCGAAACAGTGCGGCGTTTCAAACGTGCCTGCGGAGAGGTGTTGTAGCCTCAATCGACAAAAAAATCCTACGGCTAGGCGTTCGCAATAGGATGATTGTTTTCAATGGCTTGTCGCTACAAAAAAAACGGCCGGGAAAGCTTCCCGACCGTTTGTGTCCAGAGATATCTGAACCTTATTTCATCACGATGCGGCCTTCGACCTTGGGCGAAACGCTTCCCATTTCACGGACATAGACCATGACATCGTTTGCCATCAGCTTGCCGTTGTTGGCATCAACGATAACCTTGCCTTCGGAGAAAGCGGTGTAACCGTCGCCACCGCCGAGCATATAGTCGTTGGTTGCCACCTTGTATGTCTTGGCGGGATCGATCGGTTCACCATTGAATGTGGCCGAAACAACGCGGCTACCCTTGGCCGCCTTGGGGTCAACTTCGATTTTGACGCCCTTGGAAACCTGCGGGAAGCGACCGGCGCCGTCTTCAATCATGGAGAAGCCGTTTTCGAGGCCAGCGAGGATTTGCTTGCCGGTCAGTTCAGCAACGACCGTCTTGTTGCCAAATGGCAATTCGGTCAGGATGTCGCGGCGAGTCAGGTCGCTTCCTGCTGCATATTCCTTATCGCCACGGATGCCGCCACCATTGGTGATTGCAAAATCCGCCCCGGAAGCCTTGACCATGGCATCGGCAATCATGTCGCCGACGGAGGTTTCCTGCGTGCGAACCATATTGCGGCGGCTATCGAGACCGACATCGGTCTTGCCGATCACAACATCAAGCTCCTTGCCGAGTTGGTCCTGGAATTCCTTTACCTTGGCTTCCGTTTCCGGATCAGGCTCAACTGTTGCAGTATCGATGAAGCGGAAATTCGGCTCCCACTTCACACGACGTTTGCCGTCTTTCTCGGTGACATTCACGGTAATGTCGACGGGGATCATGTAGTTGGCGTCGATAGAGGTGTCTACGTAAGCGGTGATGCCGTTGTACTGAACGACGACATCGTGGTCGTCACCTGACAGGATCACGTCAAATGCCTTGGAGGCCAGCATGAGCTGGTCGTAAGAATGCGGTGCCTGAACAACGCCGACCACGAGATCTGCGCCATCCTTGCGGGCTTTCATGGCTGCCGTAACGGCGGTCTCGACAGTGGGTTCAAATTTCCAGTCGTCGGTGGAGGCAACTTCAGGCGAGGTGTCTTGCGCCACAGGGATAAGGGCAACCTTGACCCCCTGAATGTCTTTCATCATCACGCCACCAAGGCCGTCGATCGGCGAGCCGTCGGCATGGGTGATGTTGATTGCGGCCCAAGGATATTTCGAGCCTTTGGCTTTAGCTTCAAAATTTTCCGTGCCGAAGTCGAATTCGTGGTTGCCGGGCACTGCCAGATCGAATGGCACCATATTGGTGAGGTCGATCATGTTCTGGCCCTTGTCCAGGCCGGAGAGGAGCGACGGTGACAGCATGTCGCCGTCAAAAACGTAAATGGTGTTGGGGTTGGCGGCCTTTTCAGCCTTGGCCACTGCGTTCATGCGGGCGAGGCCGCCTCGCGTTTTGCCGCCGTCGAATTGATAAACATCGCCTACGCCGAGGAAGGTGATCTTGACTGTCTCAGCCTGGGCTGCCGTGACTGCGGCGGAGCAGAACATGGAGGCTGCGAGGAGCGTGCCGGAAATCTTGGTGAGTGCGTTTTTCATCTGATTCTCCCTCTGGAGCGTTCCGTTTGATTCTTCCGGCCCAAAACGTCCATGAAGGAGGCATGCTGCCGGTGAAGCAGCCGCGCGGGTCAGCGCGGCGCCTGGAACGCATTACTTCAAGTTTATGTCTAATTCGCAACAGAATTTTTTCCGGATAGTCAAAATTTTCGTTAAGCGCGCATGTTGCGAGGCGGAGCAGTTGGAACAAAAAGAGCCAAAGCGGGCGCTATGCAGCTTGAATAGCAATTGACATGTCGCTTATGTAGGCATTATAGAACCGTACCGTACGGTACACAAAAGAGATGTCTCTTGGCCAGCGCATTACAGACAGATGGATTTACGCCGCGCCAGAACGCTGTTTTGGAGGAGGCGTTGCGCTTGCTCATTGAGGGTGGTGAAAAAGCGCTGACAACGGCTGGCGTTGCGCGTGCCGCCAATTGCTCCAAGGAAAGCCTGTATAAATGGTTTGGTGATCGTGATGGCCTTTTGGCGGCCATGATCTCCCACCAGGCTGCCAAGGTTCGCGCCTATGAGCCGGCTGGCGAGAAGCTTAGCGACGAGGATCTTCGCGCGCATCTGACGACCTTTGTGCGTGATCTTCTGGATGTACTTTCGGGTGAAGTTTCATTGGCGTTGAACAGGTTGGCAATAGGGCAGGCGAGCCGTGAGGGTGGTAAACTGGGGCAGATGATGCTTGAACGCGGGCGCGGGCCGATTGGCAAGCGCGCCATGGCGTTGCTCGATGCTGGTCGTCGTTCCGGGCTGCTTGATTTTAAGGATGGCAGCGAGGCCTATCTGAGCCTTTATGGGTTGGCCGTCGGCGATTTGCATGTTCGCATGCTTTTGGGTTTTCACGCAGAAGATGCGCGGAGGGAATTCGGGGCCAGAGCAGAGAAGGCTGTGGATGCCTTTCTCGCGCTTTACGGCACCGGACGGAAATGGGAAGAGCCACGTATTCAAAACGTGTGATTTTCTTTTTGGACAAACAGGACAAGCGATTTAAGGGAAGGAACCAAAATGCGCGTCTATTATGATCGTGATGCTGATCTCAATCTGATCAAATCCAAGAAAGTTGTTATCATCGGTTACGGCTCTCAGGGCCGCGCGCACGCGCTGAACCTGAAGGATTCCGGTGCTGAAAACGTAGTGATCGCGCTGCGTTCCGGTTCAGCGACTGCAAAGAAGGCTGAAGCTGATGGTTTCAAGGTCATGACGGTTTCAGAAGCCGCAGCCTGGGCAGACCTGATGATGATGGCAACGCCGGACGAACTTCAGGCCGGTATCTGGGCTGACGAAATTGCCGGTAATATCCGTGATGGAGCAGCGATTGCTTTTGCCCATGGCCTCAACGTTCATTTCGGCCTCATCGAACCGAAGGCTTCAATTGACGTTGTCATGATCGCTCCGAAGGGCCCGGGTCACACCGTGCGCGGCGAATATCAAAAGGTCGGCGGCGTTCCTTGCCTCGTTGCTGTTCACCAGAACGCTTCCGGCAACGCGCTTGAATTGGCGCTTTCCTACGCCTGCGGCGTTGGCGGCGGTCGTTCCGGCATCATTGAAACCACTTTCCAGGAAGAGTGCGAAACCGACCTTTTCGGCGAGCAGGTTGTTCTCTGCGGCGGTCTGGTTGAACTGATCCGCGCCGGCTTTGAAACGCTGGTTGAAGGCGGCTACGCGCCGGAAATGGCCTATTTTGAGTGCCTGCACGAAGTCAAGCTGATCGTTGACCTGATCTATGAAGGCGGTATCGCCAACATGAACTACTCCATCTCCAATACGGCTGAATGGGGCGAATATGTTACCGGTCCGCGCATCATTACAGAAGAAACGAAGGCTGAAATGAAGCGTGTTCTGAACGACATTCAGACCGGCAAGTTCACGTCCGAGTGGATGCAGGAATGGCATTCGGGTGCTGCCCGCTTCAAGGGCATTCGCCGCATGAACGACAAGCACCAGATTGAAGAAGTTGGTGAAAAACTGCGTGGCATGATGCCTTGGATCAAGAAGGGCGCGCTGGTCGACAAGGCTCGTAACTAATCCGTCTTGTCCTTTTGGAACTGAAAAGCCGGGGAGGGCGACCTTCCCGGTTTTTTGTGTTTTAGAGATCGAGTTCAATCCAAGCCGGGTCGTGATCCGATCCGTCGCCGCCATGTGTCTTTCTGCGATCTATGAAGGCGGATTGCAGACGTGGCGCGAGGCCTGGGCTGAGCCAGATTTGGTCATATTGGGCATATTCTGGAACGGCTGGGCCGGGTGGATTGAAGCGGTGGGTCCAGTTGGTGGTTTGAGGGCCGGGGCCTTGGCCGGGGCTCTCGGCTTTTGCCGGGCGGGTTTCAACGGCGTTTTGCAGGCCGCTCACCAAGTCCTCGCCGTCGATATGCAGCATGGGCGCAAGATCGGGAGAATCCGGCGGGTCATTCATGTCGCCGAGTATTACAAATTTGGCGCCCTTGCGTTCGCGTGATGAAACAATATCGCGCGTTGCTTCTGCTTGTTGTCGACGTCGTTTATTGGCCGCAAGCGCTCCTTGAACAGGGTCGTCGCTGAAAGGGACATAATGGCTCTTCATATGGGTGTTATAGACCGTCAGCAGCTTGTCGCCATTTTCCTTAAGGATTTCGACCTGAAGCAAGTCGCGGCCAAAGACCCGTTTGTCGGGGGCATCGCGATGACGTGTTGCTTGGTGTGACGTGATAGCCCCCACCGGCAGTTTTGAGAGCAGGCCAACGTCAATCAGTCGGCTATCATTGCCTTCAATCAGCACGACCTCGTTGTACATTCCTCCAAGATAATCCCGGTTAAACTGTCTGAGTATTTCAATATGTTCCACCTCCTGCACCGCCAGAACATCGGCCTGCATGACATCTCTGATACGTTTGGCGATTTTCTCCGTTTCTTTCGGGTCTTTCTCTTTGACGAGCCGCCCCATAAAAGTTCTGACAGAAATATCGTTTGCTTCGAAAGTCAGCTCCAGCCCGCCGGTTGAAACCGTGGGTATGTCATTTATTGTGCCGCTGAAGTTAAAGCGCGAAAACAGGTTGTTGAGATTGAAGGTACCTATGCGGATGCTCATTTCCACCTCCATGGAAGACCGTCTGCGGGCGTCATCTTAAACCAAAAGCTGTGACAATTGAATTATGCTGCCAGGGGTTACTGTTTTCGAGGTGTGGGCGCGGTTGGAAATCTTGCGCAATTTAGGTCAGTATTGTTGACATAAACGATGGCCCGTGTTTACCTCGGGCAAAATAGAAAATTCGGGATGGGTCACCATGGAATGGGAAAAGCTCTTTGCCTCGCGCGCCAGCCGCATGAAGGCATCGGAAATCCGCGAACTTTTAAAACTTCTGGAACAGCCGGATATCATCTCCTTCGCAGGCGGGATTCCGGATGCGACGCTTTTTCCGGCCGAAGAATTCGCTGCAGCCTATTCTGAGGTCTTAAGCGGGCCTGAAGCCGTGCCGGCGCTGCAGTACTCGGTGTCTGAAGGCTATAAACCGTTGCGTGAGTGGCTTGTCGGACAAATGGCCAAACTGGGTATTCCCTGCACCGTCGATAACATCTTTATTGCGTCCGGCTCCCAACAGGCGCTGGACTATATTGGCAAAGTGCTGCTTTCGCCTAAGGATACGGCCCTTGTTTCCTGGCCGACCTATATGGGAGCTCTTGGCGCATTCAACGCCTACGAGCCGACATATGACAAGTTGGATCCGATGGCCAATCGTGAACCGCAATCCTATCTGGAAGCGGCGGCCACAGCTGGCGGCAAGGTGAAATTTGCCTACTGCGTTCCGGAATTTTCAAATCCCACGGGTGAAACCATTTCCCGCAGGGGGCGCGATAACATTCTTGATCTGGCCGAGGCGCTGGATATCGCTGTCATTGAGGATGCGGCCTACCAAGCGCTGCGCTACGACGGCGAGAAGGTGCCGCCGGTTCTGGCGCTCGACATTGAGCGCAATGACGGCGACATCGAAAAAACGCGTACGCTCTACTGCGGCTCTTTTTCAAAGACGCTGGCTCCCGGGCTCAGACTGGGCTGGGTTGTCGGCGCGCAAGACATCATTCGCAAGCTGGTTCTGGTCAAACAGGCTTCTGACCTGCACTCCTCGACGGTTAATCAGGTCGTCATGGGCAAGGTTGCAGACAAGCTATTTGATGCTCAGGTGGACAAGGTCCGCAAGACTTACAGCCATCGCCGCGACAAAATGCTGGAGGCCATGGAAAAATACATGCCTGGCGGCGTGGAGTGGACCAGGCCGGAAGGTGGAATGTTTGTCTGGGTAACCCTGCCCAAGCATTTTGACGGTGCGGAGCTTCTGGCGCGGGCGATCAAGGACTATCGAGTCGCATTCGTCCCGGGGCGGGCTTTCTTTGCGGATGGATCGGGCGCCAACACGATACGACTCAGCTTCTCCTGCGCTTCAGATGAGGCGATTGAAACCGGTGTTTCTCGGCTTGGGAAACTGATTGGCGAGGCGATGTCTGGCTGACGGGGCCTTGATAGAACTGAACCATTTTGACGACGGAACCACCAGGTTTCCATCGTTACAGGCGGCTGCGCTTTGTCATTGACGTTTAGTCATCTTCAGCCATTTGGCGCATCGCTACGTGGCGTTGCCTGTAAACCGTTGGGTTCAGCAAAAATCGAAACAGCTATTTTCCGGGCATAATGGGCAAGAGGCATCGCTGGCGGTCGCCGGACATTTGACAAAATAGCGTTGATGCAGACATCTTGCCGCAAAGCGAAAGGGACGAAATGACTTTGCGGCTTGGCACATTTAATGTCGAAAACTTGATGCATCGTTTTGACTATTCGGGTCGTCGGAATGACTTGCGCAGGGATAGGGTTTTGAAGCTCGTTGACATTTCGAGCGGCGAGGAATTCGAGAGGCTGGAAGCTGCCCGCTTCATTGCCGAAGCCGACGATACGAGACAGATGACTGCGCAGGCAATTTATGAGGCGGACGCCGATATTCTCTGCATGCAGGAGGTTGATAATCTCGAGGCGCTCAAGGCATTTGAATACGGCTATCTGTTTCGCATGATGGGCGAAGGGTACCGGCAGAAGTATCTTATTGAAGGCAATGATTCACGCGGTATCGACGTTGCCCTTATGATGCGTGACGAAACGCGCACGGGCGATAAGATCGAGCTTGTTGACATAAGAAGCCACGCGCGGCTGACCTATGAAGATCTCGGTATTTATAATCGCGAGCTTGCAGCGGCAGGTGCTGAGCCACGTGACCAAATTTTCAAGCGAGACTGTCTGGAAGCCGATATCCGGGTCGGAAATCAAAAGCTGACTCTTTATGTCGTTCATTTCAAATCTATCGGCGGCGGAAGGGGTGGCGGGGATCCCAGAATGGAGACGATGCCGATCCGAGTCGCAGAGGCCAAAGCCGTGCGTCACATCATTTCCAGCCGTTTTGGTTCGAATCCATCGAATAGGATCAATTTTGCCATTTGCGGCGACATGAACGATTTTGCCGAGAAGCTGGTCATTTCAGGCGATAAACGTAATGGCTTTGTCTTTGATCACATGGAAGAGGACGAAAGCCCGCTTTCTGTCTTTTCCAAGGGAGGTTTTGCCGAAGATGTAGTCGGTCGCCGTCCGGAAAATGACCGCTGGACACATTACCATGCTCGTGGGCCGCAGGAGCGCCACTTGGTTCAGCTGGATTATATCTGGCTATCCCCGCATCTTGCGCGGAGCAACAGGAATGCAATTCCTGAAATTGTCCGCGCAGGGCAGCCCTATCGTACGATCTTCCCGCCCGGTCAGGAGGTGGAGCGCTATCCAAGGGTAGGGTGGGACAGGCCTAAAGCTTCTGATCATTGTCCCGTTGTGGTGGAGTTGAATCTTACATGACGGCGTTTGAAGGAGTGGAAGCCGTCGCGTGCGTCTGGTGATATTCAAGCCGGTCGAGTTGGGATTGAACAGGGCTGCAGTGGATGAGACAATTCGTGCGCATATAAAAACGGCCCCTGAGGGGAAAGTTGCAGAGCCGATTTTCATAGAAAATTTCAGAAAGCCGCGGGAATACTTTGCATCTTTCATGCAAGCGATTATCAATTGGGTGTTCGAAGAATCTGGCCACGTGAGGACTGATTGAATGACGCGACCTTATGCCGTGTTTGACGTATTTACCGGCTCCAGGCTTGCCGGAAATCCGCTTGCAATCGTCTTTGAATGCGATGACCTGAGCGATGATCAGATGGCGAAGATTGCCGGGGAATTTAATTTGTCCGAGACCGTGTTTGTCATGCAGCCGCAGCACGCGGCGCATACCGCGGGTTTGCGTATTTTTACACCGGGCAAAGAACTACCTTTTGCCGGGCATCCGACTGTGGGCACGGCGGTGGCCCTGGCCGAGCAAAAAGCTGGTGGAACCAACATGGACATGGTTTCGGTGCTGGAGGAAAAGGTTGGACCGGTGCGTTGCGCTATCCGGTTGCGGGAGGGGGAACCGACATTTGCGGAATTTGACCTTCCCCGGAAATCCGAACAATTCAGGCTGAAGGCCCAACTGGATAAACAGGGCCTCGCCGATGCCCTCTCCATCAGCATCAAGGATGTCGGCTTTGAGAATTACGTACCGCAGGTCTGGAGCGCAGGCGTGCCGTTTCTCATCGTTCCAGTGAAGGACGCGGCCATCTTGGGCGAAGTGGATTTTGACAGTGCCTTATGGGAGCGTGTGGCTCCCATGGCTAACGGTAGTCTGGCGTCTGCCTTTCTGGTTTGCCGGGGGCAAAATGGCGTGAATTTTCAGGCGCGTATGTTCTCACCCGATATGGGCATTGCCGAGGATCCGGCGACCGGCGCGGCGGTTGCTGCGTTTTCCGGTATGATTCATCTCTTTGACCAACTCGTGGACGGCCATCATACCTTTGCCATCGCGCAAGGCGTTGAAATGGGCCGACCGTCTATGATCCACCTGCATGTTGACGTCACCGGTGGCGAGATTGTTGGCGCGCGCATCGGCGGTTGGGCAGTACGCGTTGCCTCGGGAACACTTGAAATCTGACTGGTGCAGAACCCACAGAGGAAGGCGTTGCGATTAGAATTTAGCGCCAACGCCCAACTTTGCGGTGTGCCGCGAGAGATTTATGTGATTGTTCACATTGGCAAAGGACATGTCCTTTGCGCCAAACCGTGAGTAGCGATACTCGCCGCGAACAAAGACTTTGTCAGTAACTGCGTAGTCCGCGCCTGCGCCAATGGTCCAGCCGTTTAGCCAGTTGTTGGCGGCAAAAGCACCTTGGTTCAATTTGATTGTTGCGCCTGTATAACCACCTGCGACATACAACAATGTTCGGTCCATTGCGTAACCTAGGCGCGCTCTGACCGAGGTCTCCAGGCCGCCGCTCAATATGGTTCCAAACGAATTGGTTTGTGCGCGTGTTGTATCGTAGCCCAGTTCGGCATCAAGACCTGCAACAACAGAAGGCATGACTTCGGCGTTGTAGCCGAAGAACGCGCCAACCGTAGCGCCATGACCGCTCACGATATCGGTTGTCGTATTGTAGTGGCCTGTTCCGCTGGAGCGGTGGTAACCAACATTCGCACCAGCATAGGCGCCGTCCCATGAAAATGACGGGCGAAGCGACGTTTCGTCCATATAGGGAGCCTGGGTGTCAACCGGAACTGGCTCTGATGCGTAGCCTGCGGAATGAGCGAGCAGAGTTGCCAAGAATACGGAATAGAATGAAGGACGCATCGTAAGCCTTTGACGAATATATAATTTACACGATGCGGTGATGTTACAGCCCAAAGATTAAAATTTTATTCAATCCTTAACCATGAGGTTATGCCGTGTCGGCTTTGGGGGGGCACTGCGATTAATCCACAGCAAATGCGCATCCCCCACAGCGCTGGCCGAACTCAGTCCGGGTTGTCTGCTGGTGCGAAGCGCAGGACGGTCCTTTTAAAGAATGCCTCGGCCTCCTGCTGCGCCGCCGCAGGCAATAACACGCGAGACTTTATAACGGTTTCCTGCGCTTGCAAAAACTCGCTGTCGATGAAATCGGCGATTGGCCTTGGTAAAGCTGATGCGCCCAACTCTCGTGTAGCCGCCTTACGCACCAACAGTTCTGCGACGATGTCGCGGACATCCGCTGACGGCGCACATTCTTCCATCAGCGTTGGAAAATGCATCGGCGGTATTGTCTGTTCTGGATGAAGTCTGAGCCACCGTAAGGCTGCGGCCGGTCGCAGGGCATAAAAGACTTTTTTCTGCGGCACGCTTTTGTCGTCGTTGAAATAGGTCCGGCGCTGTCGCTCGCCGAGATGCAGATAATGCCTGGCGAGTAGGTCTCTGTTTGCATATCGGGTTGCAAAAGCCAGGAAGTCCTCCCGGAAAGTCACGTCGCCGCTATAGACAACCGGCGAACGCAGCCATTCGAGGATGACCGCATTTCCCTTGAGCATGAGCTTCAACGCTTTGCTGAGATCCCAGCCGTTGATGTCAAATTCTCCTTCAAGCGGCGTTTCGATCACATCTCTCTGCTGCCAGGGGGAAAGGTAGCGGTCAACGCTTCTGATATAGATGAAGCGGCAATCGTAGTCGCTGTCCGGGGACGGGAAGCCCCATGCGCGACTCCCGCTCTCGATGACCAGTGGCATGGCCACCTCATATTGGCGGCGGATATCCAGAAGGCGGTTGTCGATCTCCGACACGATCGCCGCTGACATGTCAGGCGATATTGATCTGAGGCTCATTACGGCTATCTATCTCGAAATTCAGATAAAGTATTGTGAATCTGATCTCAGATCATGACCAAAGTCCGACTTCTCTCCAGACGGCGTGACCCAAGTTTCGGCACGTATTCAGTGAGAGAGTTTTGTCGGTCCAACGTCTCATCGTTGAAAAGATTGGTGGGTGATCACGGGCTCGAACCGTGGACCCGCTGATTAAGAGTCAGCTGCTCTACCAACTGAGCTAATCACCCGGAGAAGCGCTTCAGAAGCGTTCTGCGGGGCGTATAAACGGGAAGTATCGGCTTGTCCAGCGCTCTCTGTGAAAAAAGTTCTGGTAATGTCGGAATGGCCAGTCCAGATCGCGGATTTGGGGTTCAATGCGCTCATGTGGACCTGTTAGGGCTTGATACGCGCTAGCGTTTTTTCGGCGGTCAGCTCCCTCACTGCATCGCTACCAATCCATCTTTTCGTTTTGTCAGAACTTTCAGCGAGCTTTCGGGCCAGCGCCAAAGCAGGCTCGTGGCAGTTGAGGTTGCGCTTGCCGATGCTGCGGAGCGCCCAGT
This sequence comes from Ensifer sp., assembly GCA_050306195.1. Classification (GTDB taxonomy): domain Bacteria; phylum Pseudomonadota; class Alphaproteobacteria; order Rhizobiales; family Rhizobiaceae; genus Ensifer_A. Next base: position 27,485 of record JBNLGT010000014.1, read on the forward strand.
TGACGGCTTTCTTTACAAAATTGCGCGGGTCTGTGGCGTAGCTTTCAATCAGTGGCAGCCATGCGAGAATGGTTTCATCAGGCTCTTTTTTCAGGTGAACGGATCCCCAGGCGATCATAGCGAATGCGGTGCGCCGGACGAATTCACGTTCGTCGGCGGCAAATTCGGGGATGAGATCATCAAGACGTGCGTCCATGAACACGTCGGCAACGCCGTCCACGATTTCCCAGGAGTTGAAATCGCTAGCCCAGCGCCGTGCCTCTTGCGAGGTCAGTTTCTTCGGTTCAGCAGTGAAAGCTGCCAGTAACCGGGCTTCGCGGATGCCGGTCTGCCAAAGGGCCATTGCGCGTTGATGGTCACGTTTGATCTGTTTGCCGAGCGGGCGCAATATTGCATTTGAAATACCAAGAGCATCGGTTGTGTCGATGCCGTAGCGCGCCATGCCTGCGAGATTTTCCGGGTTCTTCAAGGATTTGAGATGCGCTACGACGCGTTCGGCATTCCAATCCGGCCGGGGCTCGTTCATTTTTTGAAAATCCGCGGCTTCGGCTCGATGAGGATCCGTATGGTCTTCCATTGGTTATATTCACGCCCGAGCCCTGCAAGGACCTTGAGCGTGGCGCAGCGAGAGGCTGCAGTGACAACGCGTAGGGCCACTAGAGACGCTGACTTGCTGTCGAGTGATGATACAATTTGTGGCGGACCGGAGAGCGCCCCCCTGGCATTGAATTTCATGAGCAGTTCAACTGAGGGGTAGGGCGGTTCGACACCTGGAGGCGGTTCGAAACATTTAGCGATTTCGCCGCGGATAATACGCTTGGCGTGGTCTTCAATAGTGATGGCGCTGGCCGTTGTGGCGGCCAGCGTCACGCCGAGGGTCATTGCAAAGCTTGCGGCCCAACGGTTCATTTTTCGAGCCGTGCGAGAAGTGAGGACGTATCCCATCGGTTTCCACCCATGGCTTGTATCTCAGAATAAAACTGATCGACCAGCGCTGTCACCGGCAGGTGAGACGCATTGCTACGCGCTTCGGAAAGGACAATCCCGAGGTCCTTTCGCATCCAGTCAACGGCAAAGCCGAAGTCATACTGGCCCTGGTTCATGGTTTTGTAGCGGTTTTCCATCTGCCAGGAACCGGCAGCGCCTTTGGAGATGACCTCGATGACTTTTTCAATATCCAGCCCCGCTTTTTTGCCGAAGTGAATGCCTTCCGCGAGGCCTTGTACAAGACCTGCAATGCAGATCTGGTTGACCATTTTTGTCAATTGGCCTGAACCCGCAGGCCCCATGAGGCCAACCATACGGGCGTAGGCGTCGATGATTGGCTTGGCTCTAGCGAAGGTTGCTTCGTCCCCGCCACACATGACAGTCAATACACCGTTTTCGGCTCCTGCCTGGCCGCCTGAAACCGGTGCATCAATGAAACCGCAGCCCTTTGCAGAACAGGCTTCCGCCAGTTCGCGCGCCACTTCGGCAGAGGCGGTCGTGTTATCAATCAGGACAGCGCCTTCCTTCATACCGGAGATCACTCCGCCTTCGCCAGTTGTCACCGAGCGGAGATCTTCATCATTGCCAACGCAGCAAAAGACAAAATCAGCGCCGTCGGCGGCGTCAGCAGGCGTGCGGCGCATGTTGCCGCCATATTCCGCTACCCATTTCTCCGCCTTCGCGGCGGTGCGATTGTAGACGGTGACGCTGTGTCCGCCCTTGTTCTTCAGGTGACCCGCCATGGGGTATCCCATGACGCCCAGACCGATGAATGCGACATTTGCCATGAATGCTCTTCTCCCGATTCAGTTTGTTACCACCGTTTTAGAACATCATGCGGGGGAAGGAAATCATGAGCATTTGGTTCCGCGCTTAGGTCTCAGGTTTGCGGGCAACACATTCGCAGCGGCAGCGGAGATAAACGCAATCCGGTTCATTGCCCCAGTCGTCCCACGCCTTGACGGCGCGGTTGATCTCTTCGCGGGTGGCTAGTCCCTTGGACACCAGATCATCCGAGAGCCCGATCATATTAGCCTTGGCGTCAATGACGGATTGTCGTTTGATCTGAGGATCGGCACTGTGGTTGTGATAGCTTGCGCCGCTCCAGAAGGGCTCAAACCCATGGGCGCGCAAAACGTGTCCTTGCCGGCGTCCAAATTGGGGACGGTCTGACGAGGAGTGCCCATACCAACGCTGCCAGAGATTGAGAGAAAGCTCGATATCCGGATTTTCAGGGTAGATAACGTCGCCTCCCACGTCGCTGTCGCGGGTCGCGATCAGCCCGCCGGGCTTGAGAACGCGGTAGGCTTCTTTCAGGGCCACTTGCAGCGTAGCCGCGTCGAGATGGTAGAGAACGGCGTGGAACGTGACAGCGTCGAAGTGGTTGTCCGGAAACGGAAGCGCCAACATGGAGCCATGCAGAAAGCTGAGATTGGTTATATTTTCGCGGCTCGCGATTTCCTGCGCTGAACGAATGGTTTCGCCATCGATATCAATTCCGATGACGCTTTTGACATGTTGCGCGAGAACGCAGGTAATTGAGCCGGGACCGCAGCCGATATCCAAGAGGTCCATGTCATCTTTTAGAAATGGCAGGACATATTTCGTTGATTCAAAACCGCGTTTTCTCTGAAAATCCACAATCGCATTATTATGCGACAAACCTTGAACGCCCATTTTGGGATTCCAATTCAAATCATGAGACCAATGAACTTGGCTGCCATCTGATTGGGAGGAATCATTTCGTGTGAGGCAGCCGGTGCACAATTTTTATCTCGCAGGTGCGAAATGGCTACCTTGATGCGGATCAAAGAATGATGCCAAAGGTTGGCGGCACGATATCAACCTTCCAGGCGCGCGATGATCAGATGTCCGGGGGAGGGGTTTCCGTTTTCCATGCGCACGTTAATGTCCGTCATAGAGAGAATATGAAAGCTGGTATTCGCAAGTTCGGTGCGAACATATTCTTCAGAATGGACAAAGCGGTGGCTGGGGCCGACCCTGTATCCGGCTTCGCCGGTGAAGGATTGAGGCCGTGTTTCGGATGAAAAGGCAAAAAGACCGCCAGGTCGGAGATTTGCCGCCGCGCTGGAGAAGAGCGCATTGAGTGCGCCCATATAGGGCAGCACGTCCGCCGCTGTCACAAGGTCGAACGGGGCTTCGTCGTTTTCACGGAGATAATCCACGCATTCGGCGACATAGAGATTTTCATAAAGCTCTTTTTCATAGGCGATTTCGACCATGTTTTCCGAGAGGTCCAAGCCGGTGATTTCGCCGGTCACCATGTCGCGCAGTGCGCCCCCCGTGAGCCCCGTGCCGCAACCGAGATCCAGCATATTCTCAAACGGGCCAAGGCCAAGCTCTTGCAGTTGCTGGCGAATGAGGAGCGGCACGCAATAGCCAAGCGCATCTACAAGAATGTCCTCAAATGCGCCCGCGTGTTGATCAAACAGGGTCTCGACATAGGCGTCGGGCGCTTTATCAGGCGTTTGTCCCCTGCCAATTGCGGCAAGGCGGACTGCTGCACCGCCATGGTCTACAGGGTCGAGTGCAAGCACTTGCGCATAAGCCTCCGCCGCTGCGTCCAGATCGCCTGATTTTTCCAGCGCCAACGCGCGGTTATAGGCTTCCGCCAGTGCTTCCTCGTCAATCTTGCTGTTTGATGTTGTCACGTCGTCCGGTGCTCCGCGGAAAGTTGAGCCGGTTTAACGCCAGGCAGAGCGCGGTGCAAGCTGGCATGATGAAACCTGCCAGCCGATTTCAAGCGCATTCATCTGTATCGCCAGCCGACAAGCCGACCGCTAGTGAATAATGAATTCACCACTCAGTGACTGCCACTCGGAGGCCGAAATCAACTTGCGGTGGACATAACGCACCGAGTGGAGCGGGCCGTCGAGTTTTTCTTCCCAAAATTTCAGGAAATTTTTCATCTCCGGAAAGTGGGGAGCCAGATCGTATTGTTGCCACAGATATGATTGCAGAAAGGAAGGGTGGTCGGGCATGCGGTAGAGTATCTCAGCCGTGGTGAGACCGTAGCCCTTCAGTTGCAGTGCCATTTCTTCGTTCATGTCGACCTCACTATGCCGGTTACAAGAAATGTACGTACGAATATGACGCCAGAATTCAGTTAATCGAACGTTAATGATGTGAGCTTGAATTCGGGTGTTTTGGGGAGGCTTCCCTTCCATTCTACGCTTCTGGCTGTGCTTTAGAGCGGCTATTGATTGCAACAGCGCCTTCAGCCATGTTGTTGTGATGTTGAAAGCATTTGGCGAGAATATCTGGATCGCGGATACGGAGGGACCGGTGATTGCCGGGTTCCATTATGGCATCCGCATGGTGGTTATCAGACTGGAAGATGGGGGGCTTTTTGTTTGGTCGCCGATCCCGCTTTCGAACGCTCTTAGGGCGAAGGTCGATGCCTTGGGAGCCATTCGGCATATTGTTGCGCCCAATGCGTTTCATCACCTTTATCTTGGAGAGTGGCAGGCGGCTTATCCCGAAGCGCTCGTTTATGCGCCTCCGGGGTTGCGGAAAAAGCGCAAGGATATTCGCTTTGATCGTGACCTTGACGCAACGCCCGCGGAATGGGCCAGTGAAATCGATGTGGTTCTGGTTGATGGAAATCTGCTTTTTACCGAAGCTGTCTTTTTTCACGCTAAGAGCGGCACGGCGATCTTCACGGATCTGATCCAGAATTTTGAGCCCGACGCGTTTTCCGGTTGGCGAGGTTTGGTGGCGCGGACCGATTTGATGATTGCGCCAGAGCCAACGGTGCCGCGAAAATTTCGCCTATCCTTCATTCGGCGGAATGCCGCCCGCGCTTCGCTACGCAAAATTCTGCAATGGCCCATCGAGAAATTGATCATTGCGCATGGACCGGCCATCGACAAAGACGGCCGGGGGATTGTTCAGCGGGCCTTTAGCTGGCTGCTTGGCTGATCGCCGGTGCAATATCAGGAATTCATAGCGACCGCGATAGCAGCGGCAAGCTCCGCATTGTTTTCAACAAGGGCGATATTGGTTTGCAGGCTGCGACCGCTGGTCAAACGATAGAGCGCGTCGAGAAGGTAGGGCGTTACCGCCTTGCCGCTGACGTTTTCCGACTCGGCATTTGCAATGGCGCGTTTGATGTAGATTTCCATTTCCTGGCGCGGAATTTCCGCCTCTTCGGGAACCGGGTTGGCAATCAGCATGCCGCCGTCCAGGTCCAGCAATTCGCGGGTTGCCTGAAAATTGGCAATGGCTGCGGGGCTGTTCAGTGAAAGCGGGCTTTGAAGGCCGGAGGAGCGAGACCAGAAGGCGGGGAAATCGACCGCATCATAGGTCACGACGGGTACGCCACGCGTTTCAAGAACCTCCAGCGTTTTGGGAACATCCAGTATGGCCTTCGCGCCTGCGCAGACCACGATGACATTTGTGCGGGCAAGTTCTTCCAGATCAGCGGAAATATCAAATGTCTCTTCGGCTCCGCGGTGCACACCGCCTATGCCGCCGGTTGCGAATACCTTGATCCCAGCGCGGGCTGCAGCGATCATGGTGGCGGCAACCGTTGTCGCGCCCGTGCGCCGCTCGGCGATGGCAAAGGCAAGGTCGGCGCGCGAAAGTTTCATGGCATTGTCTGTCTGCGCCAGCATTTCCAGTTCCACCGGTTCAAGCCCGATTTTCAATGAACCGCCGATGACGGCGATTGTGGCGGGAACTGCGCCTGCATCCCGGATAATTTTCTCCACGCTGCGCGCCATATCGAGATTGCCTGGATAGGGCATCCCATGCGTAATAATCGTAGATTCCAGCGCCACGATTGGGGCGCCATCTCGCTTGGCGGCGGCAACTTCACTCGAGTAGGAAATGTCGAGTAGCGGGGAGGCGGGGCTAGTCATTTTTGATCTTTCTTTCCTGATCCTGGTGCTCTTCATGCCAGTAATTGCGGTTGGGGCACAAGAGCCAGAGTTTCATTCAGCCGGTCGGGGGATAAATCTGTTGCTGTGGCGAATGGCGATAGAACAGCCAGACGGGCTGATGCTGCTCCATGGCGCATCATTTCACCGAGTTCCAATCCTTGAGAAAACGCGTGAAGAAAACCTGCCGCAAATCCGTCGCCCGCGCCGGTAACGTCTCCGATAACGTCAACGGGCGGCGGAGCAAGCGCCGCGACATTGCCGGGAATCCATCCGATCGTAGCTTCCTTTCCGCGTGTGATTACCCCACCGGTAAGCCCGATATCGCGCATGATTTCCGGCCAGTCTAATGGGGACGCTGGCAGTCTTCCGGAAATGGCGCGGGCTTCAGCTTCATTCATGAAAAGAAAGGTAAGGCGGGGCAGGGCTTCCTTGAGCCGGATCACTTTGGCGGGCGAAACCGCGATAGCTGCGAGCGGTATCTCCGCCGATGCGGCAGTTCGGGAAAGCGCAGTCAGCGTTTGCGCTGGGAGGTTGGCGTCGCAGACCAGCGCGCGTGATGCCGCGATACGATCACGTACCGCTCTGATCTGCAGGCGGCGTGGCAGAAAAATGTCGTAAAGCGCCATGTCCGCCAATGCGATGACCAGATTTCCGTCTGCCTCCAGAATGGCGGTGTAGCTCGGCGTGGAACGGTCGAGAAAGGTGAAAGGGGTATAACGCAGCCCGGCGGCTGCGGCCGCGTCCTCCACCAATTCGCCTGCTGCATCCCCGCCGCGCATGGAGATCATTTCCACATCATGTCCCAACCGGGCAAGGGAGCGTGCGGCGTTAAACCCACCACCGCCTGCTTCCTCAAACCACAGACCCGGGTTTGATGCCGCTGGACTGGTTGGTCCTTCTATGCGTCCGCGACGGTCAATGTGAGCGCCGCCGACGACGGTGAAGCGGTGGGGAATCAAATTAGAACTCCGAGTTGGTTGTTGTTGACGATTCGAGCGCCGGCTGTCTGTTCAATTACATTCCTGTTCATTTCATGTTTTGTGAGACATAAAAAGAACAAATACAAAATTACTCTTAATATTCATATGGATATATGCCTCTTGTAAAATGAGAACAAATGCGGTACAAAATTCCCAGCGGCGGCCTTGTTGCCTCTCCAACATCAATAACCTAAAGGTGGACTGAAATGGCGCAAAACACTTTACGGCTTGTAGAGGATAAATCGGTGGACAAAAGCAAGGCCCTGGAAGCGGCTCTTTCCCAGATCGAACGGTCGTTCGGCAAGGGCTCTATCATGAAACTCGGCTCCAATGAGAATGTCGTGGAGATTGAGACGGTGCCGACCGGTTCTCTTGGGCTGGATATTGCATTGGGTGTTGGCGGCCTTCCAAAGGGACGTATTATCGAAATTTATGGACCGGAAAGTTCAGGTAAGACGACGCTTGCTTTGCAAACGATTGCTGAATCGCAAAAACGCGGCGGCATCTGTGCCTTTGTTGATGCTGAACATGCGCTGGATCCTATTTACGCCCGCAAGCTTGGTGTTGATCTGGAAAACCTCCTTATTTCACAGCCGGATACCGGTGAGCAGGCCTTGGAAATTACTGATACGCTGGTGCGCTCTGGAGCCATTGACGTGCTTGTCGTGGACTCGGTTGCCGCATTGACGCCGCGCGCCGAAATTGAAGGTGAAATGGGCGACAGCCTGCCCGGCATGCAGGCGCGTTTGATGAGCCAGGCGTTAAGAAAGCTGACGGCTTCGATTTCGCGTTCGAACTGCATGGTGATTTTCATCAACCAGATCCGCATGAAAATTGGTGTCATGTTCGGCTCGCCGGAAACGACGACAGGCGGTAATGCGCTGAAGTTTTATGCTTCTGTTCGGCTGGACATTCGCCGTATCGGTTCGGTCAAGGATCGCGATGAAGTTGTGGGTAACCAAACTCGCGTGAAAGTCGTCAAGAACAAGATGGCTCCTCCTTTCAAGCAGGTGGAATTCGACATTATGTATGGCGAAGGCGTTTCCAAGACCGGGGAGCTGATTGATCTTGGTGTCAAGGCGGGAATCGTTGAAAAAGCCGGGGCGTGGTTCTCCTATGATAGCCAGAGACTGGGACAGGGGCGTGAAAACGCCAAGCAGTTCTTGCGGGATAATCCGGAACTGGCCAATGAGATTGAGCTTGCCTTGCGGCAGAATGCCGGTTTGATTGCAGAAAAATTCCTGGAGAATGGGCCAGGCGGCGATGGTGATGACGAAAGCGCTGCGGAGGGCTGAAAAACGTCTGAGCGCAGGTTGCCTTCAAAGCCGACGGGGTCATTGATGACCTTGTCGGCTTTTTTCTTTTATCTGTCTCTGTGCGGCAGTCTGGACACATGCGGGACCGGGCTATAAAAGCGCTTGGTTTTCATATGCATTCTGCGCAAATCAGGTGGCAAAGGGTAATCCATGAGCGGCGTCAACGAAATCCGGTCGACCTTCCTCGACTATTTTAAGAAGAACGGACATGAGGTTGTTTCCTCCAGTCCGCTCGTGCCGCGCAATGACCCGACCCTGATGTTTACCAATGCGGGTATGGTGCAGTTCAAAAATATTTTTACCGGACTTGAACAACGTCCTTATTCTCGCGCTGCAACAGCGCAGAAATGCGTGCGTGCGGGCGGCAAACATAACGACCTTGATAATGTCGGTTATACGGCCCGCCACCACACATTCTTCGAGATGCTCGGCAACTTTTCCTTTGGTGATTATTTCAAGGATAACGCCATTGAGCTTGCATGGAACCTGATCACAAAGGAATTCGGCATTGACCGCAACCGCCTGATGGTGACGGTTTATCACACGGATGATGAGGCCTTTGATCTGTGGAAGAAGATTGCGGGTCTGCCGGATGAAAAGATCATTCGCATTCCGACTAGCGATAATTTCTGGGCCATGGGCGACACAGGCCCTTGCGGCCCGTGTTCTGAAATTTTCTATGATCATGGCGAGCATATCTGGGGCGGTCCTCCCGGTTCGCCGGAAGAGGATGGTGATCGCTTCATTGAGATCTGGAACCTCGTCTTCATGCAATATGAGCAGGTGACCAAGGATGAGCGCCTCGACTTGCCGCGCCCGTCCATCGATACAGGAATGGGCCTGGAACGTATTGCTGCGCTCCTGCAGGGGAAGCATGACAATTACGATATCGATCTCTTCAGCGCCCTGATTGCATCGTCGGTAGATGCAACGGGTGTTGAGGCTGAAGGTAACAACCGCGCCAGTCACCGGGTGATCGCTGACCATTTGCGCTCCTCAGCCTTTCTCATTGCTGACGGCGTTTTGCCCTCCAACGAAGGGCGCGGTTATGTTTTGCGACGCATTATGCGGCGTGCCATGCGGCATGCTCAGTTGCTGGGCGCCAGCGAACCATTGATGTGGAAGCTGCTTCCCACGCTGGTCCGTGAAATGGGGCAGGCCTATCCCGAGTTGTCACGCGCTGAAAGCCTGATTTCGGAAACCTTGAAGCTGGAGGAAACACGGTTCCGCAAGACGCTGGAGCGTGGACTTGGCCTTCTATCAGACGCAACAACGGATATGTCCGAAGGCGGTGAGCTAGATGGTGAAACGGCCTTCAAGCTCTACGACACCTATGGCTTCCCGCTGGATTTGACGCAGGATGCGCTACGCGCCCGCGGAATCACGGTTGACACTGATGGCTTTGCCACAGCGATGGAACGCCAGAAGGCTGAAGCGCGGGCCAACTGGTCTGGATCGGGCGAGGCGGTAACCGAGACGATCTGGTTTGAACTTCGTGACAAGGTTGGTGCGACCGAGTTTTTGGGTTACGACACAGAAAGCGCTGAGGGCGTTGTCACGGCCATCGTTAAGGATGGTGCATCGGTGGACGAAGCAGAAGCAGGCGATACTGTTCAGGTCATTGTCAACCAGACACCGTTTTACGGTGAGTCCGGTGGCCAGATGGGAGACGCCGGCAAGATCAGCGCTGACGACCTGGAACTGACGGTCAGTGACGTTCAAAAGAAAGGCGACGGCCTTTTCGTTCATATTGCGAAAGTTGAAAAAGGCAGTGTGAAGGTGGGCGACGCTGTTCTGCTGGAAGTGGACCATGCGCGTAGAAGCAAGCTCAGGGCAAACCACTCGGCGACCCATCTTATTCACGAAGCGCTTCGTGAGGTTCTGGGTACGCATGTGGCACAGAAAGGTTCGCTTGTTGCGCCGGAACGACTGCGCTTCGACGTTTCTCACCCCAAGCCGGTTGAAGCCGATGAGTTGGCGGTGGTAGAGGCAATGGCCAATGAGATCGTGCTGCAGAATGCGCCGGTCACGACCCGCCTGATGAGTGTCGATGACGCCATAGGTGAGGGGGCAATGGCGCTCTTTGGTGAGAAATATGGCGATGAGGTTCGCGTGGTTTCCATGGGAACAGGATTGCGCGGTTCCAAAGCCGGGAAGCCCTATTCCGTTGAACTTTGTGGCGGAACGCATGTTCGGTCGACCGGTGATATCGGGCTTGTTCATATTCTGTCCGACAGCGCTGTTGGCGCAGGGGTGCGCCGTATCGAGGCGCTGACAGGCAATGCGGCGCGCGACTATCTGTCTGAGCAGGATGAACGGGTGAAATCGCTTGCGAGCATGCTGAAGGTTCAGCAGGGCGACGTTATTTCGCGCGTGGAAACCTTGATTGACGAGCGCCGCAAACTTGAGCGTGAATTGAATGAGGCGCGCAAGCAGCTTGCCCTGGGCGGCGGTACGGGCGGTGGAGCCGATCAGGATGTCCGCGATGTCGCCGGTGTCAAATATCTTGCGCGTAAAGTGACCGGCGTTGAGCCGCGTGATTTGAAGGGGCTTGTTGACGAAGGCAAGAAGAGCATCGGATCAGGGGTTGTGACATTCATTGCCGTATCTGACGATGGCAAGGCCAGCGTTGTTGTTGGCGTCACTGACGATATGACCGGTAAAGTGAGCGCTGTGGATTTGGTGCGGGTTGCTTCGGCTGCTCTTGGCGGCAAAGGTGGCGGCGGTCGCCCTGACATGGCGCAAGCAGGCGGGCCGGATGGCGCGCAGGCGGAAGCTGCACTCGATGCTGTGGGCGCGGCGATAGCTGGCTGATACCTGCCGCGTTCAATTGCCCTCAATTGATCAACAACGTATATGCGCAGGAAGAGAGCTAAAGCGGGCTGCGACTGCATCCCACAAGATGCATACCGCTTTAGTTTGTCGGCTCTTTCGCGGGAAGCGGTTGAAAGCCGTCTTCTCTCGATACAAACACCCCATAAGGATTGTTGTCGCGAATATGTTGCGCATCAAACTGTGCTGGGCCTACGGCCGTCAGGAACGTTTCGCTTGTCAGCACATCCGAAGCTTTTTTGCCATCAGCCTTCGCGCGTTCAACAGCTTTGGTTGCAAGCTGAGCTGCAGCATGAGCGGGAAGAACATAACCTTCCACAATAACACCCTGCTCATTTAGCGCAGACACAATGGCTGATGCTTCCGGTTGATCGCGCCAAGGCTGAGGGATAACTGCGAGGACGCCATCCGGCAACGCCAGCCCATCGTCCGCAGCCATGAGCGCTTCACCGCCCATAACGGTAATACCTGCCTTTTCAGCCACAACGTCGCGTGCAAATACGGCAATGTCCTTCCGATCTCCGCTGATGAAAACCTGTGTAACACCAGCCTTCTTCAAACGCCGCACCAGACGGATCTGATTTTCGACTGCCGGCCGGAAGGTATCGATCAATTGCGGAGGCAGGCCCTTTTCCTCCAGTCTTTGGCGCAGGTGAGCGGCTATTTCACGAAAGCGGATCGTACCATCGTCCAAAATAGCGAAGGGCTTACCGGACCAGTTGGCCAGGATGGCCTGTTCGATAGCCTCTTCTTCGGCCAGTGGTCCGGGAGCCAAAGAGAATAACGGCCACTCTTTCTTGACCGCGTCTTCGAAAAGAATGGGCGAACGGACCGAAAGGGTGATCGCGGGAATATCAGCGTCTTTCAAGGCCGGCATTGCGCTCCACAGGGATTGGGCGCAAAGGAAGCCGACAAGCGCTGACGCATCACCCGAAATCGCCTGGCTGGCTATCTTTTCTCCCGATCCGTCTTCGCAATTTTCGTCTATGGCCAGCATCCTGTTGCCCGCGGCCTCAATCTGCATCCGCGCACCTGTCAGAATCTGCTGGCCGAGGACCGCATATTGTCCCGATTGCGGAGCAACCACACCGATGGTCAGATTTGACGCATGCAGGAGCGAGGGAATGAGAAAAAGCGCAATCAAGGCCAGAAGCCGAACAATCATGAATGGTTAACCTCGTTGCCAGCCGTTTGGGAGCGCCAAAATACTTGGAGCCCCTTGGCGGAGATTATCTTAACCATCATATGATAGTTCAACAAGGAAACCGGAGAGACAAATTGTTGAGCAAGCCCAAGATCAACCCGCAGGAATATCGCGATGCGATGGCTCGTTATGCGGGGCATGTGCAAATCGTGACGACGACTTTTGAGGGCGTTCGTCGCGGTGTAACGATTACAGCCGCTTGCTCGGTCTCCGACAATCCTCCCATGGTTCTGGTGTGCCTGAACCACGGCAATCCACATAATGACATTTTTTCGCAGAGCGGCGTTTTTGCACTCAACACGCTTGGTTCGGAGCATGAAATGCTCGCCAATCACTTTTCCGGGCTGACGGGCCTTTCCGAGGAAGAAAGGTTTGCCCAGGCCGAGTGGGACGTCGGCGCGACCGGCGCGCCTATGCTGCGCGGCGCTATCGCGAGTTATGATTGCCGCATCACGGACGTTAAACGCGCCTCAACGCATAATGTTTTTTTCGGAGAGGTCGCAGCATTGCGACTGGGTAACGGTTCAAAATCACTTGTCTATATGGACCGGGGCTATCACGCGATATAGACTCACTCCAACAGAATGCCGAGCATGTAGAGTTTGGCAAAGGGAGTGACGTATGACCGAGAAGGTAAGTCTGCCACAAAGCATCGACGAAACGATCGAGATGCTGGGAAAACAAGATTACCTTGCCGGCAAGTCGCTGGCGACCGTTGTCTTCCTGGCGTTGAAAATGGGGCGCCCGCTTTTCCTTGAAGGTGATGCCGGTGTTGGAAAGACAGAGGTTGCCAAGGTTCTTGCCTCCGCGCTTGGCCGCGATCTGATCCGGCTCCAGTGTTATGAGGGTCTTGACGTTTCCTCTGCGGTTTATGAATGGAATTATCCCGCACAGATGCTGGAAATCCGCATGAATGAAGCGGCGGGCGTCAAGGATCGCGAACGGATTGAATCCGATATATTCGCTGACAAATATCTGATCCGGCGTCCTGTCTTGCAGGCGCTTGAAATGCGAAATGGCGGCGCACCGGTTTTTCTGATTGATGAGCTGGATCGAACCGATGAAGCGTTTGAAGCTTTTCTTCTGGAGGTTTTGTCGGACTTTCAGGTAACCATCCCGGAATATGGCACGGTGAAAGCCGAGGAACCGCCGATTGTTATCATTACCACTAACCGCACACGCGAAGTTCATGATGCACTAAAACGGCGCTGCCTTTATCACTGGGTCGATTATCCGTCTGCCGCTCAGGAGTTGGAGATTATTTCGCGCAAGGTTCCTCGTTGCAACACGCAGTTGGCCGAACAGGTTGTGGCTTACGTGCAAAAGCTGCGAGAAGTCGACTTGTTCAAAAATCCAGGTATCGCGGAAACCATCGATTGGGCGACGGCGCTCACTGAACTGGATCGTGTGGCGCTTGATCCGGAGACGATTTCCGACACGCTTGGCACGCTGCTGAAATATCAAGACGATATTGCGCGGATTGAGGGCAGCGAGGGCCGAAAGATTCTTGATGACGTGAAGGCCGAAATGCTGGCGAGCTGACATGCAAACGGAAATGGGCAACAGCAATCTTGTCGATCCGCCCCAAACGTCCGGGAGCGAGGGCAGGCTTGCGGATAATATCGTCTATTTTGCGCGCGCCTTGCGCAAAGCCGGTTTGAAGATTGGCCCTGGAGCTGTTGCCGATGCCATTGTGGCTGTCGATGCGATTGGCATCGGTTCGCGGGAAGAGTTCTATACGGCGCTTTTTTCAGTCTTTGTGAAAAGGCATGAGGATAAGGCGGTTTTCGATGAAGCGTTCCGGCTCTTTTGGCGGAAACGGGGTCTGATCGAAAAGATGATGTAGATGATGCTGCCGCCGTCGCCGGATGCTGGCCGGAAGGAAAAGCAGAAAGCGGGTGAAAAGCGAGCATCAGAGGCACTGGTTTCGGAGCGGGAGAACCGCAAGCCGCCCAAAGAAGAGCCCGAGCTTGAAATCGACTCGCGTTTTACGACCTCGGCGAGCGAAGTATTGAGAAAGATGGACTTTGCCCAAATGTCCGCGTCCGAGCTTGCTACGGCGCGCAATGCGCTTGGCAATCTGAACATGCCGTTCGACGAGGTGAGGACGCGCCGTTATCAGCCGACGCAGCGTCCTGTGAAGTTCGACGCCCGTCGAACGATGCGGCAAAGCCTGAAAACGGGAGGCGCGCTCATACTGCCTGCATTTCGTGCGCCGAAAACCGTCCAGCCGCCGCTGGTTATTCTGGCTGATATTTCAGGCTCGATGAGCCAATATACACGAATCTTCCTGCATTTTCTGCATGCGATGACCGAGAAACGGCGGCGTGTGCACACGTTTCTTTTTGGTACGCGTCTGACCAATGTGACGCGCCAGATGCGCAACAAGGATCCCGATGAGGCTATGGACGAGTGCGCGTCACTGGTCACTGATTGGTCGGGCGGCACGCGTATTGGGGAAACATTGCATGAATTCAACCGGCTGTGGTCCCGCCGGGTGCTGGGGCAGGGCGCTGTCGTATTATTGATTACCGATGGTCTGGAGCGGGATTCCATTGAGGAACTTTCAAAGGAAATGGACCGATTGCACCGTTCGTGCCGTCGCCTGATCTGGCTGAACCCTCTATTGCGGTTTGATGGGTTTGAAGCGCGAGCCCGCGGCGTCAGAGCCATGTTGCCGCATGTTGACGAATTTCGGCCGGTCCATAATCTGGAAGCAATAGGCGATCTTGTGGCAGCACTTTCCGGTGGAGGCAGAAGCCGCGATTCTGACCCGCGGCGTTTTATGGGAGGTTTTCATGGCTGAAGTGACCGGAACGGATGATCCGCTTGATATCGCCGAGCGCTGGAGCGGTGAAGGGCGCGACGTGGCGATTGCCACCGTTATGGAAACATGGGGCTCAGCCCCCAGACCTGTCGGTAGCCACTTGGTGATAGATAGCGAGGGGAACTTCTTCGGCTCGGTCTCCGGGGGGTGTGTCGAGGGGGAAGTGATAACCGAGGCGATGGACGCCATTGAGACCGGCAAGGCAAAAATGCTGGAATTCGGTGTTGCGGATGAGACGGCCTGGAGAGTGGGGCTTTCCTGCGGCGGGCGGATCCGGGTTTATGTCGAGAAGGTGGCCTGATGGATCTCGCACTTCTTAAAAAAATGAACGCGGCCAGGGCGGCTCGCCAGGCGGTCCTCTTGGCGACAAACCTTTCCGGCGGCGGTGATCAGCTGGTTATGGAGGGGGAGCGCGTAAGCGGCGTATCGGCAGACGCAGTTGAAAAGGCTTTTCTGACTGGGAAATCCTCAATCGTTGAGGGCGAGGATGGCGACTATTTTCTCAATGTCCATGTGCCGCCTGCGCGCATCGTGGTCATCGGAGCTGTTCATATTTCCCAGGCGCTGGCTGCTATGGCCGGCATTGCTGGATTTGACATCGAAGTGATTGATCCGCGGACCGCATTTGCGACACCTGAGCGATTTGCCGGGGTGAAGTTGACCGCAAGCTGGCCCGAGGATGTCCTGAAGGAAGAGCCGCTTGATGCCTTCACGGCGCTTGTCGCTGTAACGCACGATCCTAAAATTGACGACTATCCGCTGGAGGCCGCGTTGAAGGCCGGGTGTTTTTATGTCGGTGCGTTGGGAAGCCGGAAAACCCATGGCAAGCGGGTCGAACGCCTAAGGGCGGTGGGGTTGAATGATGCGCAAATCGGGCGGATATCAGCGCCTATCGGGTTGGATATCGGTGCTGCCTCGCCGGGCGAAATTGCCGTCGCCATTCTGGCTGATATCATACAGGCCCTGCGCCGCCGGGGGCTTTCGTCGTGAAGTTTGGCCCGGTCGCAGTCAAAGAGGCCGAAGGTGTTATTCTGGCGCATGCGATTAACGTAAGCGGAAGTAAATTACCTAAGGGTAAGAAGCTTTCTGCCGCAGACCTGGCGGCTCTTGAGTCGGCAGGGGTCAAAACGGTGATTGCCGCGCAACTTGACGCTGATGACCTTGGTGAGGACGAGGCCGCCGCACGGGTGGCTGAAGCTATTGTACTCGACGGGGTAAAGCGCTCTCAACCCGGCACAGGACGGGTCAATTTCTATGCATCAAAGGCGGGGCTTTTCCGTGTCGATCGGGATTTGATCGATCGGCTGAACAGTATCGATCCCGCCATCACGATTGCCACGCTGGAGGACCGGGCTCCTGTTTATGCTGGTGATATGGTGGCGACGGTGAAGATCATCCCGCTTGCTGTCTCTGGGCGTTCCGTTGCCGCTGGGGTATCGGCATTGCGAGATGAAAAGGTGTTTCGGGTTGCAGCCTATTGTTCAAGTGATGTGGGGCTGATTGCGACCACCTTGCCGCACTTGAAGCCCTCGGTGATGGACAAGACGAGGCGTCTGCTTGAACAGCGGCTAAAGCCGAGTGGAAGCCGGGTCATTTCTGAAAGACGGGTTGAACACAGCACGGAAGCGGTGACGGGGGCCCTGCGAACAGAAATTGGCGTGCGGGACATGGTTATCATTTTTGGTGCATCGGCCATGACCGACCAGGATGATGTTATTCCGGCCGCTATCCGGGCCGCCGGGGGTGAGGTGACAATTGCCGGAATGCCCGTCGACCCTGGCAATCTTCTTGTGCTGGGCTGGCTGGAAGGCAAGCCGGTGATTGGTGCGCCGGGATGCGCGCGCAGCCCCAAGGAAAATGCATTTGACTGGATTTTGAACCGGGTATTGACCGGTGAAAGACCCAATCAGGCTGATGCGGCGAAACTGGGTGTGGGTGGCTTGTTGATGGAGATTCCCTTGAGGCCTCAACCTCGTGAGACGGCTCGACCGCCGGAAGCGCCCCTCAAAATTGGTATTGCACTCCTTGCGGCAGGCAAGGCGAGCCGAATGGGCGGGAAACAACACAAGCTGCTGGCAAAATTTAACGGTGAGACACTGGTGAAGCGCAGCGCACGGACCGCACTTGCAAGTGGCGCCGACGATGTTGTGGTGGTCACCGGGCATCGCGCGGCGGATGTTACCGCGGCTCTGGCAGGACTGGATTTAAAAACAGCGCAAAACGCGGACTTTGCGACGGGTATGGCCTCTTCCATTCGCGCCGGTCTGGCCGCACTGGAGGAAGTGGATGGGCTTTGCATCATGCTTGCCGATATGCCCGGCGTTACCGCCGAGGACATGCAGAGCCTCATTTCAGCCTTTTGCAAAGCCAAGGGGGAGGCTGTCGTTCGGGCGGTTTCGGCAGGCAAGCGTGGTAATCCGGTGATCTTGCCCAAGAGCCTTTTTGGAGCCATCCGCCGACTTGAGGGCGATGTCGGCGCGCGACACATTATCGAGAAAAGCGGGATGGATGTGATTGATGTCGAGATTGGCGCGGCCGCGCATCTGGATGTCGACACGCCAGACGCCATCGTATCCGCAGGCGGGGAGTTGGGCGATTGACCATGGACAATGCCGCGATTGAAGAAATGTTTCAGTCGCTTGGGCCGGTAACGATCAAACGCATGTTTGGTGGCAAGGGCGTTTATTTTGACGGGTTGATTGTTGCCGTCGATCTCAGGGGCGAAATGATGCTCAAGGGGGATGACGAGGCTGGCGCGCTTTATGAGGAAGCTGGCGCGAGGCGATGGGAATATATCCATAACAAATCCGGCAAAGAGGTGAAGATGCCTTACTGGTCGGTGCCTGACGATGCGTGGGATGATCCCGACGAAATGGCGAAGTGGGTGCGGATCGCCCTGGAGGCTGCAGTCCGGGCGCAGTAGCTAGGTCACGGACTCATAAATGAGGTTGTTTTGGCGGCGAAAAGACAAAAATATGCAAGGAAGTGATTGAAAAGCGGGCTAGTTGCCCGGTTAAAATCACTG
>JBNLGT010000015.1:0-45242 GCA_050306195.1 Ensifer sp.
TATTTCGGCCTTCCGCTGGGGCCGGATTGCAGCTGAAAATCCGGATGCTGTTCTTGATCTCTACCGCGAACACATTCATCCGCACCATGTCGAAGAGACGCTGGATGATGTCATCAAGCGCCATCGCGATTTTCTCACAGCGTATCAAAACAAACGCTACGCCGGTCGTTTCGAGCATGCGGTTGCGACGATAGGCAAACGCGAGGCTGAGGTGTTCGGTGACGCTGGTCCGGTAACACTTGCCGCCGCCAGGAGCCTCGGCAAACTTATGGCCTATAAGGACGAATACGAAGCGGCCCGCCTCTTCACCAATGGTGACTTCATGAAAGACTTGTCCGAGCAGTTTTCAGAATGGGACAAGCTGGAGTTCCACATGGCGCCGCCTGTCTTCGCCAAAAAGGATAAACATGGTCACCTGATAAAATCCAGCTACGGCCCTTGGATGATGAAGGCTATGGGGTATCTCGCCAAACTGAAATCTCTTCGCGGAACACCGCTTGATATCTTCGGGCGAAGCGAGGAACGCAGGATGGAGCGTAAGCTCATCGCCGATTTCGAAGCCTTGCTAAACCGCGTCGCGCCAAAACTGACAGCAGAAAATGCGGACACTGTCGCAGAATTGCTCAACCTGCCCCAAAAAATCCGTGGCTATGGCCATGTGAAAGAAAAGGCGGCGAAAGAGGTGCTGGCTAAAATGATGGCGCTGGAAAGCGAGATCATGTCGCCAGACAATGCGCCGGCGCAAAGGGAAGCCGCAGAGTAGGGATCACCTTTACGCTGGTCACCTGTCGCTCGTCTCCCACCTCGGATTGATCCAGGGCTCTTGATTGGAACGCGGTAAACGATCCTTGCCGAGAATGTGGTCTGCGGCCTTCTCGCCGGTCATGATCGACGGGCCGTTGAGATTGCCATAGGTCACGTGCGGAAAGATGGACGAGTCGGCAACGCGCAGGCCCTCAACGCCGATCACCCTTGTGTCAGGATCGACGACCGACATCGGGTCGTCCTTTGAGCCCATCTTGCACGTGCCGCAGGGGTGGTAAGCGCTTTCCAGATGTTCGCGCAGGAATTCGTCAATCTGGGCGTCTGTTTGCCGGTCTTCACCCGGCTGGATTTCAGGGCCGCGAAACTCATCGAACGCCTTCTGTGAGAAGATTTCACGGGTGAGCCGCACACAATGGCGAAACTTGATCCAGTCTTCTTCCGTGCTCATGTAGTTGAAACGGATCACCGGATCATCTTTCGCGTCAGGCGAACGGAGCGTGACCGAGCCACGTGATTTTGAGTGGTTGTAGCCGACATGAACCTGGAATCCGTGGCTTTTCGCAGCAGCCCTGCCGTCATAGGAAATGGCAACCGGAAGGAAATGGAACTGGATATCTGGCTGACGCACGCCGGGAGCTGAACGCAGGAATGCACAGGACTCAAACTGGTTTGATGTTCCAAGTCCCGATTTGGTGAAAAGCCATTGCGCGCCGGCAACGCCCTGCCAAAACCACGGCAGCCACGAGTAGAGCGATACCGGCTTGGTGGATATCTGCTGAAAATAGAATTCCATATGATCCTGCAGATTGGCGCCGACACCCGGCCTGTCCGCAATCACCTCTATCCCCATCTCGCGAAGATGCACCGCCGGGCCTATGCCTGAAAGCATCAGCAGCTTTGGCGAATTGAAGGACGAGGCCGAAACGACCACTTCCTTATTGGCGCGCACGATCTCAATTTTGCCATTGCGCTCAATCTCGACGCCGACGGCGCGCTTGCCTTCAAAAACAATTCTGCGAGCAAAGCATCGGTAGAGGTCGACATTGTCGCGCTTCAGTGCGGGTTTAAGATAGGCAGAGGCTGCGGACCAACGGCGTCCGTTGTGCACCGTTTGCTCCATCAGGCCGAAGCCTTCCTGCTTCTCGCCATTGTAGTCGTCGGTTGTTTCAAATCCGGCCTGCCTGCCCGCTTCAACAAAGGCGCGGACTAACGGATTTTTCGCTGGGCCGCGTTGAACATGCAAGGGGCCCTTGGCGCCGCGCCAACCTTCCTGTCCGCCATGCGAATGTTCCATGCGTTTAAAATAGGGCAGTACGTCTGCATAGCTCCAGCCCTGAGCGCCGAGGTCCTCCCAGCGTTGATAGTCCTCCATCGAGCCGCGCACATAGACCATGCCGTTGATTGACGACGAACCGCCGATGACCTTTCCCCGTGGCGCGGTAATGCGGCGATTGTTCAAATGTGGCTCGGGCTCGGAGAGGTAACCCCAATTGTACATTTTCATGCTCATGGGCCAGGCCAAAGCCGCAGGCATCTGAATAAACGGTCCGGCATCCGATCCGCCATATTCCAATACCAAGACGGAATTCTTACCGTCTTCTGAAAGACGGTAGGCCAGTGCTGAACCTGCCGATCCCGAACCAACGATGACGTAGTCTGCCTGCATGTACCTATTCTTTCCCGCAAAAACCTCTCACCTTGCCCACCAACCTGAACGCAGCGAGAGGGAACGTTTGAAATCGCCTGCTGTCCCTTTTCCCTGAGTGGTCAGGGAAAAGGTGGCCAAAGGCCGGAGAGGCGCTAAAACCTTGTCAATAAGGCGCTTCGCATGGGCCCATGCCCACATAAACCGTCTTGATTTCACTGAAATGATTGATTGCCGCCAACGAGTTTTCCCGTCCGAAGCCAGACTGCTTGACGCCTCCGAAGGGGATTTCAACCGGGCACAGATTATAGGTGTTGATCCACACCGTGCCCGCTTCCAATTGGTCAACCACGCGGTGCGCTCGTGTCATATCACCCGTGAAGACGCCACCCGCCAGACCGAACTCCGTAGCATTGGCGCGGGCGATCACTTCTTCTTCTGTGTCGAAGTCAAGAACGCACATTACAGGCCCGAAAATCTCTTCTCTGGCAATCGTCATGCCGTCTGTTACGTCGGCAAAGGCGGTCGGCTGCACAAAGCAGCCATCGGAGGAAACGTTATTTGGAATGCCGCCGCCAGTTAGCAGCGTAGCGCCTTCAGCCTTGCCCTTTTCAATATAGCCAAGAACCTTTTCCTGCTGTGCCTTGTTTACAAGCGGGCCTAGATGGGTGGCTTCATCCATCGGGTCGCCCATGATGATGGCTTCGGTGCGTTCTTTCAGACGGGTAAGGAACGTGTCCTTGATCCCTCTTTGAACGAAAACACGCGTGCCGTTGGAGCAGATTTGGCCTGAAGAGTAGAAATTGCCCAGCATCGCGCCGGAAATAGCACTGTCGATATCGGCGTCATCAAACACGATCATTGCCGACTTGCCGCCAAGCTCCATGGTCACGTGCTTCATCTGGCTTGCAGCTGCTCCCGCCACCTTGCGGCCAGTGGGCACCGAGCCCGTCAGCGTCACCTTGGCGATGTCTGGATGATTGACCAGCAGCGGTCCGGTGTCTCTGTCGCCCTGAACAACGTTGAAGAGGCCCTTTGGTAAGCCCGCCTCGATCAGGATTTCGGCGATTTTCAATGCGCCAAGCGGTGTGTTCTCCGATGGTTTAAAAACCATGGCGTTACCGGCAACAAGGGCAGGGGCGGCCTTCCAACATGTGATTTGCTGCGGATAGTTCCATGCGCCGATACCCAACACAACGCCCAGCGGTATCCGCTTTGTATAGGCCCAGTCGCCACCAAGCGGGATCTGCTCACCGTTCATAGCGGCAGGGGCTACGCCGCCGAAAAATTCCAAGGCGTCCGCGCCGGATGTTGGGTCGGCGACAATGGTTTCCTGGATTGGCTTGCCCGTGTCGAGCGTCTCAAGTTCGGAAAGTTCACGATTGCGCTCGCGCATGATCTGCGAGGCCTTGTAGAGGATGCGACCGCGCGCCGTCGGGCTCATCCTGGCCCACGCAACCTGTGCCTCCTTGGCCGAGGCTACCGCCTTTTCCACGATGGCAGGTGTCGCCGCATGCAGGCGCGCAATCACCTCGCCGGTGGCGGGGTAAACGCATTCGATGACCGTGCCTGCTGTGTCTTCTACATATTCACCGCCAATAAAATGGCTGGCTTTGGGTTGAGCCTTCATTATTCACCCCTTGGATATCGTTTGTCATTTTCGAGCGTGTCGAGATTCATGTGATTGCGCATGTAGCGCTCGGATGCCTTCTGCAGCGGCTGGTAGTCCCATGGGAAATATGAGCCGTTTCGAAGCGCGGGATAAACAACCCAGCGCTGCGCTTGACTTTCGCGGACATCGGTGTCGAAGCGTTCCAGGTCCCACCGGGCTTTGCGCCGCTCGATAAAGTCTGAAAGCATGCCTTCGTAAATCGGTTCTTTTGCCAGGTTGTGCATTTCGTTGGGATCGGCATCCAGATCAAAAAGCTGGTCCGGGTCGAGCGCGCAATGAACGTATTTCCATTGCCCCTCGCGAATGCAAACCAAGGGCGCGTAAGACCCTTCTGCGGCATATTCCATCAACACAGGCAGAAAACGTTCGCCGCCGTTGATGATGGGCGCCAGGCTTTCGCCATCTGTCCACGGCTGAACTGCGTCCAAGGATACACCGGCCAGGTCGCAAATGGTGGGGGTAATATCAAGATTGGAAACCGGCGCTTCATGCAGACCAGGCGCAATTTCAGGTCCGGCAATCATTAAGGGGACACGGGCGGAGCCTTCATAGAAGCTCATCTTGAACCAAAGGCCACGCTCACCAAGCATGTCGCCATGGTCGGAACAGAAAAGGATGATCGTGTTATCCAGCATCCGAGTGCGGGTAAGCGTATCAACCAGCTCGCCAACTTTTTCGTCGAGATAGGAGATATTGGCGAAATAGGCGCGGCGCGAACGGCGGATATCCTCCCTGGTGATGTCGAATGCCTGATAGTCGAAAGAGTGCAATAGCCGTTGGCTATGTGGATCATGTTCCTTGAAATCCAGCGCTGCGACAGAGGGCTCCAGATATTCACAATCCTCGTAAAGATCCCAGAATCGCTTCCGCGCCACGTAAGGGTCGTGTGGGTGGGTAAACGACACGGTCAGGCACCAGGGGCGACGGTTTTCGTCGTCATTCTCGCGGCTCAATTGATAGAGCTTCTGGTTCGCTAGAAAGGCCACCTCGTCGTCATATTCCATCTGGTTGGAAATTTCGGCAACACCCGCGCCGGTGACGGAGCCCAAATTATGATACCACCAGTCGATCCGCTCACCCGGCTTTCTGTAGTCGGGGGTCCAGCCAAAGTCGGCGGGGTAGATATCGGTGGTCAGGCGTTCCTCAAACCCGTGAAGCTGGTCAGGTCCAACAAAATGCATCTTGCCGGAGAGGCAGGTATAATAGCCTGCGTTTCTCAGGTGATGCGCGTAAGTCGGGATCGAAGAGGCGAATTCTGCTGCATTGTCATAGACCCTCGTGCGGCTGGGCAATTGCCCGGCCATGAAAGAAGCGCGCGCCGGTGCACAAAGAGGGGATGATGTGTAATTATTCTTGAAGCGTGCAGCGCGGGCAGCAAGAGCCTTCAGGTGTGGCGCATGCAAAAAATCGGCTGGGCCATCGGGAAAGAAGGTCCCATTGAGCTGATCTACCATAATAATAAGGACATTCGGCTTACGTTGAGTCATGTCGCAGCGTCACCTTTCTTGCCACACGCCAACTGCGTGTTGACATAGTCCTCCACCAGCGTTTCCGTTCGGTGTAAATCCGTCAAACCCGAATTCAGCGCCTGGCGTATGTAGAGGCCATCGATCATCGCGGCAGTTCCTTCCGCAATTAAGGGCGCGCGCTTCCTGCCGCATAGCGGGGTCAGGGCGTGAACGAGATTGGAATGCAAGCGCCGGGCATAAATACTTAATAGTCGCCGTGTTTCCTCTGAACGCTGGGCTTCGACATAAAAGGCAAGCCAGGCTGCGATCGTCGCGGGCGTGAATTGCTCTGCTGCAAATGACGCGCCGATAATTGCGCTTACTCGGGCGCGCGGGCTCTCTGCCATGCGCAGGCCACGTGCTGTTGTCTCTGTTAGTTGCTGCAGCAGGCTGCGCATCGTCGCGACCAGTAATTGATCCTTGGAACCGAAATAATGGAATGCTAGTGCTGGCGAAACGCCCGCGCTCTTCGCAATCTCCTGCATAGTGACGGAGAGCGAACCGTGGTCGCCAATGGCTTTCAGCGTTGCATTCACCAGCGCCTTGCGGCGCACCGGCTCCATTCCAATTTTGGGCATTCGGAAATTCCTTTCGAGGGGAGTATATTTTTTATTGATTGATGGATCAATCAATAAAAATGCAGCTCTGTCGGGATGCTTTTTCACAGCCTTCCCGGTTGCGCGCGGCGATATTTGTTCAGCGATGCCGCGTGGATTGTGGACGTAATCACCGCAAACTATGGCACGCCATGAGGCGATGGCATTGTAGGCGAAGCAGGGGGGCGAAAGGCTGAAAATGTCATGAAAGTGTCATTCTCGGTTCAGCATTTGTGAATGGTTGCCCTTGCACATTGTCGCCGGACTAGCTTTGGGGGTGTATTTTGTTGAACACAGCAGTCTCGGCCAGCGAGATCAAACTCGACATACGCGAAGACAATTTTTTACCGCTGGCAAAACTTGCGCTCGATACCGCGTTTCAGCCAATCGTCGAAACGGCGTCGGGTGAAACATACGGATACGAATCCCTGATGCGCGGGTTTGACAAGCTTGGTTTTGCGGGGCCGCACGACCTTCTGGATATATTTGCCTGCGCCGGTGATCTTGAGCGGCTTGAATATCTCCTGACCTCACGGGCCTTGGCCAAATTCACAACGGTGCCAGGCTTTGAAACAAAAACGCTTTTTCTGAATCTGGACAATCGGTTGCTGCCGCGCGGCGGTGAATTGTTGGACCGGTTGCTGCCGCATCTTGAACGCAGCAACGTCCCTCCGTCTTCCATATGTTTTGAGCTCTCAGAACGTAGCGATGCGACGAAAACACCGGATCTTGCTGCACTTCTCGCACGAGCGCGCAGTTTGGGCTTCAAACTGGCACTCGATGATTTCGGCACTGGTTACGGCGAATGGAGGCTATTGAATGATTTTGAGTTCGACTACCTCAAGATTGATCGTCATTTCATGTCAGGAATTAATTCAGCAGCGCGTAGTCGGCAATTGGTGAAGTCGATTGCGGAAGCATGCCACGTACTGGGCGTGCGGGTTGTTGGCGAAGGGGTCGAAACGGAGGATGAGTTCATCGTTGCCAAGGAGCTTGGACTTGATTTTATCCAGGGTTGGTTTGTGGCGCGGCCAACAACCCGCGTCAGCGAACTTGCGCCTGGCTATAGCTATCTACGTGATATCGGTGCGCGCCGTCACGCCTCCCGCTCGATTGACGAATTGCTGATCCGAAAAACGATAGAAAGGCTGCCGGCTGCTTACGAAAACGAACCGGTGGATACCCTTTTTGATCTCTTTCGCAGCAATCCGCAGCAGAGTTATTTCCCGGTGCTCAACGCCAATGGTGAACCGCGCGGTGTCGTGCACGAGCACCGGCTGAAAGAGATGATCTATCAGCCATTCGGCCGCGACCTGCTGCACAACCGCAATTACGGTCGCACGGTTTCCAGCTTTGTGGAACATTGTCCGGTCGTTAACGTGGAAACCAAAGCGGAAGAGCTGATGTCGCTGTTTTCTGCAAGCCAGAATACCAGTTGCGTTATCCTGACTGAAAATCTGTCTTACGCCGGTGTTATTTCTGCCGAGTCGCTGATCAAGATCATGAGTGAAAAGCTGATCAAGGCGGCGCAGGATCAAAACCCTTTATCCGGTCTGCCGGGAAACCAGGCCATCGGTGATTTCATGCGCGATGCAGTGATCGACGGGGATGATTGCCGCCATTTCTGCTACTGTGATTTTGATTATTTCAAACCCTTCAACGACCAATACGGCTTCCCACGCGGCGATGAGGCCATAGCGCTGTTCTCCCGCCTTCTGAAACGGTATTTCTTTGGCGCAAGCGTCTGGCGGCCATGTTGGGGGCGACGATTTCTTTGTTGGATTGCGAGGATGGGCTGGCGACGAATTGAGCGAGATCATGTCTCGCCTGCTCAGCGATTTCGATATGGATGTTCGGCAACTCTACGACCCGGCTGACCGCGAGCGGGGATTTATCGAAACGGCCGACCGTGATGGTAATCCTCGCCGATTTGGCTTCATTCGCTGCTCTGTCGGTGTGCTGGAACTTCCACAAGGGATTATTCTCGGAGACGCCAAACAAACGGCAAGCGAGATTGCCGAGCTGAAAAAACATGCCAAGAAAAGCAACGCTGGCCTGGTTATACAGTCATACGGTTCAGCGGCTCCGGCCTATCAAATCAGGGAATACTGAAAGGCACAGGACCTGCTGGAATACTGTTGTTCCCCGGAGAGATGCCGGTATCGTCATTGACGACCAGTCTTGCCCATGCCCCCCATCCTTGCCATAACCCTGCCGAGAGAATGCGGGAGGAAAGAATGGGACAATTGCCCAGCGAAATGACATTTGTTGATCTGCTGTCACACGGCGGGCCCGAAGTCATGCAGTTGGCCAAGGGGCCTTTACCACCACTCAAGCACGGAGAAGTACTTGTTCGCGTGGAAGCCGCCGGCGTCAATCGTCCCGATGTCGCTCAACGTCAGGGCGCGTATCCACCGCCGCCAGATGCCAGCCCGGTTCTGGGGCTGGAAGTTGCAGGCGAGGTGGTTGCGCTGGCTGATGGCGTTGAAGGTCTGTCTCTGGGCGATCGTGTTTGCGCGCTCGCCAATGGCGGCGGATATGCCGAATATTGCGCAGTGCCCGCGTCCCAAGTTCTGCCATGGCCGAAAGGATATGACGCGGTGCGGGCCGCCGCCTTGCCCGAAACCTTTTTCACCGTCTGGGCCAACGTCTTTCAAATGGCCAAGCTCAAAAGAGGTGAGAGTATCCTGATACACGGCGGTACGAGCGGCATCGGCACGACGGCCATTCAACTCGCCAAGGCGTTTGGCGCGACGGTCTATGTCACAGCCGGATCGGACGAAAAATGCAGTGCCTGTGTGAAACTCGGCGCGGATTATGCTATCAATTACAAGGACGCAGATTTTGCCCAGGTCATTCGTCATGAGACCGGTGGTCGCGGGGTTGATGTTATCCTCGACATGATTGGCGCTGCCTATTTTGAACGGAATATCCGCTCATTGGCAAAAGATGGTCGGCTTTCCATAATCGCATTTCTCGGTGGGGCTGTTGCGGAGAAGGTCAACCTCGTTCCCATCATGGTCAACCGCCTGAATATCATGGGTTCGACAATGCGCCCGCGAACGGCGGAAGAAAAAGCCGTGATCCGCGACGAGCTTTTCAAAGAAGTCTGGCCGTTATTGGAAAGCGGTGTGATGTCGCCGCTGATCCACGCGGTTTTCCCGTTGGAGCAGGCAGCCAGCGCTCATATGCTGATGGAAGAATCAAGCCATGTGGGCAAGATTGTTCTCACACTTGAGGGGATCAACAAACCCTATTGAACACGTGACGAGCTTCAGCCAACACAAACGGCAGACCGGGACATGAGTATGAGCGAACGCACAGCGCCTGCAATGCGGGCTGATTATAAAGCCTTCCGCCAGATCGAAACACGCTGGATGGACAATGACATTTACGGGCACATGAACAATGTGGTCCATTATTCGCTGTTCGATACCGCGGTAAATGGCTGGTTGGTCGATGCCGGTCTCCTGAATTTGCGTGACGGCGGGCACATTGGTCTCGTTGTCGAGACCGGATGCAAGTATTTCTCCGAAATGATGTTCCCCGATCGGATCACGGCTGGAATTCGCGTGGCCCGTATTGGATCATCTTCGGTACGCTATGAGATTGGGCTTTTCCGCAATGATGAGGAAATGGCAAGTGCGGAAGGCTTCTTCATTCATGTCTATGTCGACCGCCAAACCCGGCGACCCAAGCCGCTTGAGGATAATTGGCGGCGCGCGCTTGGTTCTGTCGCAGTTTGAAGGAAAATGTGGTGACGCCTTATGAACTGGAAACATATCTCCACGCTCATATCCCACTTTCGGCAGCTATGGAGGTTGCCGTTGAACGGATCGAGCCTGACGGTGTCTGGCTGAAGGCGCCGCTTGCCCCCAATATCAACCATCGAGAAACAGTCTTTGGCGGGTCTGCGTCGGCGATATGCATTCTGGCCGCATGGTCACTACTTCATCTTTCTTTGAAGAATGAAGGGCTTGAAAGCCGTGTGGTCATTCAGCGTAACACGATGGATTATTCTGCGCCGGCAACAGGCGAATTCATGGCGCGGTCCTACTTTGAGGATGCATCTGGCTGGCCGCGCTTTACGACTATTTTGAAGCGTCGTGGTCGAGCCAGGATCGCGGTTGGTGCAGTGCTTGAAGGCAATGGTGTCGAACTTGGTCGCCTGCGGGGTGAATTCGTGGCGCTTAGACCAGTTTAACCGTCAGCTTCAGGCAATCCGCAGAAGCTAAATCGTGCTTGAAGATGGGGCCGCAACAAAGATGAACAGGCAAATTGTTGAGCACGCGATAGCAGCCTACCAGGCAGGCGATTTTTTGCGCGCCGCCGACAGTTTGGAAATCGTGCTCAATAGCGTTGTTGATCCGGACCCAGCTCTTTTGGCTCTCTTCGGAAACGCCAGTTATAAGGCAGGCAGGAGGGCCGTGGCTGCCGAGACGTTTTTGGCTTTAGCAAAAAGGGGCGGACCCGAAACCGCCCGTTTTGCCGAACTTGCTGCGACGCTTTTTTTAGCGACAGGACAGGTGCAGGCCATTTTTCAGCATGCCGATTTCCTGCTCGCAGCTGCGCCACAATCTACCGGCGTCGCCTTTGCATGCGCGAAGGTTTTGACCGATGCGCGTGATTTCGTCCGTTTGGGGGCTGCGCTCGACCGTCTCGACCGCAATGATGACGCCCATATAGGCCTGATGGTTCAGGGATATCGTTCTCTCGACCAAACCGGCAGGCTCGTGGATGAGCTAAAAGCAATCATCGAAAGTGACCCCGAGCGCGATGCCGTTCGGATGTTCCTCTATTTTCTGGCGCAGGATATCTGCGATTTTGAACTGCAGGCTGAACGCGACGCTTATCTTGCATCGCTGGATGAGCCGGCGCTGAAGTCGCTGCTCGCTCGCGAACCTTTCCATGGACGGCTTTTTCGCAGTGAGGACGAGCGGGTCAACACACTGCCCGGATTGCAGTACTCGACGCTGAATGCACTGAAGCGCGACCGCAGTGAGCGTCGTGCTTTTTCTGCGCACGAGAAACGCATTTCCATCGGTTACCTGTCCAACGACTTTTACAGTCACGCGACCATGGTCCTTCTGGGGGAGGCGCTGAATTATCATGATGACGAGCGTTTTGACATAACACTCCTGTGTTACACGGCCGAAGGGGCAGCACTTGAGCAGCAACGTTGGCCGGAGAAACTGCGAAACTATATTGTGCCGGTGCGCGACCTGAGCGACGAAGCTGTTGCCAATCTCATAGATGAACGGGGCATCGATATTCTAGTCGATCTGAAGGGGCACACGCTTTCGGCGCGGGCCAGTATCGTCAATCTGTCGCGCGCGCCGATCAAGGTCAGTTATCTTGGTTTCCCTGGTTCGATACCAGAGATGGACTACGACTACATCATCGGCGATCAGGTTGTGACACCGGATTTTTTCAAGGATATCTACCCTGAAAAGCTTTGCCGCCTGCCGGGCAGTTATCAGTGCAACAATTCAAGTTGGCGGCAGAAACCCAATCCCGTGTCGCGCGCCGATTTTGGTTTGCCGGAGGATGCCTTCGTCTTCGCTTCGTTCAACCAAACGATCAAAATCACAGCGCGAACGATGGATCTGTGGGCGCAGGTTCTCAGAAACAAGCCGGATTCGCTTTTTTGGGTGATGGTGACCGGCAAGCTGAGACAAGATAATCTGCTCGCAGCCTTGACCGCCCGTGGTGTTGCGCCGGAGCGGGTCATCTTTGCCTCCCAGTTGCGTTTCCCCGATCATATCAGTCGGATCGCGTTGGCTGATTTGGCGCTTGATACATTTCCCTGCAACGGTCACACCACCACATCGGATATGCTTTGGGCAGGCCTGCCCGTCGTTACCATTCTTGGGACCGCATTTGCATCCCGCGTTTCGGCAAGTTTGTTACATGCCGTAGAGCTGGGTGAGCTTGTGGCGGACACCGATGAGGCTTTCGTCAGTCTGGCAAGCGGGCTGGCCAATGAGCCGGAGCGGCTCCACGCGATGCGGGAACATTTGACCCGTAACCGCGAAAGCCTGCCGCTATTTGACACGCGTCGGTTTACCGGCAATTTGGAGAAGGCCTACGAAATGATGGCTGCACGCGGTCGCGCCGGGCTTCTGCCCGACCATCTGGATGTTGAAGAATAACGCCAACGGCCGTTGATATAAGTTAGGAAATGCGGGTGCAGTTTCGACCGTCAGCTTTCGCCCTGTAAAGGGCGGCATCCGCCCGTTTGAGAAGCGTCTTGGCGCTATCTTCGTGACAGGTCGCAACACCGCTGGAAAACGTGTAATCAATATCGGGATCTTTCAGGGGACTTGCCGCAAGCTCAACGCGGATACGTTCCACAATGGCCCTTGTTTCTTCTGCAGTGGCGCCGGGCATGATGAGAAGAAACTCCTCGCCGCCAACGCGGGCAAATGTATCGGTCCGCCGCAAAAGCCAGCTCGCCGTAACGACGAAGTGACACAGAACCTCATCCCCGGCATCGTGACCATAATTGTCGTTGATCTCCTTGAAACGATCGAGATCTATAATGGCGATGGAAAGCGGTTGCCCGGAGCTGCGCGCCAATTTCACCTTCGCTTCCAGTTCGTCAACGGCAAATCGACGATTGAAGATACCCGTCAACGGATCGGTTTCGGCATCCTGACGTGCGAGATCGCGCGAAAGTTCCAATTCCTGCTCTGCAGTTTTGAATTGGGTGATTTCCGTCAGGAAATTCCAAAGCCAACCGCCCGCAAGAACAGTCTCGTTAACGAGAAACCACCTGCCGTCCGTCAGGCGAATCTCATAACTGCGATGCGCCGACTGACGCCTCTCCGTCCTTGCCTTTTTTATCCACTCTTCTGCGGTCACATGCATTTGCGGACCACAGTCATTGGCGTGCCAATGATGCACGAGGTCATTAAAACACTCGGCGTTGTCAGGTGCGCCAATCAGTTCGCGATAGGCATCCGAAATATATGCGATTTCATCGTTTGGGGCGTAGAGTACCGCGGGCATGCCACTGGCATTGAGGCCCGCCTCCAATAATTGGTCGGCGAGCGGCAACAAGGGTTTGCTGTGGCGAATTTCTTCTTCCGCCATACCGCTGGTTGCTCGCTGCATGATCCCTGCTGTCCCAATCCCAATTGCGCTTTTGTCGCGAATAGATTGCAGGATCATCTTTAAGTTTTAATAAATTAGAGATAGCGAAAGTGAGTGGGTCGTATTAACTAAAAGTTAGGATTTCCTTAGGCGCCACCTGTGCTCGCCGGTCTTCGATCTGTGGCCTCAACACTCATAAAAAAGACGATCGCAGCAAGTGTTAGCAGTGCTGCCGCTATACTGATTTGCTGATAATTCAGGAAATGCCCACCCGCAGCGAAAATACCGGCCGCTATGCCATTCGCTGCGAAGCCTGTGATGGGATAAAGTGCGGTGCCCAATCCGGCCCGTTCTGGAAACATGTCCTGAACGTAGGATATTGGCACGGAAAGCAATGCCGCCGCCGCAAGCCCCACCAGAGGAATGAGAAGAAAGACATAGGCTGTGTTCGGTGCAAGCCCGAGCAACAGAAGGTACAACGCATATAAAAAAGCGCTGAGGGAAAGGACATTGCGTGTCCCCAATTTGGGAAGCAATGCGGCCCACATGAGCATGAATGGGATTTCCAACAAAGCAACGCCGCTGGCCATGAGGCCGGCATCTGCAATCGTGCCTCCAAGAGAGGATTTTATCACCAGCGGTTGCAGCGTTATGTTGAGCATGACGGGTGCATTCAGCAGCGCCAATGCACAGACGCGTATGACGATGGTTGGTCGTCCAAGCTCTTTGAGTGCGCCGACAAACCC
Source organism: Ensifer sp. (assembly GCA_050306195.1). GTDB lineage: Bacteria > Pseudomonadota > Alphaproteobacteria > Rhizobiales > Rhizobiaceae > Ensifer_A. The sequence continues at coordinate 14,028 of JBNLGT010000015.1, forward strand.
CTTGGCTCCGCCCGCAGGGGATATGGTCTGGGTCTGCCGGGGTAAAAAGATCAGGAACGTGAGCGCGCCAATGCCACACAGCAAGGCCGAAATGCCCCACGCATTGATGATGCCCAGACCTGCAAAGTGAAGGGTGAGGGCAACGACAAATGGTGTAATGACCCACGCTGCCGACATGGATGTACGCACGACGGCGTTAATGGAGGCTGCCTGCCCGGCTGGAAGGCCTTTGGTCGCGTTACGCGTTCCGGCGTAGATGAGCGAGTTAACATTGGCCATGGGTATAATCAGAATGCTGGCAAGCCACATGGCCGAGATTGTCGGGACTGACCATATAAGGCCGAAGCCGAGAACGCCGATCAGCGAAAAAGAAATAATAAGTCGGCGGGTATCCTTCACGAAATCCGATACGATCCCCACGCTGACGCCAAAGACGACTTTCGAAATTGTCGACAGGAACATCATCAGCGCAAAGGCCTGATTGCTCATGCCCAGGACCTCAATGCCGGCAATCGAGAGATAGGGCAAAGTGGCTGCACCTGCGCACGACGTTACCAGCATGCCCAGTCCATAGGCTCGCAGCGTCCGGTGGCGCATAACATGGGAAATCATGGAAAACATGGCGACAACCTCCGGTCGCACTCGGCTTATCTTAGTCGTCCCGGGCCATCAATAAGTCCGTGCTGATTCTTTCATCAAAAGAATTGCTTTCAGCATGATATCCCTGACGTAACTTTGTCGCAGCGAGCCAGCCAGAGGTGAAAAACGTGGATTACTTCACGCGCTGTAGCCGCCGGATGACGCCAAATTCCACTTGCTTTTTGACCCGGATTTCACGCATAGAGCGCTAAAAATGAGGGAGAAAACAAATGACCAACCCGGTTTTGGTGGAAGTCACCCGCGGCCCCATTGTCGAAAGTCGGCATCGCGGTCAGGTTGTTGTGGTTGACGGCGAGGGTGCGGTCGTTTTCTCTTCGGGTGATATAGACAACCCTGTCTATCCACGTTCTTCCTGCAAGGCCATGCAGGCTATTCCCTTGATTGAAAGCGGGGCCGCAGACGCTTACGGCTTTGGTTCGAAGGAGCTGGCGCTGGCCTGTTCGTCGCATTCGGGTGAACCCGAACATGCAGCATTGGCGCTTTCCATGCTGAAAGCCGCCGGACGGGATGAAAGCACGCTGGAATGTGGCGCGCATTGGTCGTTCCAGCAGCCGGTGGCGCTTCAGCAGGCGCGGGCTATGGGCAAACCGACGGCGTTGTATAACAACTGCTCCGGCAAGCACGCGGGCTTTATTTGTACTTGCTGCCACAATGGCGATGATCCTGCCGGATATGTTGGCTATGATCATCCGATCCAGCGGGAAATCCGCGATGTCATGGAAAATCTGACAGGGGCGGCACTCAGCCCCGACCTGTGTGGCATCGACGGCTGCTCCATTCCAACTTATGCCATGCCGCTCAGGGCGCTTGCGCACGGGTTTGCCAAAATGGCGACCGGGGTAGGGCTTGGCGCGGAAAGGGCCGCCGCTTCCAGGCGATTGATGAAAGCCTGCATGGACGCTCCCTTTTTCGTCGCGGGAACGCAGCGCGTTTGTACGAAGCTGATGGAGGTCGCGCCCGGACGTATTTTTGCAAAGACCGGCGCTGAGGGCGTTTTTGTTGCTGCAATTCCCGAGCAGGGGATCGCGATGGCGATGAAATGTGAAGACGGCGCGACACGGGCGGCTGAAAGCATGGTTGCCGCCATGCTGGCGCATTATTTCAAGGCAGAGCCGGACCTTGCGGCTAGGCTGATGGAAATCGCCGATTACCCGCTTAAGAACTGGAATGGTATTTCGCTTGGCGAAGTGCGCGTGACCGGCCTGCCGTCTTAGGCCAATACTTTTCAGGTGAGCTTGAACCTGGGTGAAAAGCCCAGTTTTTTTTGTTTTTTGACGACAGTCATTTCCCGTAATGGAACAATCTGGTCGATAATTCCCTCAGCCGTTAGCGTCGCCTTAAGGTTTCGCGCCAGTATTTCGCACAAGTGGTCCTAGTTTAGCTATCTTTGATGTGCGGGCGAGAAATTATGATCGGGAACAATGAATGTTTGCCGGAAGGTATATGTGGTGGGTGCTCGTCAGCACTGCGATTTTTTTGTTTTTCTCAGTCTACTTCCCCGGCTTCTCAGCCGTGTTGGTGACAGCGTCGGGATGTGATTCCGTTCCAGATGGATGCGGCAATCTGAATGGCCTGTTGGAGGGTTTTGCCCGCCCTATTGGTTATTTTGGCAGCGGGACAATTCTGCTGATTGTTACAGTAGCCCGCATTCGCTACCTCAATGTCAGTCAGCTATGGACGGTATTCTTTGCGGTTTGGTTTCTGGCATCCGCCAGTTTCTTCACCGCTGCTGGCAATATGTGGATGGCGACCGGCGGCGTGAACTTCATTTTGGAGTCGCTTCCGGTTGAAGCGCTCTATCTTGTCGTTCTCACGCTCTATCTGTGTTTCCCGCTGGAGGATTACGAAAAGCCGGACAATACGGTGCTGTTTAGCGTGCAATGGCTGGCGCTCTCTATCGCTGCGCTAATATCTGTCATATCCTTCGTCCAGGCGAACGGACTGGCGCAGCAGGTGTTTTTGCTCACCGGCTCCTCCACGCTTATGGAGGCCTTGGAACAGGTTCGTCTGTGGCTCGGTGTGATCCTGTTGCAGAGCGGAGCCACAATGGTGCCGCCCACCTTCATTTTCCTCGTCTTCCTCGTTTTGGTCACCTTGCAGGGCATTTTGCGCGCCCGTCCCGTAATGCGGTGATATCCGATCAAAATTTGTCATTTGCAGATCGTCTCCGGTTTAGCTTCCATATGGGGGCGAACCGGAGATGACATGCATGATGAAATTTTATTATGGTCGCAAGACCTGCGCACTGGCCCCGTTGATTGCGCTTGAAGAGGCGTCTTTGGATTATGAGCTTGTGTCAATGGACATGGCGGGAGGCCAGCAAAGATCGAAAGACTATCTGGCCATCAATCCGAAGGGACGTGTGCCAGCCCTGGTGACAGAGCGTGGTATTCTGACAGAAAATCCGGCGATCCTTGCTTATATTGCGCAGGTTGCTCCCACCGCCCGGCTTGCTCCTCTGGATGATCCTTTTGAATTTGCCCGTTTGCAGGCGTTCAATTCCTATCTTTGTTCAACCGTTCATGTAGCCCATGCCCATCGTGTGCGCGGAGCGCGCTGGGCGGATGAGGAAAGCTCCCTGGAAGACATGCGTCGTCGTGTTCCGGGCAACCTGAAAGATTGTTTCCGTCTGATTGAGGACGAGATGTTTGTCGGCCCATGGGTTATGGGCGAACAATATACCGTGGCTGACCCTTATCTCTTTACGCTCGCCAACTGGATGGAGGCCGACGGCGTCAGCATGAAAGAGTTTCCGGTTGTCGAGGAATTCTTCAACCGAATGCTTCAGCGTCCGGCGGTTCAGAAAGCCTGCGGTCTGGAGAACGCATAAAGCTTCGTGCAAGACTTGATCTTTATTGCCTTCCTGTCAGGAGGCGACATGCAGGACGCGCTCAAATCAGCCCTTGTTTCATATCAAGCTGGCCGCCTTGAAGAGGCACTGGCTACATTGCGCACCTTGCCGCCGGACATAAGTAATAGCGAGCCTGTGTTGGCGCTTTCCGGCAATATTTACGCCAAGCTGGGGAAGAAGACGAAAGCGGGTAATGCCTTTTTGGCCCTTGCTCTAAGGGCTGGCGCTGATCAGGCGGCTTACGCCCGGCTGGCCGTGATGCTGCTCTGCGCCGATGGTCGGGATGATGATGTGGCGGCCAACGCGAGCGGCCTGTTGAACGCTGTCGGGAAAGACACCACGCTCTGTTTCGATATTTTGACGGCTTGTGAGGCGGCAGGTGTGCTGGACGTTGCGGCAGCGTCCGTGGAGCGGCTCGATCTTTCTGATCCGCATCACGCGATGCTGGGGTTGCGCCTGCTCAGGGCTTCCGGGCGTCATGCTGAGGTTATACCCTTTCTGGACAATGTACTCGCCTTTCGGCCTGATGACGGACTTTTTAACGCTGAGCGTTTTTCGCAAGCTTTGAAAGATTGCGAATTTGATATTGCGGAAGAGTGCAAGGCGGCAATTCTTGAGGGAGGAAATATACGCGGCGCCAACATGCAGGCGGCGGAGGCGCTACATCGCCGCCTCATGTGGACTGATGATCCTGCCCGCCTTATCCAACCGGGTCTTGAGAGACACACTGTCTGGCAACAAAGTGCCGGGCGGGAACCGCCTCCGCGCAGGGCCATTTCTCCGGCAGGTGAAAAATTGCGAATTGCCTACCTTTCCAACGACTTCAGCGCCCATGCGACAATGACCTTATTGAAGCAGGTATTGCTGGAGCACGACAGTGAGCGCTTTGATTTTGGGCTGTTTTGTTACACGCATCCCGAAAATGCCAAGCGACAGGCTGAGTGGCCTTCAGCCCTGCGTGAGAGAATTATCACGGTCTATGACCTTTCCGTTGATGAGGTTGTTGCAAGGATATCTGCATGGAAGGCGGATATCCTTGTCGATCTGAAAGGCTTTACCGGCGGCGCACGTCCGGCCATTGTCAGGCTTTCCGACGCGCCCGTAAAGGTCGGCTGGTTAGGTTATCCGGGCTCCGCGCCTTGGATCGATCTCGACTACTGCATTGCCGATCCTGTCGTCGCTCCGCCGGGCAGCGAGCGATTTTATGAGGAAAAGCTCTGCCGCCTGCCGGAAAGCTATCAGCCGAACGATGCGGTGGGCAGGCCACGGCCATCCGGTGCGCAGCGCGCTGAACATGGCCTTCCGGACAAGGCTTTTGTCTTCGCCAGCTTCAATGGCGCGATTAAATTGAACCGTGAAACGATCGCCGTGTGGGCGCATCTTCTCAAGGAGACGCCCAATTCGGTCCTGTGGTGCCTGCGCCCCACCGAACCGGCGCGAACGAATATTGCACGAGCCTTTGAGGCAAATGGGGTTGCGCTGGAGCGCCTCATTTTTGCTGAGCCACTTGGTTACGATGCGCATATAAATCGGGTTCCGTTGGCAGACCTTGCGCTCGATACCTTTCCCTGCGGTGGGCATACGACAACATCTGACATGCTGTGGGCCGGGGTGCCGGTTTTGACCCGGGCGGGACAAAATTTCGCCTCGCGCGTCTCGGCGGGCCTTCTTTCTGCGATTGGACTGCCCGAATTGGTTACGTCAAATGCTGACGACTATTTGAGCCTCGGTCTCAAATTGAGGAAAGAGCACGACTTGCTTGAGGGCTATCGTCGTAGAATTGCAGAAAATCGTTTTATGGCTCCGCTTTTTGACGGTGAACGTATGGCGCGACACTTGGAGGCGGCCTTCGGGTTGATGGCGGCGCGAGTTCGCGAGGGACTTATGCCGGGTCACATCGACGTGCCGCCTTTGCCGCCACGCCAGTCGCCTTTCGCTGTGTCTGCCTGACGGCAGCACTATCTGCCGCCATAACAGGTCTTGGCAGGATGGGCATAGGTAGGTCGCCCAATGCTCTTTGATCCATCGCGGCGAGTTCCGGGTGCATCAGCGGGTCGGTCCAGTAATTCGCGACCGCAACGCCGCCCGCCGGTTCCGTTGGGTCGAATATATTCAAGAAAATCTTAAACGATTTTATCATCTCAATCCCATTTCCAAGTTGAAATCTTTGTAAAACAGGAAATATAAGGCGGTTCAATTGAGATTGACGTGCGATTGATATAGAAAATCTATATGGAAAATCTGAATCGTATTCATCTCAACGGTTTGCGCGCGGTTGAAGCTGTCTACCGGTTGGGCTCGCTGCAAGCCGCCGCCGATGCGCTGGGTGTTTCTCCTGGCGCGATAAGTCAGCAGATCATTCGAACTGAGGCGCAGTTGGGTCGTCCGCTGTTTGACCGCACGCCCAAGGGGCTGGTTGTCGTTGGCGCAGTTCTTCCTGCACTTCAACGCATGAGCGAAGCGTTCGAAATGCTATCGTCTGCTACAGCACTTGCACGCCGTCGCGACGACAATGTGTTGACGATTTCCGTTGCGCCCATTTTTGCCGCGCGCTGGCTCGTTCACCGACTTTCTGATTTTTCCAAGCACCATCCGCATATACGTCTGCGCATTGACGCAGCGCTGAAGGTGATCTCGCTGACTGCTGGCGATGTGGATGTGGCAATCCGTGTTGGCAATGGGAACTGGCCGGATGTCGATGCCGAATTCCTGATGCGCGAAGAGGTATTTCCCGTGTGCGCGCCATCTCTCGCAGAGCGGTTGAAGATACCCGCCGATCTTCACCGGTTGCCGGTACTGATCGACGCCAATTCCGTATTTGGTTGGGATATATGGACCGGTCCAGCCCATATCGATCACAAGGCGCTGGAACAGGGGCTGTCCTTTTCGGATGCTTCTTTGTGCATGGACGCAGCCATTGCAGGACAGGGGGTGGCGCTTGTCTGGGAAACAATGGCAGAATACGCGCTCCGTTATGGCCAGCTTGTCGAGCCTTTCAAATTACGTGCGCCAACGGGCCGGGCAACCTATTTCGTGACGCCCAAGGGGCAGGCGAAGACGCAAGCTGTCTTGGCTTTTCGCCGATGGCTGCGAGACGAGCTGAAGCTTGACGACCAAGCGTGACGGTCCCGCCCCAAACTTTAACCTGCTTGCCCGAACAACATTTCGAGAACAGTTTGCCGCATTGACCGCCCCTCTGAATGGGCATAGCTATGCCGGTGGTCGGAAGGGGCATGCTGCTGATGCAGAGGCGGATGATACAATTGGCTTTCGTTCTACGCATTGTCTGCGCGCTCGCACTTGTGTCGATCGGTTTTGCGCAGGATGCGCAGGCGGGAAACCGTATCGTTTCCGCAGGTGAGCTGGCGCATTATGTTTTGCCAGATGGGCAGCTTCCTGATCTCTGCATCACTTTGCCCGATGGCTCCGGCGGCGGCAAAATCGTCAAGCTTGGTAGTGATACGTTGGGCGCGCATCATCAAAATGCGCTTTTTATGCCCCACGAAGAGGGCGGTCCGGCAGTCCGCCTGGTCGCCGCGAATTTCAGGCCTTCCGGGTCATCTTTATCAAGGCAGTTCCTGCACACGCCGGGTGGTGGGCCTCGTGCGCCACCGGCATCTCCAAAGTCAGTTTAAGGCCACAGTCCCTAGTCCAGGGGCTTCTGCGGGGAAGGCGCCGAACGAATTTGCCCGGGCGGGATCTTTCCAACGCAACTGATGATTTACCCGGCTCGGGAAAATTGCCCGCCGGGTTCGTCAAGAGATGTTTCAATACTTAGCAGGAAAATACACCATGAATATCGTAACCAGAACGACCGCCATCGCGGCCATCTTTGCAACCCTCGCTGCATCCGCATTTGCCCACGAATTCAAGGTTGGCGACATCAAAATCATCCACCCGAGCATCCGCGCCACTGTGCCCGGCGCAAAAGTGGGTGGTGGTTTTATGACCATCACCAATACCGGAAGTGCGGATGATCGCCTGACTGGCGTCACGGCGTCCATGGCGTCTGACGATGTGCAGCTCCATGAGATGACCGTTGTGAACGACGTCATGAAAATGCGTCAGTTGGCGGATGGGATAGCTGTACCGGCGGGAGCAACCGTTGAGCTGAAACCAGGCGGCTTGCATGTCATGTTCATGAATATCAAACAGCGGTTTGTTGAAGGTGAAACAGTCGATGCGACATTGCATTTTGAAAAGGCTGGCGACGCCGATATACGTTTCGTGGTTGGCCCGGTCGCTGGCGGCGCTATGAAGCACGGCGAGCAAAATATGGATGCCATGAAAAAATCGAAATAACCAGATTCGGTGAGTTCTTCACCTGGCCGCTGAACTCACCGATCGCCCCCAATTGCCACTGTATTGACCGTTGCTGGCAAACAAGCCTTTAAATGTGTGTCTTCCTTCCCACTTGATTTCAATCAATGCGCCGCGCCCTCAAACCGGCAACTTTGCAATTGTCAAACGAAGCGAAAGGCAGCGGGAGCCGTTTCCGCCGTCCAAGCTGCAAGAGGAAGCCCCGATGTACAAGAAAATTGTTGTTCCGGTTGACCTGAGTCAGCAGGATAGAGGCAGGAAGATTTTCCAAAAGGCCGTTGAGCTTTTGGATGAGGGTGGCGAAATCGTTGTTCTGAACGTCGTGGAAGAGGTGCCGGGCTATCTGGCGATCGATTTGCCCGGTGACGTCATCGAAAAAACCCGTGCCGACGCGATCGACGCGCTCAAGATGATGCGCGGCGAGTTTTTCCCTGCAGCGAAAGTTGAAGTGCGTGTTGGAGCGGCAGCTCGAAATATCCTTGCTTCTGCCGAGGAGAATAAGGCCGATCTCGTTATCGTCGCATCTCACCGTCCAGACCTGTCCAATTATCTATTGGGCTCCACTGCCGACCGTGTCGTGCGTCACGCAAAAATATCCGTGCTGGTTGACCGTTAAGTCCAGAGTTCACCAGAAGCGGGAGAGGAGACATCAATGAATAATGCCGCCATCTACAAAGAAAAACTGAAGGTCCGTCAAGCGGAGCTGGAAGGGCGCCTGCACAAGATCGAGGACGACCTCGACCAAACGCCGAACCCTGACAGCGAAGAACGGGCAACCGAACGCGAAAATGACGAAGTCCTGGAAGGGTTGGGCCTTCAAGGGCAGGCCGAACTGAAGGCCATTGAAGCCGCGCTGCAAAGGCTTGAAGATGGTACTTACGGTACCTGTGTGCGCTGTGGTGAAGCGATTTCCGAGGAGCGATTGGAGGCCGTGCCGCATGCAGCACTCTGCCGCAACTGCATGAGCGTATCGTAACAAAGAGCTTGTCCGGCGACGGGAAGCTGGACAGTGCGGCGCTTGCAAGAGCTGCCGCGGAAGCCGGGCGCCGGGGGTCGTGCCCGGCTTTTCATTTGCGCCTGTAACAGCGCGGAAACGAAATGTGATCGTTTGTTGTGCTTTAATTGGCAATTCTTCTTGATCGTCTTTATGTTTTTTTTAACCCTATGATCCAGCATTCAGGAATAGGGTCACAGCATCGGCGCATCATGAGTTACCGGAAGTTCACGCATTTCAAATGGAATTATGACAGGCATGAGATCATTGCCGACGGCATTGTTCATGGTGTTGGCATAGTTGCGGCCCTGGTGGGCGTGACAGCCCTCATCTTTTACGCATTCGTTTGGGGGTCGGCTGGCGACATAGCATCAGCCTGGATATACGGCCTGGGCCTGGTCGGCGCGCTTTCCATATCCTTTGTCTATAATATCTGGCCGGTTTCCCAGACAAAATGGTTGCTGCGTCGGTTCGATCACTCGGCCATTTTCATTTTGATCGCTGGAACCTACACGCCATTTCTGATGCGCGCGATTGATGACTGGCGAGTTGTCGCGTTGCTTGTCGGGATATGGTCCACAGCACTTGGCGGCATTGCATTGAAATTTCTTTATCCCGGGCGGTTTGATCGCGCTGCAATCGTTCTCTACATGGCAATGGGCTGGTGCGGGGTGCTGGCTGCAGGGCCCCTTTGGCAGCGACTGGCCGCCCCCACGATGACGCTGATCGTCATTGGTGGCGTCATCTATTCGCTGGGCGTCATCTTCCACGTGTGGGATAAATTGCGCTTTCAGAACGCTATCTGGCACGGGTTTGTAGTGAGCGCCGCAGCCGTTCACTATGCTGCGGTCTTTACTTCAATAACCCTGCCTATTCCGATGACGTGAAGGTCATCGCCGTACCGTTCAGGCAATAGCGAAGCCCTGTTGGTGCAGGCCCATCCGGGAAAACATGCCCCAAATGTGCAGCGCATTTGGCGCAGCGGATTTCCGTTCGCACCATAAAATGCGACCGGTCTGTGTGTTCAGTGATGGCGTCATCAGACACAGCTTTGAAAAAACTGGGCCAACCGCAGCCCGCATCAAATTTGGTGTCGGATACAAAAAGTGGGTTGTCGCAACAAACACAGGAATAGGTTCCAGGCGTAAATGTATCCCAGTAAGGGCCGGTAAAAGCGCGCTCTGTTCCCGCGCGACGTGTCACCTGAAATTGCTCGGGCGTCAGCTGTTTTCGCCACTCGTCGTCGCTCTTGGTAATAACGGGTACGATTTTTTCAGCCATGTTTACCTCCGCTGTCGATCGCCAAAATAGTGTCGATCGCTCCCGCCTTCAACGACACAGCTGCATCACATCTGCTTTACCGGGACAAATCTGGTCAATTTGCAGCCTATGTCGCTTTGGTCTTGAGGATTCGTGATCGATGCCCTATCTGAGAATGCACTGTGCGACGCGCAAAGACATAAAGAAACAACGTAGAAGGAAGAAGGCATGACGCTTGATGTCACCGCCATGACATTTTTGATGCTCATCCTGCCTTTCGTTGCCGCCGCGCTTGCACCCTTTTTGACCCGTGCCCTGGGGCACAATGCGGCATGGCCGCTGGCTATCGCGCCTGCATCAATATTTGTCTATTTTGCCCGTTTCCTTGGTCAGGTTTCTGATGGTGAGACGCTGACGGGCGGCTTTCAATGGGTGCCGCAGTTTGACGTGACCTACTCCTGGCTCATTGACGGCCTGTCTTTGACCTTTGTGCTTTTGATTAGCGGTATTGGCACATTCATTGTCATTTACGCTGGCGGTTACCTGAAAGGGCATCCGCATCAGGGGCGTTTCTTTTCATTCCTGTTGATGTTTATGGGAGCCATGCTGGGGGTTGTCGTCTCCGACAGTTTCCTCATGCTCTTCATCTATTGGGAGCTGACATCCATCACCTCTTTCCTGCTGATCGGCTTTGACCATGCGCGCGAAGCGTCGCGACGGGCGGCGTTGCAGGCGCTTGTGGTAACCGGAGGGGGAGGGCTGTTTCTTCTGGCCGGTCTTCTGCTCATCTGGAATGTCACCGGCATATCGTCGCTGACCGGCCTGCTGCAAAGCGGCGATGTCATGCGGGAAAGCCCTTATTATCTGGCGGCGCTTATTCTTGTGCTCGGCGGTGCCTTTACGAAGTCAGCACAGTTTCCCTTCCATTTCTGGCTGCCAAACGCCATGGAAGCGCCAACGCCAGTTTCCGCATTTCTCCATTCGGCCACCATGGTCAAGGCCGGTGTGTTTCTAGTCATGCGGCTGAACCCGGTCTTTGGCGAAACGGGCGCTTGGGAAACTATCCTGCCGGTTTTCGGCGGCGCGACCCTTTTGGTCGGAACATTCGTTGGGCTGCGGCAAACTGATCTCAAATTGACCCTGGCTTATACGACGGTGGCTTCGTTGGGGCTGCTTGTCATGATGACTGGTTTTGGCTCCGAAGGGGCCGTCGAGGGGGCGGTTCTCTACCTTATCGCTCACTCGCTATTCAAAGGCTCACTCTTCATGGTCGCCGGTGGCGTGGATCATGAAGCCGGAACGCGTGACGTGACCCGGCTGGGCGGGCTTGCCAAATTTATGCCGATCACGTTTGCCGCCGCCTTGCTGGCTGGGCTTTCCATGGGCGGGCTGCCGCCATTTTTCGGCTTTCTGGCCAAGGAAGAAATCTACCACGCATTGGCGCACGGCGATGTCTGGGCCATCACCTTCACCGTTGTAGCAATCGCTGGCAACGCGCTCATGTTCGCGCTTGCCTTTGGTGTTGCGCTGCGCCCTTTCATCGGTGCTTACAAGCCAGTCCCGGGCCCGCATCATGGCCACACAAGCGCGCATGAAGCTGACAGCGCAGCCGGTGAGGAAGAAGGCGATGCGCAACACAAGGTCCATGAAGCGCCGATCATGTTGTGGCTGGGACCGGCTGTTCTGGCCGTGGGTGGCCTTTTGGCAGGGCTGTCGTCGTCAGCTTTCCACGAACTCTTCTCCTCCCCCATGGCCTCGGCGATTGAGGGCAGACAGGTCGCTGTTGAAATTTCGGCTATGCCGCATATTTCACTGCCCTTCTGGCTCTCGTTGCTGACCATTGCTCTGGGTATCGTTGTCTACCTTGCCGCCGCGCGCCTGCGTAATTTCGCCGACACGGTTTTGAAGGGCATTGGTTGGGGACCGGATCACGGATTCGACCAGTTCATGCGGGCTCTTGTCAAAACGGCGCACAGGGTCACGCTTGCTGTACAGCCGGGCAAGCTGGAGGTCTATGTTACACTGACCTTCATTTTCGTCGCTATAACGCTTTTGGGGCCCATGGTTCTCTACGATGAATGGCCATCAGCTCCCTCATGGCCCGTGGGAATTGCGTTTCACGAGATCATGATTTTTGTAATTGCCATTACCGGCCTTTTCGCTGTTGCGCTGGCCAAGGGGCGTCTCACTGCAATCGTTTCTCTGGGTATTCAGGGTTTTGCTGTCGCCGTCATTTTCATGCTTTACGGCGCGCCGGATCTTTCCTTCACTCAGTTCATGGTGGAAACGCTCTCGGTTGTTATTCTTGCCCTTGTCATGACACGGCTTAACCTGCGGCCGACCGACCACCGCCCGGCGCGGCATCGGCTTCTGGATGCAACGATTGGCGCTGCCTGCGGTCTCGGCTTCGGGGCCATGTTGATGAAGTCGACGCAGGTGCCGTTCAACAACGTGCTCACCGATTTCTTCAATGCCTATTCCAAGGTCATTGCGCACGGGCATAACGTGGTCAATGTCATCATCGTCGATTTCCGCGGTACTGATACATTAGGCGAGATATCCGTTGTCGTCGTTACCGGTCTCGCGATTCTGGCCCTCATTCGTATTCGCGTTCCCCACGCGCGACCGCCATTGACGGACAATCCGGTCAATGGCGCGGAAAACAGCTGACGGGAGGCGTTATGAACACATTGATTTTCAGAACAATGGCGCCCTATCTCACCGCACTTATGGTGCTCTTTTCGCTATTTGTGCTGCTGCGCGGCCATAATGCGCCGGGTGGAGGCTTCATTGGCGGGTTGATCGCTGCTTCTGCTTTCGCAATTCAGGGTATTGCCAGCGGTGTTGCAGCGGTGCGGCGCGCTCTGTGGTTTCACCCGATGTCCATTGCGGCCACCGGCCTGCTCTTTGCCTGTGTTGCGGGCCTGATGTCCTTGCCGCTGGAGCTACCGTTCATGACGGCGCTGTGGATTTTTCCGAAAATTTTTGGTGAGGAAGTCGCGCTTTCCACGCCGCTTCTGTTCGACACTGGCGTCTATCTGGTCGTCACGGGCGCAATTACTTCAATAGCCCTGGCGCTGGAAGAAAGGGAGGAGCTTTAGTGGAAGCTGTTTTCTCCATTGTCGTCGGTTTCTTCTTTGCTTTTGCGGTTTATCTCATGCTGTCCAAGCATATTATCCGCATTCTGCTCGGCGTTGCGATCATGGGTAACGCCGTAAACCTGCTGCTGTTTGCAGCAGGCCGCATCACGCCCGAAGTGCCGCCGATCATTCCAGCGGGTAAGGATGTACTGGCTTCTGGAGCAGCCAATCCGCTGCCCCAGGCGCTGATCCTGACTGCGATTGTGATTTCCTTTTCTTTCTTTGCTTTCCTGCTGGTGCTGGCCTATCGCGCCTATCAGGATTTGAAGACCGACAACACCGACGAAATGCGGCTGGCTGAACCAAAAGATCAGCCTTTGCCGCCGCTCGGATATTGAAAATGAGGGTTTGAGTAGCGATATGGCAGCCGCATCCGGCCTTCATAATACCGATCTGGCAAAAGCGCTGGTTCTTGAACCGGCAACAACGACGCATTGGCTTGTAATCCTGCCGGTTGCCTGGTGTCTGTTCTTCGGCGCGCTGTCGATCATCTTTCGCAAGAATACCGATCGCCAGCCCTGGATTGGCGTACCCGCACTTGCAGGTCTCGTCATACTTGACGCCCTGCTTTTGAAAGCTGTCATCGACACTGGTCCGATCACCATGGTTATGGGCCGCTGGCTACCGCCGTTCGGTATTGCCTTCACTGTGGACGTTCTGGGCGCGGTCTTTGCATTCGCCTCATCCATTGCTGCCCTTGCAGCCGGTATCTATGCGTTGTCGGAGGTGGACTCATCAAGTCGCCGCTACGGCTTCTACCCATTCCTGCTTCTGATGATGGCAGGGGTTACCGGAGCCTTCCTGACCGGGGACATTTTCAATCTCTATGTCTGGTTCGAGGTGATGTTGATATCGTCATTCGGCCTGCTGATCCTCGGTTCTGAACACGAGCAGATAGACGGCGCGACGAAATACGCCATTTTGAACCTCATGGGCACGACCCTGTTTCTGATTGCGACGGGGTATCTGTATGCGATTTTTGGTACGCTCAACATGGCTGATATTGCCCTGAAATCGACTGAGCTACCGGAAGCCGCACCGCTGATGACATTGGCAAGCCTCTATCTTCTGGCCTTTGCCATGAAGGCAGCAGCATTTCCGGTCAATTTCTGGCTCCCTGCATCTTATCATACGCCACGCGTGGCCGTGGCGGGCATCTTTGCCGGACTATTGACCAAAGTCGGCATATACGCGCTTATCCGTACACTGATCATGCTTTTGCCTGCCGGTCACAGGGAACTGATTTTGCTTCTTGAGGTGGTTGCCGCCGCGACCATGATCGTGGGTGTTCTGGGCGCATTGGCGCAAAACGATACGCGTCGCCTTTTTGGCTATCTGGTTATTTCAGGCATTGGGGTCATGCTCGCAGGCATTGCGCTTGGTACCGTTGACGGGCTTTCTGGCGCTATTTTCTACGCGCTGCATTCGATGATTGCCATGCTGGCTGTTTATCTTTTGGGTGGCATCGCCACAAAGCTGAATGGCACGCATGAATTGTCGTCGATGGGCGGCCTATACGGCCGGAACCCGCTTACGGCCGCCTTGGCGCTGGCGGTCTTTTTTGCCATCGCCGGTTTGCCGCCATTTTCCGGCTTCTGGCCCAAGGTCATGCTGGTCAAGGCGGCATTTGCAGGTGGTGTCTGGTGGCTTGGCGGTTTTATTCTGCTTTCCGGTTTCCTCACCACAATCACCCTGGGCCGCTTTTTTGCGCTTGCCTGGTGGCGGCCTTCAATACAGGGCGCGCATGGCGAGGAAGGTTCAAGACCTGACGGCCCGTCCTTGACGGCGCTGGTGGGCCTCGTAATCCTCATCACAGGTTTTGGCTTGCTGCCGGGTGGCTTGATGGAACTGTCAGACAGGGCGGCAGAAGGCGTTCTGAACCCCGCAATCTACATCCAATCGGTCTTTGGTGAAGGAGGGCATGCGCAATGATGATTTTCGTCGTCAACGTCATTTTTGCGTTGCTGTGGGCGGCTGTCAGCGGTTCTTTCACGCTGCTCAACCTGACGTTTGGTTTCGTCCTTTCCGCCATTGCGCTCTATCTCCTGCGTGAGCAGACCGGAGGGACCGGTTACATCGCGCGCACCAGACGCATTATTTCGCTCTTTCTGTTGTTCATGAAAGAGCTTTCCTTGTCTGCGTGGAAGGTCGCTACGCTGGTCTTGTCACCGAACATGAACCTCAAGCCGGGAATTTTCGCCTTTCCGCTCACGGTGGACCGGGATTTTGAAATCACACTGCTGGCCAATATGATTACGCTGACGCCGGGTACGTTTTCGGTTGATGTTTCCGATGATGGTCGCTTCCTCTATGTTCACGCCATCGATTGCTCCGACAAGGAGGCGGCAATTCGCGACATAAAGGAAGGCTTTGAACGCAAGATATTGGAGGCGTTTCGATGATTGATGCCATCTCTATCGTCGGCTACGCGACCAACTTCGCCCTTGTGGTTTTGACACTGGCCTTTTTGATTTCCGTCGTCCGGGTCGTTCTCGGTCCAACACTTGCAGATCGCGCTGTCGCGCTTGACATGCTTGTTGCCGTCGCCATCGGCTATATTTCGGTTATCGCGTTGAAAACCGGCTATCACCTCTATATCGACATTGCCATTGCATTGAGCCTTGTCGGCTTTCTGGCGACGGTCGCGCTGGCGCGTTTCGTGCTAACGCGTGGCGCGCGGGTCAAGGGTCCGCAGAAGAAAAAATCAATGGCAGGCGGAACCGCTAGCGACGATGAGGTGGCCGAATGATGGAGCTCATTCTGGAACTTGCCGTTTCTGTTCTTTTGGTGGGGGGCGCATTGTTCGCGCTTGTGGCGGCGTTTGGCATCATCCGCTTGCCGGACGTTTATACCCGCATGCACGCCGCCGCCAAAGCCGGAACGGTAGGATCAGGTCTTCTGCTGCTGGCAACGGGCCTGGAATCGCAGGATCCCGCGATCCTCGCCCGCGCCATAGCCGGTTTCGTATTCTTCATACTGACGGCGCCCGTTTCTGCGCATCTTCTGGCGCGTGCGGCTCACAAGGCCGGCTGCGAGTTGGCCGATGTAACGGTGCGAGACGACCTCGCGACCGATGATGCTGCCGACAACAGGCAAGACTGAAAACGCTACCTGCGACACTTTTTTCAATATTCCTACTAGACATTTCTTATGTTGGTGGTAGGTGAATAAGTATTCTCGCGTCGATTTGAAGTGCGTGGGATACTCCCAAGTAATGAAATTGCGTTTTTTTGGGGAATTTTCTCCGGTTTTTCTTGCAACGGAATATTGGCAAGCTTTCAGAAGCGCCTATGGTTGTCGGTAAAATTCATTGAACGCAGAAATAGCAAGTGAAGACAGAAATAGAACGGTAATGCAAAACGAGGAGAACAAAATGACGGAGTCGTCCGAGAAGGCGGATAGCAACCTTCTGGTGGAATTGACGGCGGACATTGTTGCTGCCTATGTCGGTAACCACATGGTCCCGGCTGTTGAAATCCCAAAATTGATTTCGGATGTTCATGCCGCGCTTCGCGGTACAGTAGCGCCAGAATCTGTCGTTGCTGCTGTGGAAAAGCCGAAGCCTGCCGTATCCGTCCGTCGCTCAGTCCAGGATGACCAGATAACCTGCCTTGAATGTGGCGGTTCGTTCAAATCTCTCAAAAGACATCTGATGACCCATCACGGCCTGTCGCCTGAAGAATATCGCGACAAGTGGGAACTGGCGGCCGACTACCCGATGGTAGCGCCAGCTTATGCAGAAGCGCGTTCGCGCTTGGCCAAGGAAATGGGTCTCGGCCAGCGCCGTAAGCGCGGCAAGTAAAAACGCATTATCGCGTTAAAGCCTTTTAGGGTGAATTGGGTCGCTTCATGCGGCCCATTTTGTTTCCTGACTGTCTGCCCCATATTCCAAGCGAGGGGTACTGTTATCAGACGAGGGCTGCCGCTTCTTCTTTGATCCGACGGATCATCGAACGCAGGCCGTTGGCGCGTTGAGCGGAAAGATGCTCCATCAGGCCGATTTGGCCGAAGACATCCTGTGCATCAGTAGCGGAGATCTCTGAAGCTTTTCTGCCCGAATAAATGGCCAGAACGATTGCCACCAGTCCGCGAACGATATGGGCGTCGCTGTCGCCCTGAAACGTGATGACAGGATCCGCCCCATCGGCCGCATCACTGACAAGCCAGACCTGGCTCGCACAACCCTGTACCTTGCTTTGTTGTGTCTTCAGCGCATCGTCCATTTCCGGCAGGTCCTTGCCCAACTCGATAATGTAGCGATAGCGATCTTCCCACTCATCAAGAAATGTAAAGTCGTCGATAATCTGGTCAATGGGTGTCATGAGTCCGTCCGCATCAGATCCTGCGCCTATATAGAGGCTTTCAGGTTTAAATGGAAACGCCTTGAGGCAAAAGAGATACGCCGTGAAGACATGCTTCACGGCGTCCGCGATTCCGCGAGTTCAGGCAGGGAATTACTTAGTGGTCGGGCGGGCGGCAGGGATGGGGATTATCGTGCCCGTCGTGATGGAGTCCGTAACCTCGCCGGTCACCCGGCTGTCCTGATTGTCCAGCCCCTTGTCGATGAGCCGGTAGGCGATTCGTGCGCCCTCTCTAGCCCGATGACCAAGCGCGTTGATCGTTTCACCGCCCTTTTCGCATACAAGCGGGCGGTCTTCGCAAATCTTTGTCATGTAATTGATGGCGCCTGCCGCAGCGAGAACGGTGTCTACTGCTTCCACCTTTGGTGCGCTTTGGAGATTTGCTTCAGCGCCATTGTCGAAAAATGGCAGCGCGATCAAAACCACCGAAAACCAGAATGACGCCTTGATGAGAAACCACATCACTTCAACCCGTATATTTCCATCCGGTCTTCTGCCGGAATTGATAGGCCCGTTTGGGCTTGTTGGACACGAATATAGGGTCCGGACGCAAAAGCGGACTTAGTTCCGAAGGGAAGATTCGAGACAAATTTATCTAAAATTCTACCGGTTCCAAAATTTAAACAGGATTTGAGATGTATTTTAGGCAAGCCTGTTAATCATTGTGACGAGGAAAGTACCGAATTACAGGATGTTCAGTCATGGGAGTCTGCCATATTTCTTAACAAACGGCGGCAAAATGAGCAAAAACAGTCGCTTACCCCCTGTTAACCACGTTTGGAAAAGCAGGTAAAAATCACCTTTTGAGGGGTATTGCCGAGAGCTTCGGATGCAAATTTTATCCTTTCCTTAAGCCCCGGCTGCGATTCTGGTGACCAGTTCAAGAGTCCCTGTATTCGAGTGAAGCGTGCGCGTATTGGCAAACATAGCTGAAAAAATGTCGGCGGTTGCAGACAGTGTCGCCAATGGCTGGTTGCCAGCTGATGGCGCCGGCGTGGCGCGCGGCGTCCAGCGCAAGCTCATGCGGCGGATACTGCTTGCCGGTGCGGCGGGATCGATTACCTTTCCCTTTTTGCTTGTTCCTTTTCTGGGTACTGCTGTTGCGTTGCCCGCCGGTATGGGGGCCGCACTTGCGCTGTCTCTCCTCGCTGCCGCAGCCACATCCCTTGGTGGTGGCTCCGCTGTGAATGGGCGGGACGAGTTGAAGGGGAGTGCTCCAAACACACCGGAAAATGACAGTGTCGCGGGACGTCTGGTTTCCGGCCTGCTGACATTCCATGATGTCGCTGGCGATGTGACCGCCGTTTCGGGACGGGACAAGGCCGTCTTTCTTGAGAAGATGGGCAATCTCTACGGCAAGGGCTTTGTCGAGCAGATTCATGTGTCAGACCGCATTGCTTTCCTGCACGCCATTGATCTGCTGCGTCAGGGTGAACTGCAGGCCGAGGTAGAGTTGCGCATGGCGCAGACACGCGGCGGGCGCGAAGCGCAGTTTTTGAACGTCAGGACCATGATGACGGCAATACATGCCGCCGACGGTTCGTTTGCCGGGTTCGCAGCCCAGTCTCTGGATAATGCAGGGTCGGTGGCTGCGCGAGCCGAAGCTGAAACCCTGAAACGGGAGGCGGACAGCGCCAACGAGGCCAAGTCGCGCTTCCTGGCGGCTGTCAGTCATGAACTCCGCACACCGCTGAACGCGATTCTCGGATTTTCCGATATCCTGGCTGGGGAATATTTCGGCAAACTGGAAAATGATCGGCAACGCGAATATGTCGATCTCATCAGTCAATCCGGCAATCACCTTCTGTCTGTCGTCAATACGATGCTGGACATGAGCAAGATCGAGGCAGGGCACTACGAAATCCAGGTCGAACCGTTCATGATTTCGGAAGCTGCGCGCGCTTGTGAAGCCATGCTGGAGCATCAGGCACAGCAGAAGAGGGTGACGCTGACGTTCCGCGTGGCTCGCAATTGCGGTGAAGTGGCGGCCGACAAACATGCGCTCAAGCAGATACTGATCAATCTGGTTGGTAACGCCCTCAAGTTTACTGAGGAAGGCGGGGTCGTGTCTGTTGATTTCTCCGTGCGGAACAACACGCTCGAGATTGTTGTTAGCGATACGGGCATTGGCATTCCGCGCGAAAAAATTGATCTTCTCGGCAAACCCTTCATGCAGGTGCAAAACGAATATTCCCGCAAATTTGAAGGGACGGGGCTTGGTCTTTCATTGGTCAAAGGGTTGGTTTCGCTGCACGGCGGTACGTTCGCGGTCGAAAGTGAACTGGGCGAAGGCACCGTCATTACGGTTCAGATGCCCGCCGACGGATCCGGCGCAGAAAATGTCCGTCTGAATGGGCTGGACAAGGAGGCGGTGGAATTCCCTCCGCGTCTGCATGCAGCCGCAAGTGAACATATTGAGAAAGAGGTTAAGGACAATGCCAAAGCGAAGAGCGCCTGATAGAAAGAAGGTGCGCCGCAACTGGTTGATGTCCGGTGTTTCGGCGGTCGCAAGTCTGGCTTTCAATCACCCGGCGATGTCGGGTGGAACGATGGTTTTTGGCATCGTGTTCTCCTTTGTGGCGGCAAATGCCTTGTGGTATCAGCCGCAGCACCCGCATCCGTTGCTTGATACGCGTTCTGCATTCAAAGCCTATGTTGCGCGCGCCGCAACGGTGGCCGACGAAGACGGCGCGGTCACGACATTTAAAATTGAACGACGGGAAAAGACCGAAAACACCAAGCGGGCGACCACGGCTGTTCGCGCCAACGTGCCCGATACAGTTGGTGAGGTGATCGTTCTGGATGACACGCTTTCCGGAAAACGACCGGCTGAGGGAAATGCATCCGAGCTGGTTCGTCAAGTCCAGGAAAACCTGGCTCGGCGTGGCCTTTATGATGGCGAAATTGATGGCCTGATGGGGCCCCAGACGGTTGCGGCGATCGATTTTTACCAGCAGACCCGTGGTATGGAGACAACGGGCGAAGCGGACTTGCCGTTGCTCAATGCACTGAAGGCTGACAACGCGGAATTTGCAATTGTTCCGCCCGACCGACCGCTGCCGGAAATAACCAATGCAATCAGGCGGAATGGAAATAGCGACGCCAACGCGGCGGCAACAGAAGTTCACGCGGCCATACCGGTTCCCCAGAAGCGCCCTGATCGTCTGCAGAATGCGTCCTCCCGGGTCGAGCCGGTAGTCCTGCGCCATACGCCCGAGACAAAGGTGGCATTAAAGGCGCAACCGGCAACCTCCAAAGCGGACCCCGTATTGGTTATGCAGATTCAACAGGGGCTTGCGAACCTTGCCTATGTTGATATCGCTGTTGATGGCGTTGCCGGGAGTCAGACGCGAACCGCAATCAGCCACTTCCAGAAACATTACCGTCTTCCGGTCAGCGGGGAACCGGACGAGCTTGTTCTTGAAAAGCTGAAACAGATCGGCGCGCTCTAAGTTTGTGAATATTTATAGGATAATCTGACTCAGATTTGCGACACAGCTGTCGATTGTCGCCAAAGTAGAACAATTAGCGGCAAGTGTAGGCTGCGATTTATCGATTGTTAAGCAAGTTATTTTACTTCTGATTGTGCATGCGGAGGTGATGATGACTGCTGCGGAAAAAGTTATCGACTTACAAGAGACCGAAATAGCGACCGAGCACGGCTGGGACCAGACTGCGGACAGGGAACGGGAGCTGCTGCGTGATGCTGTGATTCAGCTTGCTGTCGACGCCTCGACTCTGGGTATTGATCTTGCCGACATTGCGGGCGCAATTCAGGACGTTGCCACTGCATCGCGACGTCACGGCAGTATTTTTTTAGACCTGACAACCTCTGCCCAAGGAATTGCGGACGCCAACCGGACGATTGCCGAAACACTTCGCCAGAGCGATGAACGGGCGGGATCTGCGCGGGATGTGTTGAACCGCACGGCGGATGGATTTGGCAAAGCCGTTGCGCATATCGATGAAATGGCAAAGTCGAACGGGGAAATGAGCGCCGAAATTTCGGCATTTTCCGAATCATTGAGCAATGTAACCAAATTCGCGAGCGACATCGGTCTGATCGCACGTCAGACAAACCTTCTTGCCTTGAACGCGGCCATTGAAGCCGCGCGTGCTGGTGAGGCGGGAAAAGGCTTTGCTGTTGTCGCGGCCGAGATCCGTGAACTCTCCTTGCAGACGTCGACGGCAACAGAAACCATACAAAAAACGCTGACCGAGATATCTGAAAAGATCGAGCGTCTCTCGAATGCCGGTGAGGGTGCTGCCCGCTCTGCAATCGAAGTAAAGGAAATTGCTGTTACCACGCAATCATCGTTTACTGAGATGGAAACCGCTTTCTCCCATATTCTCGATTCATCGCATCAACTGACCTCTACAACGGATGCCGTTGAAGCCCGGTGCAATGAATTTGTCATTCAGTTAACCCAGACAACCGATGAAATTGGCGCTTCGAACCAGACCTTGCAGCGCGCCGCAGAACGTGTCGATGGTCTGGTCGGGCTTTCAGAAAAGATTGTTCAGGTTACAGCCAAAACGGGTGTAAACACGCCAGACCGCCAATGGATTGATACCGTCTGTGCCGTGGCGGCGGAGGTTTCCTCAACCTTTGAGCAGGGTGTTGATAGCGGGAGAGTTGGCTTAAATGAGCTGTTCGATCGATCCTATCAGACAATTCCGGGAACTGCGCCGGAGCAAAAATCAACCCGCTATCTGGACTTTGTCGAACGCGTTCTGCCCGATATCCAGGAGCCTGTAGCGGAAAGCAACCCGACGGTCGTTTTCTGCGCCTGCGTTGACGAGAACGGCTATTTGCCAGTCCACAATGCCAAGTTCTCGCAGCCGCAAAGGCCAGGGGATGTTGAATGGAACACCGCAAACTCGCGCAATCGGCGTATCTTTGACGACCGCACCGGCCTTGCTGCCGGTCGCAATACCGCGCCGTTCCTCGTGCAGACCTACCGTCGCGATATGGGCGGTGGCAACTTTGCCATGATGAAGGATATATCCGCGCCGATTTATGTGAAGGGCCGCCACTGGGGTGGCGTACGTCTCGCCATCAAGATCTAAGCGCTTCCTTACTGGTCACCACCGGCATTCCGTATTGCGCGGGGCCTCGAAACGCGCCAAATATTCCAGCCAGTGCGAAACATGGTGTGGCTTTATGCGGTTGAAATCTGAAATTTTTATATCCGCTCTCATCAGGCGCGCCTTTGCTGTCGGCGATTTTGCCGCCATTGAAGCGAAGGGGGCCGCCGAGGCAGGCGCAATCTTCATTCGGCAGCGTTTTCGCGACGGGCTTGAAACAGTCTATGCGCCCGCGCCACAGATCTATTTCGATGCCGGTGATGCTGCGCTGGGCAGGCGTTTTGAAATTCGTCTGGAACGGGTGGAAGCCTCAGAAGCAGACAAACTTCTGGCGCGGGAACGAAATTTTGACCCCGACTTGTGGATCGTCGAAATCGAATCCGCCAATGTTGCTGAACTGATTGAAGTCGTCGCCAGCTGATAGCAATCAGCCCTTGGTCGTTTGGCGCGAATGCCGATTTAGGGAACCGAAATCAGGCTCAGGCTCAGGCGCGGCGCGATGAAGTTGGCATATGGCGCGGGCGATCAAGCATCGTTTGAGTTTGAACCTCATCCGAATTGGCGGCCTCCGGGGTGACGTCATTGATATCGCCGGAATTGGTATAGTGGTCGGCCCGCCGCCAGGCAGCCAGTCGTAGCGCGCACTCACCGATATCCAGAGACAGGATAAGCGCATGCGCCCGCGTGCGTCCTCCTTCTGCTATCTCCAACAGATGCGGGTAGAACCGGCAAAGGATTTCGCGAATATCGCTGACCGGCAAACCGAGAGCGATCAGCGTTGTCGCCAATTGACGCCCCGACAGGTCGAGTATGATCCGCTCGCTCAACCAATGACTTGAGCGGATGGTTTCAGCAAGGGTGGCTGCGAAGAAGCCAGATTCACGCTTACGTGCAAAGCGAATGAGGAGAGCTTCCTGCAGTCCTGTCGGTCCGCCGACAAGCGGTGGTGGCGCTGCGTCGCGTTCCTGGCGCAATAGGTCTTTCAGATCTTCCCGCAACGCGTCTTCGCGGGCCAGACGAGCGGCTTCGCGTTGATTGGCGTCAATCGTACCGTTGATTGGTGTTGTGTCGCTGATTGCATCCGGCCCGGTCTCTGCGTCGATCTCGAACCAGGGCTGCCTGTGAGCATGCGCATGCCCAGAGCCATTGTGGATTGCTGCAAGCGCGTCGATGAGCTTGGGTGACAGGTCGTCCCGCTTGGCGATCGCCTTGGCATGGTCAGTCCCTTGCGAACGGGCGATGGCAATCAGCGTGTCGTCTGGAATAGCAAGACAACTTGTGAGGAATGGCGCGGCAATGCCGATCGGCTGCGAACCGATGAAGTAGCAGATGGATGTCGGCAGGTTGGTGCATTGGGACAGAGCGGCAGCGGCCTGCTTTCGAGCCTCTTGTGTCGAGCTTTGGTAAAGCGGCAGGAACAACTCGGCGAATTGTTTCAATTCAGCCTTGGACGGGTAGCGGATCGACTCAAAACTGGTGACGGTGGCCATGAGAACCACATCCTTTTTCCGCATGGGCAGCGGCCTTTCCAAATCTCTGAACCTGTCAGACACGGGCAAACCTACGCAATACAAATACCAACCCGGTCATCAGAACAGGAGACCGGAACACCTTCCTGTAAAATTAGGAGAAAAGCGTTTACAACCCATTAACCAAGCTGTGCGTCAATGGCTATGCAGCAGGCATATATATGTAATGATACGCATATATCTGAAGGCTGAACTTGGAGCTAAACGGTAGTCAAAGTTGATGAAACGAATTGAGTGCTTTGAGAATGGTGCAAATGTCCCGGATTGGGATTTCCGGTGAGTGCACTAGCCCGCAATAAGGTAATGATGCGGGCAGGGTGAAATCAGGTTTCATTCATCCGTCTCGACCAGTATGGAGACGAGAATGGCAGACGTAGTAAAGTTGTCAGAAAGAATGCCGCGCGGGCCCCGCAAGAGCGTGAGCCAGCCTGTGGACGCA
This sequence comes from Ensifer sp., assembly GCA_050306195.1. Classification (GTDB taxonomy): domain Bacteria; phylum Pseudomonadota; class Alphaproteobacteria; order Rhizobiales; family Rhizobiaceae; genus Ensifer_A. The sequence continues at coordinate 38,670 of JBNLGT010000015.1, forward strand.
AAAATCCTTCTTTTTACCGGGGTTCGGTATGAATATCCGCCGATGCCGGGCAAGTTTGATGGCAAGGCGCCCTCTGAAACGCGCAAACACTGAAAGCCTCTAGCCGCCGCCCATCGGGTCGCATGTCGCTGATGCGATGAACGCGTCCGCGGCTGCTGCCATGCTAATTTCCGGATAGAGTGCGCGCAAAACAACATAGCCACGCGTTGAGGGCAACTCGATCAGGAAGGAATTGGCCGTAGTCGGCGCAGCGGCGCGACGGATCAGCGCTAATTGTCCGGCAGAACCGACCACAAGGTCAAGCGCAGCGCCAACGGCGGTGCGATCATTCATGCTGAAGATCTCGTTCGAGGCCTCGTCATAAATGGCGGCCGACCAAAAGGGTATCTGCCCCTCGGCAAATATGGCTGGCGGCCCATCCTCCACATCGAATGCGCAAACGGCTTCCTTGACAAAAGGGATATTGACTGCGAGCCCTGCTTTATCCCGCTCTTTGGTCAGTGGATGAAATGTGTTGAGTTCCCCCTCGTCGAGGACCCGGCTGAATGCGTCGACGCCTGAAAAGGACGGTGCGGCCAGGATGATAATGATATGCAAAAGTACCGCGCCGATGAGCCCCGCGCAGGCCGAGAAGAGAATGCTACGCATCGTTGCAGTCCTTCTTCTCAATGGTTGGCATAGTGAGGTCTATGAGACCGGAATTGCCGGCAACCGGTGTATCCAGAAGAGTAAGCACCAGCTTGTACGCCTCATTCTGCGGAACCGCGAGCCAGTTGCCCGGCTGGGCCTGGGCAGACACTGTGAAGGAAACTGAGCCGTCCCCATTAAAAAGTGCGGTCCATGAACTATAGGCATAGGGAAGGCCGCGCACTGTCGCAATTGGTCTGCCATCGGCGTCAGCAGTGTTGAAAACCCAAAACCGTGCGGGCGGAATCATGCCGCTGACAACATAGTTGCAGGCAGGATCAAGGCGGTCGCCATTGCTGTCAGAGATAGCCGAAAAGGCCAGCCCTTCGGCGCTGCCGAGAAGTAGCTGACCTGCCTTGGCCCTGTGATTGCGTGCATAGGGGTCAGCTTGCGCCGTCTGTGCTTCAGGAAAAGCTTGCCACGCACCAACAGAAATCGCGCCGAAACCAGCTGAATAGCGGATAGCGTATTGGGTGGCGTAAATACCACCGCCAAAGGCGATAACAAGTGTCAGTAGAACGAGAAGCGGAACTCTGAACATGGCTCAAATGCTTAAACCAAGGATCGATTCACGCCAAGGCTTGCCGTGGCCTCACACACAGATACTCTATTGCAGGGATGCGGATTAATTGGAGGCTGTTTTCTGCTTCTCCAAGCTTGAAACCTGATTGTTTGGCGGCGCGACGCGACGAAGGGTCTCGCCGATCTCTCGGATAAGCCGGGTGGAGTTGACCGACAATGAACGCGGACGCTCTATCGTGATGGCATCTTCGCCATTGGCGTCCACCCGTGCGCTGGCAATCACCGGAGTACTGCCGTTAGGCAGCGGATTTTCAATGCCGGGTATAGGTTTCAGCTCAACGCCCTGATGTGCGTAGTCCATCAACTTTTTGAATGTCATGGCTGGAAGGGATCCGCCGGTCACGCGGCCAGTTGATGTGTAGTCATCATTGCCGAACCAGACGGCGGTCGTATAGTTGCCGGTAAAGCCGACAAACCATGCGTCGCGATAGGCTTGTGTTGTTCCAGTCTTGCCAGCCGTCACGATGCCATTGTCCAACGCCGCACGCCGCGCGGTGCCGTTTACCGGAATGGTGACGAGAATTCGGTTCATTGACGCCATGGCCTGTTCTGACAGGATGCGCTTAGCAGGAGGTGCGTTGCGCGCGAAGTCATAGACCACGTTGCCGTCATAATCGGTAATCTGCTCAATACCGTGACGGCGCGACTCGAAACCGCCTGCAGGGAAGACCGAATAGGCGGTGGCCTGATCCAGCACTGTAAGTTCAGATGTGCCGAGCGGAATCGTTTTGTCGCGGCGGATCGGAGTCTCGACCCCCATGGCCTTGGCCATGTCAACAATGGCGTCGATACCCAGATGGTCGCGCGCCAGCCGCACCGGGACTGTGTTGATGGAGCGGGCAAGGGCTGACATCAAAGTCACACGTCCTGAGTAAGAACGACCATAATTCTGTGGCGACCAGCCGCGCCAGGTAATCGGTCCGTCGGTAACAGTTGATTCAGGCGTGAAGCCGTTTTCCATAGCCACCGAATATGTGTAGACCTTGAAGGAAGAGCCGGGCTGTCGCAGCGCCTTGGTGGCGCGGTTGAACTGGCTTTCGCCATAGTCCCGTCCGCCGACCATGGCGCGCACCGCGCCGCCATTTTCAATCATCACCAGCGCGCCCTGTCCGACATGTCGGCTTTCACTGAACTGGCGCAGCGTGGATTCAACGGAGGTTTCGGCGGCTTTTTGCAAGCCGGGATCAAGTGTTGTGCGGACGATCATACGACGTACGCCAAGCTGGCCACCGATGCGCCGCGCCTCGTCATAGGCCCAGTCGAGGAAGAAGTCTGGTGACTGGATATTCGCACGGTCAATGGGGGTGGCCGGATTGCGCCGGGCGGCGATGACCTGTCCCTCGGTCATCAGGCCGCTTTGCACAAGATTGGTCAGCACCTCGTTGGCGCGAGCGCGGGCGGCAGGCAGATTGACATGCGGAGCGTATTTCGCAGGGGCCTTAAACAGACCAGCAAGCATGGCCGCCTCTGCAAGGTTAACCTCGGTCAGGTCTTTGCCGAAGTAATATTGTGCGGCAGCAGCGGCCCCGAATGTGCCGCCTCCCATATAGGCGCGATCGAGATAAAGGCTGAGAATTTCCTTTTTGGAGAAATGCGTTTCCAGCCAAAGTGAAAGGAACGCCTCCTTGACCTTGCGCTGAAGCGAGCGTTCATTTGTGAGGAATATGTTTTTTGCAAGCTGCTGGGTGAGGGTTGAACCGCCCTGGACAACACCTCCGGCGCGGGCATTTTCCGTCAGAGCGCGCGCCAAGCCGAAGAAATCAATGCCGTAATGGTCGAAAAATCGCCGGTCCTCCGTGGCCAAAACGGCCTTGATGACGTGATCGGGAAGCTGGTCGATTGGCACGGAGCCTTCGTGGATAACCCCCCGGTGACCCAGGGGATTTCCATAACGATCAAGCAGGGTAACCGCGTAGTCGTCCTTGGCGCGCCAGTCTGCCTTGGTGATTTCGAAGGCGGGCAGGGCGAGCGCCAGGAGTAAAATGAAGCCAGCCGTGCCAATATTCATCCCTTCGCCGGCGAGTTCAAAAATAGCTTTGTAAATGCCGCGGGCTCGGATGCGGCGGAAGAAGATCGTTATGTCTTCCCAGAGTTCGGAGAATTTAAAGCCGGCGCTCCAGATCGAGGAATCAATCCAGGAATCCAATCGCAGGAAAAAGAACGCAACACGGCGCGCAAAGGTCGGTTTGTAAGGTTTTTCCGGCTGTTCAGACATATGGCGGTTCCGATTTGCGGGTATGATCATAGTGCCGTTTGACTTGACGCGCTATGGCTCCAGCAGTTAGCGCATCGCATTTACGCGGGTTTTGGTAAAATCCGCCCTGATTTGCAAGGGGACTAGAATGACGAAGGCTCCATTCTGGAAGACGAAAAGCCTCGCTGAAATGAGCAATACGGAATGGGAAAGCCTGTGCGATGGCTGCGGGCTATGCTGCTTGAATAAATTGGAAGACTGGGAAACCGGCGAGATTGCCTGGACAGCCATTCGTTGCCGACTGCTGGATAGCGAAACATGCCAATGCATCGATTACGAGAACCGCCAGGCAACGGTACCCGATTGCATCCAGCTGACGGTTGAGGAAGTCAACGAGATCACATGGTTGCCGCCGACATGCGCCTATGGCCTTGTGCGAGACGGCAAGGACCTTCACTGGTGGCATCCGCTGGTCTCCGGTTCGCGTGACACTGTTCATGAAGCGGGCATTTCTGTACGCGGCATGACGGTCAACGAGGAAGGGATCGATGTTGAAGAATATGAGGACTATATCGTCGATTGGCCGGTAACGGGCAAACGTAACGGCACTTGATCTGGCTCAAAGCGGGCGAAAATAACGGAATATATATGAAAAACATTATGTAAATTCCGGAAGGATCCGCAATGTCAAAAAATTACCCCGAAATTATCCGCGATATATCAGCGAATTCGCGCAAGATACGTAAGGCCATTCCCGACACGATGGCAGGCTTTAGCCAATTGGCGCTGAATGCCAGCAAGGACGGCGCGCTGTCAGCTAAGACCAAGGAAATGATCGCCACCGCAATTGCAATTGCCACGCGTTGCGACGGCTGCATCGGCTACCATGTGGAAGCGCTGGTGAAACTTGGCTGCACTTGGGAAGAGTTCAATGAGGTTTTGGGCATGACAGTCTATTTGGGGGGCGGCCCTTCCTTGATGTATGCTGCGGACGCAGTGGCGGCCTTTGAGCAGTTCAGCGAGATACGTGCCGCTGCCTGATCCGCGTTGAGGATTTCCAGGTTGCGTATAGGAAAATATCCCTTGACGCATTCTGTCGGTTTTGGTAGTTTCAAAGGGCAGTCGCGGTAGTGTGATTGTATATTGAGGAAACCCCGATTTCCTCCCCGGAGCCTTTCGACGTCTACCCCGCGGATGTAGGGTGTATGGCGTCGGGTTATACCGGTTCGCATAGTGCGGAAAGACGGGCAGTTGCGGAAATGGGATTATATTCCTTTCCGACTGCCCGTTTGCGCTTTAATGTGCATGACCAGCGGCAGCGCCTGAATATTCAGTTTCGTGTGCGTGTGAGGAGGCTGATTGGCACTTGGCTGCAGCATCGGGAATTTCAAGTTGAACTAATGAGGAGTGCTGTGGCGATTGGCGTAACACGCTTCAGCCTCACCTATAGGCGTCCGGAAAATTCGGAGGCAACTGGTACGGCGCGTCATCGAATGGCTGCGCTAGCCGGGTAGGCGCTGTTTGCGGTGGCGAAGGCGACGAGAACGAATCGAGGAGGCTTGGGTTACGATTGACGGCGAGCAAAACCAGCACCGCGATTGCGAGAACGGGCAGGCTATAGAGAGTTTTGTCGATGTCGCTCATTGTGCGACCCTCCAATCTGAAGGAGAAGTCTACATTGGCGAAATTTCATTTCTAATAAGAGGTTATCCGCAATTTTAGTGATAAAATCCCTGATTTATAGGGGGGGCTGCAATTGCCTGCCAATGCATTTAAGCCCGGCAATAATTTTGGGCGGATGTGGTTAGGGAGAAATTGCTGCACCCTGCGAGGCGAAGAGCTGCCATCTTCCAGCCTGGGCGAGGTGGCGGGCTCAATTACGCGACGGCTGAGTTTCCTGATTCCGCATGATCGCACTTTCGAATTTGCCGATCAGATAGGGACCAGGCAGGGCTGGATCATGTTTGGGGACGGTGCTGCAGTCCGCTCTATTCGGGTCGACATGAATAACACGGTGCAGAGCTGAAGCCCGGCTGTCGTTGCCCTTTCCGAGCCATAAGAATATCCGGCATAGGGAGGAGCAATCTTCAACTCTGTCTCCGGCTGCACGCCGTGGTTGGAAATGGCCAGAAAACCGGTTTGGCGGCAATAACGATCTATGATTATTGCGGCCTGCTCAGCCCTTCGGTCACCCGTAAGCACCTCGAAATTTCCGAGGTCGAATATGGGAAAACCAATTTATCAAAAGCTACTCTGTTACGGCGATTAATTTTGGATTCTCTTTCAACGGCTTGCCCAGCACAGATGAATCCGATCTGGATGGATCAACCTGATACCGACTTTCTAATTACTGGCATAAAAACAATAGACTAGTTTGGTTTCTTGCCTGAAATGCCGTGAGTTTGCTGAATCGGAATCTGAAGATGCTGATTCCGTTTATGAACAAAGTCGGCGAAGCGATTCAAAGGATTCTACTTTTCACCGTTGCCTCACCCAGGGAGAGGCACGAATGTGACGAGACATATGTCTTGTGTTATTCGGTTGAGAGTAAGTGCATGATAATGTGGATAAATTAAGAATAGCTTACGTCCTCTGGGTGACGGTGCGGATTGTTTGTCTGTTCATGATCCAACTATCCTGATTGTATCGCCCTCTGTTCATTTGCCATTCAGACATGGAGAGTTACAGTCCGTCTCAATTGGTAACAATGTGAGGACGAACCAATGGGATCTCTATTGACAGCCGCCCTGTTGAGCGCGGGCCTGAGCATGTCTTCGGGCAGTGCGGTCGGGATCAACGCAAAAGTCATCAAGGTCGGAGGCGACTGCTCTGCGGCCAAAGCGAAGGCTGAAGCGCAGACCGGAGGCCAGGTGCTTTCCGTTCAACCCTCAAATGGGCAGTGCGTGATTGTGGTTCTTGTGCCGGGAAACGGCGGGCCGCCAAAGAAGGTAACCATGCGCATACCAATGTGATAGCTTTCGAGCGTCATTGATGTATCGAATCGGAAGAGGCAATGCGGATACTGGTTGTTGAAGACGACGAGAACCTGAACAGGCAGCTTTGTGAAACCCTGGAAGAGGCAGGTTATGTCGTCGACCGTGCGTTTGACG
>JBNLGT010000016.1:0-43721 GCA_050306195.1 Ensifer sp.
CGGTTCTCTGGGGGATACCTCAACCCTTGCGGATCCGGGTGTCGTCGACGATCTCATCGAAAACCGGCAGAATAAAAAGGGTTGACCTGTCAATTCTGTAGCGTTTCAAGCCCGGCTTAACAGCCGGGCTTTTTTGCGGCTGCGAGGATAATAAGCCGTCGACGCAATTGTAAGCGATTGCAAACGCTTTTGTTTGTATTCCTGCGAGGGTTTGGCTGCCGGAAACTGAGGTAGCAACCGATCAAAAATCGATTGCACGGCCCTTGATTTCCCAGTCGCCGTATCGAGCAGGATCCTTGCCTCCGCGCCCACCGATTTCCTTTGGCGGCTCTGCTTGTTCGGCGGCCTTACGTCGCTCTTCAGCCTCCGCCAGTGCACGCTTTGCTGCAGGAGGCAGCTCTTTCCGAGGCGCGGCCTTGGATTCATCCGGATTCTTTTCGTTATCGTCCTGCTGCATGGCGTTCCTGCCTTATTGAACTCAGGTCATGCAATAACCATCATATAGACGTCAAGTCGGTTGAGAACTGGTTGTGTAAAGGAGTTCCCGATGAATACAGTGCGCACGGCCATGCTGCTGGCTTTCATGACAGCCTTGTTCATGGGGGTTGGCTACCTAATAGGTGGTCAAGGCGGCATGTTGATTGCTCTTGTTATTGCCGCCGCCATGAACCTGTTTTCCTGGTGGAACTCGGGTGACATGGTGTTGAGAATGCATCATGCGCGTGAGGTGGATGCGCAGTCAGCGCCTGAATATTACGGCATAGTGCGGGATTTGACGCAAAAGGCAGGTTTGCCAATGCCGCGCGTTTACATTCTCAACTCCGATCAGCCTAATGCCTTTGCAACCGGGCGAAATCCTGAAAATGCGGCGGTGGCCGCATCTGTGGGTCTCTTGAACCGATTGTCCTACGATGAGGTCGCCGGTGTTATGGCGCACGAATTGGCGCACATTCAGCATCGAGATACGCTGACGATGACGATTACTGCGACGTTAGCCGGCGCAATTTCGATGTTGGGCAATTTTGCATTCTTCTTTGGTGGTCGGCGTGATAACAACAATCCGTTTGGTTTTGTCGGTGTTCTGGTGGCGATGCTTGTTGCGCCGCTGGCGGCCATGTTGGTGCAAATGGCAATCAGCCGAACACGCGAATATGAGGCGGACCGGCGTGGCGCCGAAATCAGCGGAAAGCCGCTATCTCTGGCCTCGGCCCTGAAGAAAATTGAAAATTATGCGCGCGGTATTCCCAACATGGATGCAGAACAGAACCCTGGGACCGCCCATATGTTCATCATTAACCCGCTATCCGGCGAGCGTATGGACAATCTCTTTTCCACGCATCCCGATACGGCAAACCGTATTGCAGCACTTGAGAAAATGGTGGTTGCAGACCAGCACATCTCGACGGAGCCTGCCGGGCCTGCTAAGGCGACGAGAAAAGCGCGTTCGGTGCCGAATATCAAGTGGGGCCGGGGCGGCGAATAGCAGCCAGGAAGCCCTGCATTGAATCCATCGCGACGAAACAAGAAGTCACAATTTGCGAACAAGAGCGCAAACGAGACAAAACCTGGACTGTCATCTCGGCAGGCTGCCGCCAAGATATTGTCTGCCGTGGTCGAGCGTAGGGTCTCGTTGGACGGCATGTTGGACAGGGAAAACGGGAATGTTGCCTATCGTGGCTTAAGCGAGGCGGATCAGGCGCTTGTGCGCGCCATATTGAATTCAGCGCTTCGTCACCTGCCTAGAATAGAGGCAATCATTGACGGCCTTCTCAAAACACCTCTGCCCGATGGCGCCAAAGCGCTGCAGATGGTTCTCATTGTTGCCGCGACCCAGATTCTTTATCTCGACATCCCTGACCATTCAGCGGTGGATATCGCCGTTGAACAGGCAAATCTGGACCCGCGCAACCGCCGTTTTGCGGGATTGGTCAATGCGCTTCTGAGACGCCTTGCACGCGAAAAAGAAGAGCTGTTGGCCGGTACAGCCGCGCTATCTGCCTTGCCTGCGTGGTTTTTCGAGCGGTTGGTTCAGGTTTATGGCGAGGATGAAGCTCGGAAAATTGCCGAGGCGCATCTCAGTCCGGCGGCGGTTGATTTGACTGTCAAATCTGATCCAGCGGCGTGGGCAGAACGGTTGGGTGGTGTCGTTCTGCCGACCGGAAGCGTTCGGCTGTCTGACTATCGCGGTGCGATACCAGATCTTGAAGGATTTGAGACCGGCGAATGGTGGGTTCAGGATGCCGCTGCCGCAATACCAGCGCAGTTGTTTGGTGATATTGCTGGCAAGACTGTGGTTGACCTTTGCGCCGCCCCAGGCGGGAAGACTTCGCAACTTGTAATGCGGGGAGCGATCGTGACTGCGCTCGATCAGTCAGCAAACCGGCTGAAGCGGCTTCAAACCAATCTGTTGCGGCTTGGTTTGAGTGCGGAATTGATTGTGGCCAATGCGGGGACGTTCCAAACTGAAATGCTATTTGACGCTGCGCTTTTGGACGCACCGTGTTCCTCCACCGGTACTGTGCGGCGGCATCCCGATGTGCCATGGACCAAAACAATGGCGGACATTGAAAAACTCGCCAATGTTCAGGAAAAGCTGCTGTTGCATGCCTTGGATGCTGTCAAACCGGGTGGCTTTGTCGTTTTCTCAAACTGTTCACTTGATCCGCTCGAAGGTGAGGAAATGGTACAGCGTGTCCTTCAACAGCGACCAGATGTTCGGATTGAGCCTATCAGCCGCGCGTTATTTCCGGGACTGGAAAATGCTGTGACACCAGCCGGCGAAATACGGACTACGCCCGCCATGTTGGCTGATTTCGGCTCGGATGGAGGTGGGATGGATGGCTTCTATGCGGTTAAATTGGTGCGGGCCTGATGATGCTATCCGCTGTGGTTTCGTATAAAACACAGAATTTACTGACGGTTGAATTTTTTGCGAATTGACATTGCAAGCGCGCGCCATACCAATAGGTCTGGACGGGAGTTTAAATAACGTAAAATGAAGGCTTCTGCGGGCAGACAGTTGGCTGGCCTCTACATTGTTGAGGCGTGGCGGCGATTCTTGATGGGATTCGCCCTCGGCCGTGTGCTCATGCCTGCGCCATTCCAGCATATACCTGACAGACTGATTGTTGCCCCGACGGATTTGCGTGCTGCTGACAGTTATATTGCCGACGAAATACTTGAAGGCCGGTTTGTGCTCGCGGGGCGCATTCTGGAAACCGGTGGCATGTCGCCTTTTGACCTGGAACTTCCATCAGCTGAATTTGCCAATCGTCTACATGCGTTTGGCTGGTTGAGAAATTTTAGGGCGGCGGGCACGGAGGACCATTGCGCGCGGGCGCGCGCCGTTCTTTCCGATTGGATTCTTGTTTGCGGCCGGGAAACGGGCACGATTGCCTGGGATCCCGATAATGCATCGCGCAGGCTTATTGCGTGGTTTTCTCATTCGACAATCGTGTTGCGTGGAGCCGATATCAAATTCTATCGGCGGTTACTGAAAAGCATTGCATTTCATACTCGTTTCCTGCGGAAGACGGCGTCGCATGTTCAAGATGGTGAGGTTCGTCTGCGTTGTCGGGTTGCGTTGGCGATGGCAAGCCTGGTCCTGCCGGCATCTGACGCGGTCATCCGGAGAGCGGGGCGTGATCTGGACCGCGAGCTAGAAAGGCAAATTTGTCCGGATGGCGGCCATGTTTCCCGCAATCCTCAGGTTCTGCTTGAGCTGTTGCTAGATTTGCTGCCGTTGCGGCAAACCTACGTCAATCTCGGGCATGAGCTGCCGCAGAAACTTATCCCGGCGATCGATAGAATGTTCCCTGCCTTGCGGTTTTTCAGACACAAGGGTGGTGAGCTAGCGCTGTTTAATGGCGCCTCGGCGTCTCTTGCGAATGAGCTGGCCTCGATCCTGCGTTATGATGAAACGGGTGGTGCACCGTTCAAGGCCTTGCCCTATATCGGCTATCACCGGCTTTCCGTGGGGGAGACAGTGGTAATTGTCGATACCGGAAAGGCATTGGACAACAAACTGAGCCGCACGGTTCACGCCGGATGTCTTTCTTTTGAAATGTCGTCGGGCAATCAGCGGTATATCGTGAACGCAGGTGCGCCGCGATTTGCCGGGGAAAATTACCGTCAGTTAGCCCGCTCAACAGCTGCACATTCAACAGTAACAGTCGACGATACGTCCAGCTTGCGCTTTTCCAAATCTGACTATCTCGGACCCGTGGTTGACGGCGGCATTAGCCGAATTGCTGTCGAGCGTTTGGGAGACGGATCTGGCGTTGAGGGGATAACTGTCAGCCATGATGGTTATCTGGAGAAGACGGGCCTCAAGCTTGAGCGCGATATCCAGATCAATACCGGGGGGACCATTATTCGAGGGCGCGACCGTTTGATGAGGGCCGATGGCAGCGATCCCAAGGCTTCTAACAAGGCGCAAGCGGTTGCTCGTTTCCATATTCATCCCGGTATCGCGATCAAGCAGATCAGCAACAATGAGGTGCAACTGACTGCGCCCGACGGGGAATGCTGGACAGTCTCCTGCATTGATGCGCCTGTGGAAGTCGCCGAAAGCATCTTCTTTGCCGATCCGTCGGGAATTCGCTTGTCGAGCCAGCTGGAAATTGCCTTTAACGCAGCCGAATTGCCGGAAATCCAGTGGGTGTTTTCAAAAGCGCAGTGAAAGTTGCGGAATTGCAGACCGCTGGGCGCGCAACGGTTTCGTTCCGGTGAGAACTGTGATACGGCGCGCGTGAATTGACGAGGCATTCGGATGCCCGCTCCCCACAGTCCTGATCCACCTATGGCAGAGGAACTCCCCAAAATGGCAGTTGTGTCCAAAAAAATCCCCGCTCCGGAAAGTGTGAAGCTTAAGACGGCGCTTCTTTCCGTGTCCGATAAAACCGGTATTATTGAGCTTGCTACAGCGCTGAATGCGCGTGGTGTCGCGCTTGTCTCAACGGGCGGTACCAAAAAGGCGATTGCTGACGCCGGTTTGCCGGTGAAGGATGTTTCGGAGCTGACCGGTTTTCCGGAGGTTATGGATGGTCGCGTCAAGACATTGCATCCCGGCGTTCATGGTGGTCTGCTGGCGATCCGCGATGATGAAGAACATACTGCGGCGATGGCTGCGCACGGGATCACTGAAATCGATCTTGCGGTTATCAATCTTTATCCCTTTGAAGAAGTACGTTCCAAAGGTGGGGACTACCCAACGACGGTTGAGAATATAGATATCGGCGGTCCGGCAATGATCCGTGCTTCGGCCAAGAACCACGCCTATGTGACGGTTATCACCGACCCTTCAGACTACGCCCAACTGCTTGCCGAGCTTGAGAAGGGCGATGGCGCAACCAGCTACAGGTTTCGTCAGGAAATGGCGGCGCGCGCCTATGCGAGAACAGCCGCCTACGATTCAGCCATTTCCAACTGGTTTGCTGGGGAACTTGGTCTCGGTATGCTGAAATACCGCGCTATTGGCGGCATGTTGCGGGAAGAAATGCGTTATGGCGAAAATCCGCATCAATCTGCCGGATTCTATGTCACGGGCGAAAACAGGCCCGGTGTGGCGACAGCGGCGCTTCTGCAGGGAAAGCAGCTCTCCTACAACAATATCAATGATACGGACGCTGCCTATGAACTCGTGGCCGAGTTCCCGCCGGAAAAGGGACCAGCTTGCGCAATTATCAAGCATGCCAACCCTTGTGGAGTTGCTACCGGCCCGAGCCTTGTTGAAGCATACAAGCGGGCGCTCGCCTGCGATTCTACCTCTGCTTTCGGCGGTATCATCGCCTTGAACCAGACCTTGGATGCCGCGACTGCCGAGGAGATCATAAAGCTCTTCACCGAAGTCATCATTGCCCCGGATGTAACCGACGAAGCTAAGGCTATTATTGCCTCGAAGAAAAACCTTCGGCTTCTTTCCGCAGGTGGTCTGCCGAACCCGTTGACACCTGGCCTGACCGCCAAGACGGTGTCGGGTGGTTTGTTGATCCAGTCGCGCGATAACGGAAATATCGAAGATCTCGATTTGAAGGTCGTTACCAAGCGCCAGCCGTCAGAGCGGGAACTGGAGGACATGAAATTTGCATTTCGCGTTGCAAAGCATGTGAAGTCAAATGCGGTGGTTTATGCGAGGGATGGGCAGACGGCGGGTATCGGCGCCGGGCAGATGAGCCGCGTTGATTCCGCGCGTATCGCCGCAATCAAGGCAGAAGAGGCAGCAAAGGCCGCCGGATGGGCCGAGCCTATGACACGCGGCTCTGCGGTAGCATCAGAAGCATTTCTACCTTTTCCTGACGCGCTGATTTCCATGATTTCAGCAGGGGCGACATCTCTTATCCAGCCAGGCGGCTCAATGGGGGATGCGGCTGTGATTGAGGCCGCGGATGAGGCTGGAATCGCCATGGTCTTTACCGGTATGCGGCACTTCAGGCACTAAGCTAACCAACCCCAGCTCGTATTTTGAAAACCCGGCGAAAGCCGGGTTTTTTAATGAATCCTGTCAAGAGTGATTCACGTGAAACCACATCTATTTTGTTTGGCCTTCGGGCAGGGCTGGATAGGGCGTTTGAAGCAGAATGATGAGCCCGGCGAGGAAAAACAGGCTGATGGTGGCCATGCCCCAATAGGCTGAGCCGGAAACATATGTGGCAATAGAAAACGCCATTGTCGCCATAAAGGAGGTTATGCGGCCTGTAAGCGCATAGATGCCGAAAAAGCGCCCGGATTCCTCCGGTGAAATGCTGCGCGACAGGAATGAACGGGATGACGCCTGAACAGGACCAAATGCCAGCCCGGTGAACAGGCTGAAGAAAATATAAATCTTCTCGGCCGAGGTGCCAAAAAGCCCGCCATTGTCGTGCGTGGAAAGTGATATAAGACCGAAAAGCGTTGCCTCATGCGTTGTGGAAATGATCCCCACCGATGCAATGAGCAACGCAATCAGCGAGAGGATAATCGTCCGTTTTGATCCCAGAAAACTGTCGACATATCCAGCGACGATGCAGCTCGGAATCGCCACGATATTGAGGATGATGCCGTAGATACCAATTTCCATCGTAACCCAGCCGAACAGCCCGGCTGCAAACGCGCCGCCGAGTACGAGGAGACCGTTGACGCCATCCTGATAGATCATGCGGGCGATGTAGAACTTGACGAGGGCCTTGCGATTGCTCAGTTCCCGCAATGTGTTAGAAAGCTCCGAAAGCCCTTTCTTGACAGCGGGGCCTAGTGCGCTTCCGGCCGACTTCGCGTCCGGTGTCAGGAGAAACATCGGCAATACAAAGATAATATACCAGACTGCTGATAGGGGCCCGACCACGCGCGCATCGTCGCCATTAGCTGGATCAAGACCAAAGAGCGCAGGTATTCCAAGAATTGTTTTGCCGGATTCCGGATTGGCGGCCAACAACGCGACAACGCCTATCAGGACGATCATACCGCCGGTATAGCCCAACCCCCAGGCGATATTGGACACCTTGCCGACTTTATCTTTGCCGACCAGTCTGGGCATCATTGAATCATTGAAGACCGTTGAAAATTCAACAGAAATTGTGACGAATATCATCAATATGAAGGGATAGATCGGATTTGATCCCGGCACGGAATACCAAAGCAGCGCAAGGCCGATAACAAGGAATATGCTGAAAAAGCCGATCCAAGGTTTCTTGGCGCCGGTTGCGTCAGCCACAGAACCGAGAATAGGTGAGAAAATAGCGATGATAATTCCGGAGATGGTCGCCATGTTTGACCACATGGTTTGCGCTGCGACCGGATCTTCCGTTAGCCGGGAAACAAAATAGGGCCCGAATATGAAGGTTGTGACGACGGTGTAGGTTGGCTGGGCTGCCCAATCGAACATCATCCAGCCAAAGATACCCTTACGGCTCGCGGGGACAAAGTCCCGCTCGCCCGTGCTTTCCATTGCCGTCACAACACATCCCCCCATGATTGTGGGGCGACTTTGTCACGTGTCGGAGTTACGCGCAAGCTCGCTTAGCTGACCCGCAGCCACCACGAGTTTTGCGAGGCTGAGTTCTCCTGTATCCGACAAGGAGCCTAACTTCCCGATTGCCGAATTCAGCGTCGGTGCGCGTGTTGAACGCCATGTCAGAAGAGGATTTTTTTCACCCTTGCCGGCTTTTAGAACGGCGGTCGTGATTAGTCTTCTCGCCGTTTCGATCTGGTCAAGACTTTGATTGAGAGCCTGTTCTTCAAACTGATCCGCAGGGCTGATCGTGGTTGCTGCGGTAAGCAGTTTTCCGATGCGTAAGTTTTCGCTGACGCCGACGAAGCAATGCGCCACGCGATCCAGATTGTCCCCGGTTCCCTCGGCGATCATTGTGATTTCGGGCGTCAGGATGGACGCGCGAAGCATCGCGAGGTGATCAGCAAGTGATTCAGGAACACCTTCCGAAATGAACCGTTCCTGATTGGCCTGAAGATCGCCCATCATGTGCGCCGGGAGAATTGTTTCGCGCTTCTTGCCAAAGGTATTGGCAGTTTTGCCCAGCAATGTAACGGCTGCGTTAATGTCCATCGCACCCAAGCCGGTTTTCAGGACTAGCCCAGCGCCTTCGCAATAGAACTTCGTCACAATGTCATAGAGGTGGTTTTGAAATTCGCCCGAGATATTATTGTCGAGCGCGTCAATTTCCGCCCAGAGCGCGGAGAGGTCGAAGGCATCACGCATGATGATGCCAGCTTTCACGATGTCAGCCGGCGACGCGCCAGTGGATTCGGTCAAATTCGCCACAAAGGCGGGTCCACCACGGTTGATGACATGATTTGCGAGGACCGTCGCAATGATTTCGCGTCTCAGCCGGTGAGTACTGATTTCTCCGGCATAGGGTTTACGCATCGCATGGGGGAAGTAATCTTTCAGATAGGGCTCGAACCAGGGATCATCCGGCAGTCCGCTGGCGACAAGATCATCAAACAGGACGATCTTGGCATAGGACAGCAACACGCCGACTTCCGCGCGGGTCAATGGCAGGCCAGCGGAATATCGTTCCGTCATAGTCTGCACATCCGGAAGATCTTCAACATAGCGATCCAGCCGGTTGAGGCCTTCAAGATAAGCCATCAAATGCGAGAGTTCGCGTCCATTTTTCAGGCCCTTTTTGTTGGAAAGGGAAATTGCAAGTGTCTGCAGATAATTGTTGCGTAACACCAGTTCGCCGACTTCTTCGGTCATGGATGCCAGAAGCTTGTCGCGCCGGGCGCGGGTAAGTTTCCCGTCGCGCATTGCTGTTGCCAGGGCAATCTTGATATTGACCTCAACGTCGGAGGAATTGACCCCGGCGGAGTTATCAATGGCGTCAGAGTTACACCGCCCGCCCTTCAGGCCGAATGCAATACGCGCCTTTTGTGTCATGCCTAGATTGGCGCCTTCGCCGACAACTTTTGCACCGACCTCTGCCGCAACGATACGAATGGGATCATTTGCGCGGTCACCCACATTGGCATTGCTTTCCGACGACGCGCGAACATAGGTGCCGATGCCGCCGAACCAGAGCAGGTCAACATTCGCTTTGAGGATTGCGGTCATGACTTCAAACGGTGTGGCAACCGTTCCGTCCAGGCCGATCGCCGCCGCTGCTTCCGGCGTCAGCTTGATCGACTTTTCGCTCCGCGAGATGATCATGCCGCCTTTTGACAGTTTTTCCGGATCGTAATCCTTCCAGCTTGAACGCGGCAGGTTGAAGACACGCTGCCGCTCTGCAAAGGATGTGGTGGGATCTGGATCCGGGTCAATGAAAATATCACGATGATCGAAAGCTGCGACCAGTCGGATTTTGCGCGAAAGCAGCATGCCATTGCCGAATACATCGCCGGACATATCGCCTACACCAACGACTGTGAACGGCGTTGACTGAATGTCGATGTCCATCTCGCGGAAATGGCGTTTGACGGCTTCCCAGGCGCCGCGCGCTGTAATGCCCATTTTCTTGTGATCGTAACCGGCTGAACCCCCGGATGCGAACGCGTCATCCAGCCAGAAGCCAGCTTCCTGCGCCAATCCATTGGCGGTGTCGGAGAAGGTCGCTGTGCCTTTGTCTGCAGCGACGACAAAATAGGGGTCATCGCTATCGCGGCGCAGGGTGTTTGACGGCGCAATCACCTTTTGGCCGTCCAGATTATCGGTTACCGAGAGGAGCGAGCGGATAAATGTCTTGTAGGCGCTTTTTCCAGCTTCAAAAACCTCTTCTCGCGAGCCGTTCCGGGGAAGCTTCTTGGGATAGAAGCCGCCCTTCGCGCCAACTGGCACAATGACGGCGTTTTTCACTTGCTGCGCCTTGACCAGCCCCAATACCTCAGTTCGGTAATCCTGCGCGCGGTCCGACCAGCGGAGACCACCGCGGGCCACCATTCCGAAACGCAAATGAATGCCTTCGACTTCTTCCCCGAAAACAAAGATTTCGCGGAACGGACGTGGTTCCGGCAAGCCCTCCACTTCATGAGGGTCGAGCTTGAAGACAACCGTCGGCTTAGCCTTACCATCCTCCGTGCGCTGGAAGTAATTTGTGCGCAATGTCGCGCAAATGACGTTCATGAAGCGGCGCAAAATACGGTCTTCGTCCAGTACCGGCACATCTGCAAGGGCTGTCTCAATACCGTCACTGATCGCAGCTTCGGCTTTCTTCCGTTTGCCTGAATCGAGCTCAGGATCGAGCCTGGTTTCAAACAAGCGCGTCAGATCGTGGGCGATCTGAGGATACTTGTTCAATGTGTCTGCGATATAGCCCTGCGAATAGGTAATTCCGGCTTGACGCATATAGCGGGAATAGGCGCGCAATAAATTCACCTGGCGATAGTTCAATCCGGCGGCAATGACGAGGCGGTTGAAAGTGTCGTCGCCGGCTTTTCCGGAAAAAGCAGCTAGGAAGGCTTCGGTCAGAAGCGGTCCATCTCTTTCGAGGTCGAGCGCGCCTGCAATGCCTTCGTCGAGTTGCATATCGTGCAGCACAACCGGCTGTTCGCCAGCGTCGCTGCAATAGGTGATGTCAAAGGTACGCTCGCTAATAACGCGAAATCCGAGATTTTCCAGCAACGGCACCCGGCGGGAGAGCGAAAGGGGAATTTCGGCGTGGAAAATTTTCAGGGCAAGCCCGCCGTTTTCATCGGCACTGCGGAAGAATTTGATCGAAATTCCGTCGGCGGCGGCCTGTTCAATTTCTCTGATGTCTTCAAAAGCCTGCTCTGGTTCAAAGGCAGCCTGATAGTCCTTGCCGGTTTTCAACATGCAATCGCTATCGTCCATAAGCGCGATGAAACGCTCATCCCAACTGGTGGCGATATTACGTATGGCGGCTTCAAGTTGCTTCTGCGGAATTTGGGGGGTTCGCCCCTCTGTTCGTCCGATAATGAAGTGTACGCGCGCGACACCACCTTCCGGAAACGCTGGGTAATAGGCGGAAAGCCTGCCTTCGTAGACTGTTTTCAGATATTTGCCGATTTTTTCACGGACCACGGAATCATATTGCTCGCGGGGTACGTAAACGAGCACGGAAACAAACCGGTCGAACCGGTCAATACGGGATAGAACTCTTACGCGCGGGCGCTCGACCAGCTCCATGATCTGTTCGCAGAATCCGGCCAACATGTCGGCCTCGATCTGGAAAAGATCGTCGCGCGGATATGCCTCAAGGGTGTTGGATAGGGCTTTGCCGGAATGGCCCTCTGAATCGTAGCCAAAATGTTGGACGACTCTGGAAACTTTGGAACGAAGGAGCGGAATTTGGGCCGCCGGTTGTGTGTAAGCGGTCGATGTAAATAGCCCAACGATCCTCAGTTCGCCCGCGACGATGCCGTTTTTATTGAAAAGTTTGATACCAATATAATCGAGATATGCCCGGCGGTGGATAACAGATTTGGCATTGGCCTTCGTTACGATCAGGAAATCGGGACCGTCAAGAAATTCAACGATTTCAGGCGTTGTTGTAACTGCCTCCTTACCAAATCGAAGCACGAAAATATTGGGGTCTGCCAGAATTCCAAGCCCCGCGCCTTTAGCGCGCTCTACTTTGGCTTCCTTGCCCTGTCCAGAATAGGTATATTCGCGCATTCCCAGGAATGTGAAATTGTCGGCGCGCAGCCATTCCAGGAACGCGAGCGATTCTTCGTGCTCGGCTTTACGCTTGGGCGTTACCTGTTGGGACTGCAGACTTTTCAGTGCGTTGTCGAGTGTCTGGAGCATAACCGGCCAGTCACGCACGGCCAGATCAACTTTCGAGAGCACGGTGTTGATACGCTCGCTCAGCGCGGATTTGGCGCGAGCGTCCAGCATAGGCACATGAACCTGGATAAGGCTGGCTCGATGGGAAGGATCACTCTTCTCTCCACGTTTGTAGAGGCGAAGTTCTTTGCCCGGTTCAGCGACCAGAATGGGATGCACCGCCAGATTAAGATCACGATGTGTGCTGGTGATCTCGCCCATGATGGAATCGTAGAGAAAGGGGCGATTTAATGTGGTAACGGATATCAGGCTGCACGGATGGCCATCGAAACTGATGCCATCAATTTCGGCGATGTCCACCAAAGAGTTTTTTCCATCCCATGCCTTGAGCTGGGCCGCAGCGTGTATGGATGCCGCTGCCAGCATGTCGGCATCATAGTTTTCCAGATCATCGCTGCTGGCTCTGGAAAAGATCAGAGATGGATCGATATAGTTCTGGCCACTTGCGGCCGCCACTTTTTTGGCCGCTTGCAGCAGCCTGTCGCGTGTTGGATTGCGACGTGCACCCATTTTGGTTCCCCCCGGAATGGTCGTTATTTTTGGGATTGTTTTTTCAAGCGCATTTTAACTGGCCGATGATGTTCGGCAAATGGTATTGACGGGTTGTTGTGAGGTTGCATTTTGCAAATTGCCCTGTCGAATCGTCTTCACTGTAGTCAAATTTCATTGTTATAGAAAATAACCAACTTCTCTATTGTTGACTTGGTCGCAACCTACGGGCAACCAATCTGCAGGTTGAAATCAATTTCCATTAAAAGATGTCACATTATTCTGAACAAACTTCTATTATTTCGATTTCAAGTCATGTCATTCGGGGCGCTGTTGGCAATCGGGCAATCACGTTTGCACTGACTGCACTTGGCTATCCTGTTTGGAGTGTTCCGACCGTTGTACTGCCCTGGCATCCCGGGCAGGGACCTTCAACCAAGCTTATGTTTGAAGAAGACCGTTTTGAGGCGGCTCTGGCCGACCTCGCCAAGTCTGCCTGGCGGGGTGAGGTTGTGGCGGTCATGACGGGCTATTTTGCGAGCGTGGCCCAGGTAAAGGCTGCCGCCGACCTTATTTCCGCCCTGCGAGCTGCGAAGCCAGACCTTATCTACCTTTGCGATCCCGTTATTGGCGACAGGGGCGGGCTTTATGTCGAGGAAGGCATAGCTGCCGAAATTCGTGACAGTCTTCTGCCATTGGCATCCATCATTACTCCAAATCGTTTTGAGCTGGGTTGGCTTTCTGGCCAAGATACAAGCAGCAATGACGGTATTTGTACGGCCTTCGAGCGGTTGGGGGTGCCTGAGGGGGTTGTTACATCCGCACATGCAATGATGGCGGGTTCAATTGCCAATCTGCATTTTGGAACCGGGGTGACCCTACTTGCTGAGCATCGTGAGCTGGAGCGGGTTCCAAACGGGCTGGGAGATCTTCTGTCGGCTCTCTTTCTTGCCCAGCGTCTTGGGGGGCAGGAGGGTGAGGTCGCGCTAGAACGGGCTGTGGCCGGTGTCTTTCAGGCGGCGGCCCGTGCTGTGGAGGCAGGGGTAGACGAATTGATGTTGGAAAGAGAATCGAACGGCTTGAGCACACCTCATATGCATGTGCAAATTCGGCGTTTGCACGGCGGGCGGGGACGCTTCGGAAAAGATTGATCTTTTATGAGAGATAACTATAAAGCCTTGATATGAGTGCTTTTCCTGAACGGCTATTGGCCGGATATAAAAATTTCATGGATGGTCGCTACACGGCGGAGCGCGATCGCTATAGATCGCTGGCTGCAGAAGGCCAGAAACCCAAAGTGATGGTAATCGCCTGCTGTGATTCCAGGGCTGCGCCGGAGACGGTTTTCGATTGCGGGCCTGGTGAGCTTTTCGTGGTGCGCAATGTTGCAAATCTCGTACCACCTTATGAGCCGGATGGTACCTATCACTCAACGTCGGCGGCCTTGGAATTTGCTGTTCAGTCGCTGAAGGTGAGCGATATTGTCGTCATGGGCCATGGCCGTTGCGGAGGTATTCAAGCTGCCCTTTCACCAAGTGCCGAACCACTTTCACCAGGCGATTTCATTGGGAAATGGATGGGGCTTCTTGATGAGGCTGCATCAAAAATCCGGTCGACTGAGCTTTTGACCGACAGCGAGCGGCAGCGCGCGCTCGAACGCGTTTCGGTTCGCAATTCATTGCAGAACCTTCGTTCATTCCCATGTGTCAATATTCTGGAGAAGAAGAACCGGCTTAACCTGCACGGCGTCTGGTTTGATATTTCATCGGGTGAATTGTGGATCATGAACGGCGAGACAGGTGATTTTTCCCGCCCTGAAATCTGATTTTCGGAGCCGCGGGATTGTTCGCGCAAACGTGCGCGCTTCGCGCGTGTGTCTCTCTCAATTTCTGACCTGATACCGTGATCCGGGCGGCTTTATGGTCAAAGCCCTATGGGCGGCGGTTGCTATCAAATATGCTGCAACGCACCCGCGAGCCGGTCAGCAATCAGGCGCTTTGGCATTTGAGATAGACTATGAGGTCGTATCGTCGGCGACTTCAGCCATATCCATCAGGGCTCCTCGGTGACCGATGACCTTTGTGGCGATGCGGTGACCGGCCCGGATGGCTTCGCCAAGATCATTTGTGGTGGCATATGTGAAGAGAAAGCCGCCATTGAAGGAATCGCCCGCGCCCGTTGTGTCAACGGGTTGGACCTTTTCAAAACCGTCGATGCAGGCAAGGTTTTCCCGGTTACCGTACCAGATTGGTCCGCCGCCATTCTTGACGACAACACTGTCGGACCCGCTTTCGAGATAGCGTCGGGCGCACGCTTCAGGCGAGGCGTCGGCAAAATAAGTGACTTCGTCGTCGAAACTCGGCAAGCTGATTGAGGAAACCTTGGCCGCTTCCATCAGCGTTTTCCGCATCGTATCAGTGTCTTCCCAAAGCCTTGGTCGGATATTCGGATCGAAAACGGTCAGCTTGCCGCTTGCCCGCGCGTCGCCAATGGCCTCCAGCAGATATGCTCTGCGCTCGGGCTGCAAGATGGCCAGCGTAATGCCGGAAAAATAGATGATACTGGCTGCAGTCAGAGCTGCTTTCAGGTTTTCTTCGTCATCAGCCAGCGCCCGTGCCGCAGACGTGTCGCGCCAATAGGTGAAGCTGCGTTCGCCATTGGAAATTTCCACCAGATAGAGGCCGGGCCTGCGTTTTTCATCTGTGGTGATGAACCCCGTATCAATGTTGTTTTCTGACAAAAATGTGCGAATCTTGTGAGAATAGGGATCGTCTCCCAATCGTGTGAGATAGGCAATATCCCATTGGCTTTGAGGCATCAGAGCGCGGGCATACCACGCCGTGTTCAAGGTATCGCCCGCTATGCCGAAACGGAAATTTCCATCTTCCAGCGGCGCCATTTCGATCATGCATTCGCCAACCGAAAGAAAGAGGTTTTTGGTCACGGCTTCGAGCTCCTGTTTCCATATCCGTCGCCGGTTTCATGCCATGGCGCAGAGCTGTATCCAAGACAGAAATCAAAAAGAATCTAACCAATGCAGGAAAGCGTAGCACCGTGAATACTGGCGACCTGAAATAGCTGCACGTTTGCACAACTTGAGCCTATTGCCTGGAGAATTGTAGGCTTTTAGAAGCCCAAAACAAACAAAAGCCCCGGCGGGCCGAGGCTTGCGAACTTTTTAATGGAGCGGGCGAAGGGATTCGAACCCTCGACCCCAACCTTGGCAAGGTTGTGCTCTACCCCTGAGCTACACCCGCTCACAAATCGCGGTTCCGGGGTAAGTTTGAACCGCGCGCAGTCTCGATTGGCTGCGACGGGCGCTATATGGCGCATGGCATTTTGAATTGCAACAGGAAAATCGGCATTCGCGTTTTTTTTTTGACACCGGCTCGCGAAAGGCCTGTGGCAAAGCGCATTGCAATCACGCAGCGGCCCGGTTATTCGGGCGGTGGATACGTGACAACGGGAAGTTTATGATGACGGATGCGACGCCCAAAAAAGCCGAAGACCTGTTTGCCTTTCTTGATGAATTGAAGATCAAACACGAAACGGTCTGGCACAGGCCCGTATTTACGGTGGCCGAAGGTGATGACTTGAGGGAGCAAATACCCGGTGGTCATACCAAGAACCTTTTCATCAAAGACAAAAAAAGCCGCTACTTCCTGCTCACTGTGGAGGAATATGCCACGGTCGACTTGAAAAAGGTGCATGGCTTGATTGGCGCCTCTGGACGGGTCAGTTTCGGTTCGGCGGACAAGCTCATGGAATATCTGGGAGTCGTTCCGGGTTCGGTAACGACCTTCGGGGCGATCAACGATGTGGAAAAGCAGGTGACTTTCATTCTGGATGAAGATTTGATGAAGTATGAAACCATCAATTCGCATCCCTTGCAAAATGATGCGACAACATCGGTGACGCCTGCAGATTTATTGCGCTTTGTTGAAGCAACTGGTCATGAGCCGTTGGTCTTGAAAGTGACGGAATAACATACGATCTATGTTATGAAATTGGCCGGAGCTTCAACCGGCGGCAGGGAGTTTTGTAAATGAGCGGTGACAATCCATATGGCAACTCATACGGCGGCTATGGTAGCCAGGTCATTGGCGCGGGCGTTGACCAGCCAAAGGCGAACGGCGCAGCAGGGCCATTGATCAAGGACACGACGACCGCTGAATTCATGACCGATGTCATTGAGGAGTCGGGTGCGCAGCCGGTTCTGGTTGACTTCTGGGCTCCTTGGTGCGGTCCATGCAAGCAGCTTGGTCCAATGATCGAGCGCGCCGTTACGGCTGCTGGTGGTCGTGTGAAGCTTGTTAAAATGAATATTGATGAGCATCCCGAAGTGGCAGGTCAGATGGGCATTCAGTCCATTCCCGCTGTAGTGGCCTTCGTGAATGGCCAGCCTGCAGACGGATTTATGGGGGCTGTGCCTGAAAGCCAGATCACCCAGTTTATCGACAAGGTTGCCGGTCCTGCGGTAAAGGCCCCGCAGGAGGCGCAGCTTGAGGCTCTGCTCGAGCAGGGCGAGGCGCTTCTGGCGGAACGTGATGCCGCCGGTGCTGCAAATTATTTTGCGACGGCGATGCAGGCCGAGCCCGGTAATATTCGTGCCGTTGCTGGTATGGCCCAATGTATGGTGCTTGCCGGGCAACATGAACGTGCGGCTGATCTGATTGCGCAGCTTAGTGACGAGGACCGGAACAACGCGAAGATTGCGGCCGTTCTCAAATTGATCGAGCAGCATGAGGAGGCCGCAAAGCTTGGCGACCCCCGTGCCCTGGAGCACGAGCTTTCGCTGAACCCTGATCATCACGAAGCCCGCATAAAGCTCGCCAAGATCGCTAACGTTCAAGGGGACCGGGCTGCGGCCAGCGAACACCTTCTTTATGTCATGAAGAAGGATCGGGAATTTGGCGAAGATGCCGCGCGCAAGCAGCTGCTTGAATTTTTTGAAGCTTGGGGGCCAACCGATCCCGCAACCATTGCGGCAAGACGCAAAATGTCGGCCATTCTTTTTTCCTGACGGGCTCGTGTTTTTGACCTGTGGCATGGTTTGGACGATAATGTGTCTGGACCGGGACATTTGAAAAGTGGTTTGCCAAGTGGCCGTAGGGCAATGGCAAACGGAGGCATATGATGAACGTTGGAAATGCCCGATATTTGGCTGCCAGGGACCTACCGGAAAGGGTTTCAATCTTTCCTTTGGCTGGTGCTCTGCTGCTGCCGGGACATCAGCTTCCTTTGAATATTTTTGAACCTCGTTATCTTGCAATGCTGGATTCGGCTCTTGCCGGCAATCGTTTGATCGGCATGATCCAACCGGCTTCCGAGGAAGAGGACGACAAAAGCATACCAACTCTCTCCAAGGTTGGATGTTTGGGGCGCATTACGTCTTTTATGGAAACCGGCGACGGGCGGGTTCTTGTTACACTCAGCGGGATTTGCCGTTTTCGGGTTCTGGAAGAGCTTTCAGTTTCATCGCCCTACAGGCAGGTCCATCTGGCTCCCTTCCTGAGTGATCTTGAACCCGAAGATGACAGCAATGTTGATCGGGAAGCGCTTCTGGAAACATTTCGCGACTATCTCGATGCCAATCAGATGGATGCGGATTGGGATAATATCAATCGCGCAAGCAACGCGTCACTGGTGAATTCGCTGTCCATGATGGCGCCATTCGGCGTTGCCGAAAAGCAGGCTTTGCTTGAGGCGCCGGATTTAAAGATACGGGCAGAAACGTTGATTGCCATCACTGAAATCATTCTTGCGCGCGAAGCAGAGGGCGGCGCGCCTATGCTTCAGTAAAGCATTGCCAATATGCGCAAAAACAACGTTGACCCAAAAATGCTGGAATTGCTCGTATGCCCTTTGACAAAGGGTAGGTTGCGCTTTGACGCAGATAAGAAGGAACTGATTTCGCAAAAGGCGCGACTTGCCTACCCCGTACGCGATGGCATTCCCATCATGCTTGTGTCTGAAGCCCGCGAGCTGGAGAGCGACGAGGTCCGCTGAGCCTATATAGGCTCTCCGGCAAGCAGCTTGGGATCGCCCGTACTGCCTATGGAAGATGCCTGACGGATGAAGAAATTTTTCAGTCCCGGCATACGGTCCACCAGGCCGAGCCCAAAGTCTCGTGCGATCCTGAGCGGTGTAATGTCGTTGGAAAAGAGCCTGTTGAGGACATCCGTCGTCACACCCATTCGGAATGTGTCGAAGCGCCTCCATTCCTGGTAGCGCTCAAGCACATTGAGCTGGCCAATATCAAGCCCAAGCCTGTCGGCATCGACAATGGTTTCGGCCAGCGCCGCAACGTCCTTGAAGCCAAGATTAAGGCCCTGCCCGGAAATGGGATGGATGCCGTGCGCAGCATCACCCGCCAGGGCGAATCTTGGCCGCACAAAATCGCGCGCCAGTGTCAGAGCAAAAGGAAAGGCGCGCTTGCCGCCAACCACCTTGATCGCGCCCAGCTTGTGGCCAAAGCGACGCTCCAGCTCCGCTTCGAAAACAAAGTCGTCTGCGGCAATCAGACGATTTGCGTCCTCAGTTCGCTCGTTCCAGACAAGTGATGAGCGGTTGTTTTTCAGCGGCAGGGTCGCAAAAGGACCGGCTGGGAGGAAGTGTTCTTCGGCCACGCCTTCATGCGGGCGTTCATGTTCAATGGTTGTGACAATGCCAGATTGGCCATAGTCGAAGCGCACGGTCTTAATTCCTGCGATGTCGCGCAGTTTTGATTTCACGCCGTCACAGGCAACGAGAAGGCGGGCATCCAATGCGGCGCCATCGGAAAGCGTTGCGTGAGCCGCTCCGTCGTCAATACGGAAATTTTCAACTTGGGTTTTCTCGATCAGGGTGATGCCCAACGCTTTTATCTGTTTGCGCAAAGGGCCGACCATAGCGGGATTGGGCACCATATAAGCAAATGGCTCGCCCGCCGCCGTGTCGCCGTCAAAAGTCAGGAAAACAGGTCGAACGGGTTCGGCCACCTTGGAGTCGGTAATGACCATTTTGCGAATGGGCTCTGCTTCTGGAAGTATCTCATCCCAGACATCAAGTGCCTTGAGCAGGCGAATGGCGCCGGCTGCAATTGCCGAGGCGCGTTCGTCCTTCTGCCATACGTCGGGGGGAGCGGCGTCAACGACCGTTATTTTCAAGTGAGGCGCAGCTTTTTTGATTGCTACAGCCAGAGAAAGGCCAACATAACCGCCGCCGCCAATCAGAATGTCGATCATTTTCCGTTTCCTGTACGTTTGACACGTTTGAAGGATTGTTCTTGTTACCGAATGATATTAGCTCAAAGGAAGACGACTGGATACTGTTGGGAAAGGCTCAAAATGACGCGCCCTGAAACTAAGGCTGAACCGGTGCAATCGCTTATACAGACGCTTGATCTGGAAAGGCTGGAAGTCAATCTGTTTCGTGGCGTCAGCCCGCAGGTTGGTTGGCAACGGGTCTTCGGCGGCCAGGTGATTGCTCAGGCTTTGGTCGCCGCACAGAGAACGGTGGACGCGGACAGGCATGTTCATTCACTCCATGCCTATTTCATGCGGCCAGGTGATCCCTCGGTCCCCATTATTTATGAGGTGGACCGGATCCGCGATGGACGGAGCTTTACAACACGACGCGTTGTTGCGCTTCAGCATGGGCACGCCATATTTTCGCTTTCGGCCTCGTTTCAGTTTGATGAGGACGGGTTTGAGCATCAGGTGGAAATGCCCAATGTTCCCGCGCCAGGAGAATTACCGGGGGAGGAAGAGCTGCTTCGCAGTCACTATCTCGCCAATGCGCCGGAATCCATACGCGATTACTGGAATCGCCCGCGGCCTATCGAGTTCCGGCCTGCCAATCTGGAAAATTATTTTAAGCGAGAAAAACGTGAACCTGTGCAAAGTGTCTGGGTGCGCGCAACTGGTCCAGTGCCCTCAGACCGAAATCTGGAAACGGCGCTTCTGGCCTATTTATCGGACATGACGTTGCTGGATACATCGCTTTATGCGCACGGAACCTCGGTCTTTGATAGAAATATCCAGGCTGCAAGCCTTGATCACGCCATGTGGTTTCATCGGCGTGCCGATTTTTCTGACTGGCTGCTCTATGTGCAGGACAGTCCCAGCGCGTCGGGTTCGCGGGGCATGACGCGCGGTAGTCTTTTTAATCGGGCCGGTACGCTGGTTGCTTCGGTCGCACAGGAAGGTTTGATCCGCAAGCGATCGTAGCACAATATTTATGCAAAAAATGCAAAATGCATAATATTTGTGCATTTACGTTTGATTCATCTTCAGACAACACAGCCTAGAAATTGGGCATGAAAATATTTTGATTATTTTTCAATATCTTAAGTCGACAAATTGAATCTGGCACAGTCCTTGAATGTGTTGTCCCGGCGGCTGAGTGCACTGCATGTCAGCAGCAAGGAGAGTAGTAGCCCTTCACAGGGCGAGCACACAAAGGATGGGAAACCAGATGAAAGTTGTGATGGCCATAATCAAGCCGTTCAAGCTGGATGAGGTGCGTGAAGCCCTTACCGCTGTCGGCATCCAGGGCCTGACCGTAACCGAAGTGAAGGGTTATGGTCGTCAAAAGGGGCACACGGAAATTTATCGCGGCACCGAATATGCCGTCAGCTTCCTGCCGAAACTCAAGATCGAAGTCGCGGTTGTTGGCGATCTCGTCGAGAAGGCGGTGGAAGCGATTGTTGCAGGGGCGAAGACCGGTCAGATCGGCGACGGCAAAGTTTTTGTCTATTCGCTGGATCAAGCCGTGCGTATCCGCACCGGTGAAACCGACACAGATGCGCTTTGAGCCGTGTTCAGGGAGTTAATATCAATGTCATCATCTAATCTTATGAAAACTTTCGGGCGCGTCGGCGCGTCCGCTGCGGCGCTTCTGGCTCCTGCCATTGCCGTTGCGCAGGATGCAGCGGCGGCGGCTGAACCCGTGCTGCCCGTAAAGGGCGACACCGCTTTTATGTTCTTGTCCACCATTCTGGTGCTTTTCATGATCATTCCTGGCCTGGCGCTCTTTTATGGCGGTCTGGTTCGCAGCAAGAACATGCTGTCGGTTTTGATGCAGACTACTGTTATTGCCTGCACAGTGATGATCATTTGGGTTACTTACGGATATTCTTTTGCCTTTGGCGGCGATGAAAACCCGTTTTTCGGTGGCACGGCGAAGATGTTCCTGGCTGGCGTTACAATTGACAGCACTTCGGCTACCTTCTCCGATGCTGTTATTCCGGAATATGTCTTCATCATGTTCCAGATGACCTTTGCGGCCATCACCCCGGCTCTTATTATTGGTGCTTTCGCTGAACGCATCAAGTTCGGAGCAGCGGTGCTGTTCTGCGCCCTCTGGGTAACGTTTGTCTATTTCCCCGTTGCTCACATGGTCTGGGATGCCAATGGCTATCTGTTTGGCCTTGGTGCGCTGGACTTTGCTGGCGGCACGGTGGTCCATATCAATGCTGGCGTGGCAGGCTTGATTGGCGCAATCATGGTTGGCAAGCGTGTAGGGCTTGGCAAGGATATGATGGCTCCACACTCGCTGACGCTTTCCATGGTTGGCGCAGCAATGCTGTGGTTCGGATGGTTCGGCTTCAATGCTGGTTCCAATCTGGAAGCAAATGGCGGCGCCATGCTTGCAGCGATTAACACCTTTATCGCAACGGCTGCTGCCACCTTGTCTTGGGCTGTCTGTGAAAAGATCACCCGCAGCAAGGCTTCGATGCTCGGTGCAATTTCCGGCATGGTTGCCGGTCTGGTTGCTGTTACGCCGGCTTGTGGCTCGATCGGTCCGATGGGCGCTATCGTCCTCGGTATCCTCGTTTCGCCGCTCTGCTACTTCTTCGTCTCTGTGGTGAAGAACAAGTTTGGCTATGACGATACGGCCGACGTATTCGGTGTTCACGGCATTGGTGGTATCTTTGGCGCGTTGGCAACAGGCGTTCTGGCAGCTCCGTCGCTTGGAGGTACAGGCGGTGAAGACTTCTCAATTGCCAGCCAGGTTTACATTCAGGCAGTTGCTGTTGTGGTGACGATCCTTTGGACCGGTATTGGTTCTGCGATCCTGTACAAGGTTACCGATCTGATCATCGGCCTGCGTGTAACGCCTGAAGCCGAACGTGAAGGTCTTGACCTCGCTAGCCACGGCGAAGCTGCTTACCACTCGTAATCAGCATTTGCTCTGGCATCATTGATTAAAAATAAAGTGCCCGGTTTGCGCCGGGCATTTTTTGTGCGTCAAGAGACTAAATATTGCGCAGGTAGCTCAATATATTGGCACACGGCGCGATTTTAGTCATTGAGAATGTTACAAAATCAGCAATTGCACAACTGGCACGCAAATTGTTTGTTACCGCGAAAACAAAGGCTGGGAATTCTCCCGGCGCTATACCAAAAAACAGGCGGGATTTATGGGAAACAACTCTGCGGGGGGCGATGTTTTTTTCGTCCTGATGGGCGCCATTCTTGTATTTGCGATGCATGGCGGCTTTGCCTTTCTGGAAGCTGGTACTGTACGGCAGAAAAACCAGGTTAATGCTCTTGTTAAAATTCTGGTCGATTTTGCCTTTTCGGCGACACTTTATTTTCTGATCGGTTTTCCGATCGCCTACGGCATTCACTTTTTCGTCGGTGCAAAGGAGCTGTCGGGGCTCACAGGCGGCGAGATATTCGCGCCGCAAGGCTTCACCTTGGTCAAGTTTTTCTTCCTGACCACCTTTGCTGCAGCCATTCCGGCCATCATTTCCGGTGGTATTGCGGAGCGAATGCGCTTTCTGCCGCAGATCATCGCCACCAGTCTTCTGGTGGGGATCTTCTACCTGTTTGCTGAAGGCATCGTGTGGAACGGAAATTACGGTATTCAAGACTGGATGACGTCCATGTTTGGAGCGCCTCTGCATGATTTTGCCGGCTCCATTGTCGTCCATGCGATGGGGGGCTGGATTGCCCTCGGCGCAGTGGTTTCGCTTGGCGCGCGCAAGGGGCGCTATGGCGCCAACGGACGGTCGCACCCCTTTCCGCCATCGTCCATTCTCTGGCTTTCACTCGGGTCCTGGCTTTTGTGCACAGGGTGGTTTGGCTTTAATGTCATGAGCGCGCAGTCTCTGGAAGGCGTGAGTGGCCTTGTGGCCATCAACTCACTCATGGCCATGGTCGGCGGCATTCTGTCTTCGCTTCTCTTTGGTCGAAATGATCCGGGTTTCATTCACAATGGCGCCCTTGCAGGTCTGGTTGCCGTTTGTGCGGGGTCTGACCTTTTCCATCCGGTGGGAGCGCTGGTTGTTGGCGGCGTTGCCGGACTTATCTTTGTCAAAGGTTTCACCTATTGTCAGGAGAAGCTTCGTATCGACGATGTTCTGGGTGTGTGGCCGCTGCATGGGCTTTGCGGCTTGTGGGGCGGCGTCAGCGCCGGAATATTCGGCCTCGAATCATTCGGTGGCATTGGCGGCGTGACCTTTGTCAGCCAGCTATTGGGGTCTCTGATGGTGGTGGGCTTTGCCGTTGTGACCGGATTTCTTGTCTATGGCGTGTTGAAGGCCACAATTGGCTTGCGTTTGAGCGAAGAAGAGGAAGCGCGTGGCGCCGATATTTCGATCCACCATATTAGCGCCACGCCCGAAGCCGACTTGAAAGCCTGAATAAGCCAAACCCGAGGTCTGGCGATGGTCGGACCTCGCACCATGTCTGTGCTCGATGGTTAATGGGCCATTAACTGCCTGCTGATAGCTTTTGCGAAAATCGCACGCTTTAACGCGTGGGGACCGGCAGTGTCCGGTTGGTTGGCAGATATAACAGGCGAAGCATGGCACGCGGTACACAGACAACGTTTGACAACGGCAAACACAGGTCGGGACTTTCGGTTTTTATTTGGCGGCAGGCCTCATCAATACTAGGGGTGACCCTGTTTGGCGGCTTAGTATTGGCTGTGGTTGCCCTGTCGACCTGGAGTGTGTCCGATCCGAGTTTGAGCTATGCTACCAGCGGTGAGCCGGTTAACCTTATGGGCTATCCGGGCGCAGTTTTTGCCGATATTGCCATGCAATTTTTTGGACTTGGCGCAGTGGTAGCGCTCTTGCCCGTGCTTGCACTCTCATTGGCGTTGATATTGCGGCGGCCTATTACAAAATTACCGCAGCGCGGCGTGGCATGGTTTGCGGGTTCGGTCCTGTCATCTACGGCGCTCAGCTGCTTCTCTGCACCGATCACCTGGCCGCTGCCAAATGGCATTGGCGGGGTTTCCGGCGATATGATTTTGCGGCTACCTGCCTTGTTTATCGGCGCTTATCCAGCAGGTATTGGTGGAGTTATCGCCGGTTCAATTCTCGCGGTTCCGGCGGCGTGGGTGCTCGCATTCGCTTCCGGGCTTATTCAGGGAGAAACGGCGCCTGAAAAGCCAGCCCGGCGCAGCACTGTTCACGAGCCTGACGAGGATGAGACAGAGGAATCACCATCAGTGTTTTCTGTGGCTTTTGGCGCGGCCGCGCATGGTTGGTACACGTTGCAGTCTCGTGTGCGACGCTTTACCGGCTGGCAGGGTCGCCGCGAGTCTGAATCCTTTGAAGCGCCCTACGACTTCAACGACGAAGAATTTGACGTGGATATGCGTTATGCCGCCCATGACGGTATGGATGCGCGCGTCGAGCCGGATTTATACGAGGATCGTAGTGTGGCGCGCCCCGCTGTGAGACGGGAACCGGCGCTATTCGACGAAGATGATGAAGACGATCTGCCGTTTGATCTCGATATGCCAAGGCCGGAAGGTATTTTGCCTGATCCGCGGCCTATGTCTCCGGCACCCGTAAGTCCGCGCATTGCCGCCCCCGCCGTTGCGCCCCGTCCAGCGCCGGCCAGAGTGCAGGCCGCCGCTGCACCACGCCACAGGCCGACGGGCAATGATGGATTTGAGCTACCCTCTGTCGAGCTTCTGGTGCAGGCACAGGCTTCTGGCCGCGATCCGACCCTCTCGCCTGAAGCGCTTGAGCACAATGCGCGTATACTGGAGGGCGTTCTGGAAGACTTTGGCGTCAAGGGTGAGATCATTCACGTCCGCCCGGGCCCTGTGGTTACACTTTATGAGCTGGAGCCTGCGCCAGGAATTAAATCTTCCCGCGTGATCGGCCTTGCAGACGATATCGCGCGGTCTATGAGCGCGATTGCAGCACGCGTCGCCGTGGTTCAGGGCCGAAATGCTATTGGCATCGAATTGCCAAACCAGAAGCGTGAAACCGTTTTCCTGCGCGAGATCATCGACAGTCAGGATTTCATCGGCTCCAAGGCGAAGCTCGCCATGTCACTGGGCAAGACCATTGGGGGCGAGCCGGTTATTGCCGATCTTGCAAAGATGCCCCACCTGCTGGTTGCTGGTACAACCGGATCCGGTAAGTCGGTTGCCGTCAACACGATGATCCTTTCGCTGCTCTATCGTTTGTCGCCGGAAAAGTGCCGCTTGATCATGATCGATCCAAAGATGCTGGAACTTTCGATCTATGACGGCATTCCCCATCTTCTGTCACCCGTTGTAACGGATCCCAAAAAGGCGGTTGTTGCGCTGAAATGGACCGTGCGGGAGATGGAAGATCGCTACAAGAAGATGTCGAAAATCGGCGTACGCAATATCGATGGCTTCAACGCCCGTGTTGAACAGGCCGCCGCCAGGGGCGAGGCGATCACCCGCACCGTTCAAACCGGCTTTGACCGCGATACGGGTGAGGCGATTTATGAGACAGAGGAATTCGATCTCCGTCCGCTTCCCTATATCGTTGTCATCATCGATGAGATGGCCGACCTGATGATGGTTGCCGGCAAGGACATTGAAGGGGCTGTCCAGCGTCTGGCGCAGATGGCGCGTGCGGCCGGTATTCACGTTATTATGGCGACACAGCGTCCTTCCGTGGATGTGATTACAGGTACGATCAAAGCCAACTTCCCGACCCGTATTTCCTTCCAGGTGACATCGAAGATCGACAGTCGCACGATTTTGGGCGAGCAGGGCGCTGAGCAGCTGCTCGGAATGGGTGACATGCTCTATATGGCTGGCGGCGGGCGCATTCAGCGTGTGCACGGACCCTTTGTTTCCGACAAGGAAGTCGAGGATGTGGTTTCATTCCTCAAGACTCAGGGCGTTCCCGAATATCTCGACGCGATTACCGAAGATGATGAAGATTATGAGGGTGACGGCGGTGGCCCGGCTGGTACGTCGAACCTTGAAGGCTCCGATGATCCTTACGACCAGGCTGTTGCCATTGTACTGCGTGATGGAAAGGCCTCGACATCTTATATCCAGCGCCGGTTGGGCATCGGTTACAACAGGGCGGCAACGCTGATTGAGCGCATGGAACAGGAAGGGGTTATCGGCCCTGCCAATCATGCGGGTAAGCGTGAAATTCTGGTTCCAACTGAAAAAGACATTATCGGCGATTGATCGACGCGAAGATGGTCATTGCCACGAGTATGCCGCAGTTTGTCGCGAGTGTGCGGTCATGATCCAAGGAGAATCACTGATGTTGCATTCGCTTTGCCGCCGGGCATTCATGAGACGCGCCATGGCGGGAGCCCTTTTTGTGGGAGGCGGCTTGCTCCCCGCCCTCCCAGCTGCTGCGGCCAATCAAAAGGCGCAGGAAATCGCGGACCACTTTGCTACAATCACCACCATGACCGGCGAGTTCATTCAGTTTGGACCGAAGGGTGAGCAAACGGGGGGCAAATTCTTTCTCGAGAGGCCTGGCCGTATTCGCTTCAACTATGAAGCACCATCTCCCATGCGCGTCATTTCAGACGGCAAATATGTGGTGATCGGCAATCGGAAACTGCGAACCTGGAGCATCTACCCTCTTTCCAAGACTCCATTGAAGCTGCTTTTGGACAAGACGATTGATCTTGGCGGCCAAATGGTTCGCAAAGTGAGTGAAAGCGATGATCTGGTGACGATTGTTTTGGGTGACAAGTCGATATTTGGCGATTCCTCCATCACCATGATGTTTGATCCGGCGACCAACGATCTGCGCCAGTGGACCATTACAGACAATCGCGGTCAGGAAACGACGGTCATGATCTTTAACACCCAGACTGGTGTTGCCTTTGGTCCAAAGGTTTTCGAGGTACCCTATGATCAGGTCCACAAGATGAAGGGAAGCAGATAGGCTCTTTCCGGCCTTTTCCCCGCGGCTGATACGGGATAGACGATGCGTGAAAACACGAATTGGATGACCCGATGAAGCTCAAACTTGCAACATGGAATATCAACTCGGTTCGGCTGCGCATGCCCATCGTTCTGGATTTTCTGGAGAAGCGGCAGCCGGATATCCTGTGCCTTCAGGAAACCAAGTGCCCGAACGAGCTGTTCCCGTTTGAACCTCTTCGGGATGCTGGCTACAGCCATATCGAGATCAATGGCCAAAAGGGCTATCACGGCGTGGCCACCATCTCGAAACTGCCTTTGACAGCGATCGAGCGGCGCGATTTTTGCGGTGTCGGCGATACACGCCACATATCCACCCGCTTTGACGCGGGAGGTAAGGCAATCCGGGTCCATAATTTCTATGTTCCAGCGGGCGGCGACGAGCCCGACAGAGCGGTCAATCCAAAATTTGGTCATAAGCTCGATTTTCTGGATGAGATGAAGGAAATACACGCGCAAGCAGAAACTGGAGTGTCCTCCATTCTAGTGGGGGACTTGAATATCGCGCCGCTTGAAAATGACGTGTGGTCGCATAAGCAGCTCTTGAAAATTGTTTCCCATACGCCCGTGGAGACCGAGGGTCTGTTAGAGGTGATGGAGAAAGGCGAGTGGGCGGACCTGATGCGTCAAGCCATACCGGAGCCGCAAAAGATATACACGTGGTGGAGTTACCGGGCGAAAGACTGGAGCGCCGCAGACAAAGGTCGCAGGCTGGATCATATATGGTCATCTCGAGATCTGACCCAACATTTGAACAATATCGAAATTCTGCGGGAGGCGCGCGGATGGGAGAAGCCTTCTGATCATGTGCCGGTGATTGCTGAATTCGATTTGTGACATCTTGCACACGAATTACGCCTTAGCGCTTTGTGAAAGGCTTCAACGGTTGACTCCAGACGAAAACCGCGTATGAGCGAAGCAGAAAAAATGGACTGACCAAAATGCCGCGCTTTGTAGAAGACATTGCTGAGCTTGACGCCCCGGTTACCGCCGGGCTTGGCGTTCGTTTTTCCAATTCCAAAACCGAGGTCAAAACGACGACGACGAAAACCGTCTGAGTGTTCCTGGCCTGCCGCTCTCTCCCCGGCCCGGCCGGGGACAGGAACCCGGTTTGATCCGGGTTTCCTCCTCACCGGAATGCGGAGAGAAGAGAAAGAGAGCACAATATGGGTTTCAAAGTAGCAATTGCGGGCGCGACCGGAAATGTAGGCCGGGAAATGCTCAATATCCTGGCGGAACGTCAGTTCCCGGCCGATGAGATCGTGCCGTTGGCTTCCAGCCGTTCAATCGGGACTGAAGTATCGTACGGCGACAGGACGCTGAAGGTTTCCAATCTGGAGAACTACGACTTTTCGGATACGGATATCTGCCTGATGTCGGCGGGTGGCAGCGTGTCGCAGAAATACTCCCCGAAGATCGGCGCGCAGGGTTGCGTTGTGATCGATAATTCATCCGCCTGGCGCTATGATTCCGAGGTTCCGTTGATTGTTCCGGAAGTTAATCCGGACGCCATTGTCGGATTTAAGAAGAAGAACATCATTGCAAACCCGAACTGCTCCACCGCGCAGCTTGTTGTGGCGCTGAAGCCATTGCATGACTTCGCCAAGATCAAGCGTATTGTTGTCTCCACGTATCAGTCTGTTTCAGGCGCAGGCAAAGATGGCATGGATGAGCTGTTTAATCAGTCGCGGGCTGTTTTTGTTGCTGATCCGATTGAGGCGAAGAAGTTTACCAAGCGGATCGCCTTCAACGTAATTCCGCATATCGATGTCTTCATGGAAGATGGTTACACGAAGGAAGAGTGGAAGGTTCTGGCGGAAACCAAGAAGATGCTCGACCCATCGATCAAGGTTACTTGCACCGCGGTACGCGTTCCGGTCTTCATTGGCCACTCCGAATCCGTGAATATGGAATTCGAGCGTGAAATCACTGCCGATCAGGCGAGAGACCTTCTGCGTGACGCGCCGGGCTGCCTGGTTGTCGACAAGCATGAGGATGGCGGTTATGTCACCCCGATCGAATGTGCAGGCGAGGACGCCACGTATATTTCGCGAATCCGTGAAGATGCGACGGTTGAAAACGGCCTCAATATGTGGGTGGTTTCCGACAACTTGCGCAAGGGCGCTGCGCTTAACACCGTGCAGATTGCCGAACTTCTGATCAATCGCAACCTGATCAAGCCGAAGAACTGAAATCGGTCACAATCTCGAATAAAATGAGACACCTGCTCGTCTTTGACGGGCAGGTGTTTCTTTTTGCATGACGTAAAGGACATGACACGGACCTGCTTTGTTGGCATCCTTGTATTTGATCTTGTATGATTTGGGGGAATAATCATGAAAATCGGTAACCGCCTTTTTGCCATAGCAGCAATCAGCTTTTTGGCGGCTGGGCCGCTTCATGCAGCCAGTTGCGGTAACAGTTCCGGCGGGTTTGATGCCTGGCGGGCGCAATTTGCGCAGGAGGCGGTACAAAAAGGAATCCGGGCGGCAACCGTCAGCAAGGTCATGTCAAATATTGGCTATAATAGAGCCACGATTCGCGCTGATCGCGGCCAAAAAAGCTTCAAGCTGACATTGAAGTCATTCATGCGTAAACGCGGAGCCGCGACGATTGTCGCACGCGGGAAGAAACTAAAAAGCTCTAACGCTGGCCTCTTCAAAGCCATTGAGCGGCGCTACGGCGTACCGGCCGGACCGTTGCTCGCGATCTGGGGCATGGAAACTGCTTTTGGCAGCTTCATGGGGAACGAGCATACGTTGTCGGCGGTCGCGACACTTGCCTATGACTGCCGTCGCTCGGCATTTTTCACCGATCAGTTCTATGCTGCATTGCAGTTGGTGGATCGCGGTGCGCTTTCAATCAGCGCAAAAGGGGCTGCTCAAGGTGAAATCGGACAGACCCAGTTTCTCCCGAAAAATGTCCTGCTTTATGGGGTTGATGGCGATGGAAACGGCCGATTGGACATGGTCAGATCCAAGGCTGATGCACTGTCATCAACGGCGAATTTCCTTGTAGCGCATGGTTGGCGGGCGGGCGCGGGTTATCAGCCCGGCCAGGCCAATTTCCGGGCTATTCAGGGTTGGAACGCCGCCGGTGTTTATCAGCAGGCCATTGCTATCATGGGCGCCCAGATAGACGGGCGCTGAGGCGTGCGTGGCGAAAGGTGAACCTTTACGCCACGTATTGTTCAAGTCTCGGCCAGTGCACGAGCCGGCATGCTTGACGCCTTGGTCCACCATTCAACGAATATCAGGTTTGGCACCCAGCATAGCCAGGCAGTGACCTGTATGGCTTCATTATATTCCAGCCCGCCCCATTGCATGAGCGGCTGAAGCTCCAGTCGTAGAGTGACAGCCGCAAATGTCAGGGCAAAACTGCGGATCATCCAAATTCGGTGAAGTGCAAGGCGGCGCGCGATGGCGTGGCGTATGGCCTGAAAGGTTGCGCCAACCCAAAGGACGGACAACATCCCAAAACCGATCACCGAAACGATACCACCGTTGGAGTTCGTCGCCATGATGAGCGCGGCGGCACCGCCCATGAGGATAGCAAGGCCGTATATACGGCCGAAGGTGCGATGAAGAGCGGGGCGCTTTGCGCGAAGGCCCGGCATGAACTGAAAAGCGCCGACTGCAAGTGCAATGGGAGAAGCGACTATGTGCGCCAAAAATGCAAGTCGTGTCGTATTGATGTGGATGCCCATGCTCGGAAAGGTCTGCGAATTTACGCCAAGAAGCAAAAACCGGTAGGAAACAAGAGCAATGGAAACGCTCAATAGCGCCGCGATGAGGAGAGGAACTCGCTTGGTCATTGATTGCTCCGGTTAAGTTGACGCTGTCAAGTTAGGAATTAATCTTGACGGTGTCAAGTATGCGGCTCAATGTAGGCCATGAAGACAAAAAAGACGGCACATCATCACGGTGATTTACGTGAGGTTTTGATTAGGGCGGGTATTCAGCTTGTGGCTGAAGGTGGGGCAGAGGCGCTGACGATCCGCGGTGCGGCGGCGAAAGCCGGGGTCAGCCATGCGGCCCCCAAACACCATTTTCCAACCCTTGTTCATCTGCGTACCGCCGTTGCGGCCAAGGCGCATAGTGAGTTTACCGCAACCATGGAAGCGGCAATTTCCGAAGCGCCCGAAAACGATGCACGCGCCGCCATTGTGGCGGCCTGTATGGGATATTTGCGCTTTGCCCGCGCCAATCCTGGTCTCTTTCAGGTCATGTTCAGTTCGGTTGGCATCGACCCTCAAGACGAGGCGTTGAAAATGGCAAGTGCGGCTTCTTATGCGGTTCTTGCCCGCGTTTGCGCGCCCGTGGTTCCAGGGCGGGCGGGCGTTCAAGGGACCGAGATTTTTGTCTGGTCTCTCGCACACGGATTTTCGTCACTCTCTCTTCTCGGTGAATTCGAGGGGGCTGGAGAGGAAGAGCTTGAAAGCTGGCTGGAAAAGATCTTGCCCGATCTTCCTATGGCCGAAAAAAGTGGTGGCTGATCAGTCCTGCGCCCGTCGTCGCGCCCACAAAATGTCAGCATGTAGGCTCAAAAAATCCACTTGTGATTTTTCAAAAACGGTATAATTCTTCGCGTTAGCAATGACGCAGAACGACGATCCCCGCACGACGGTTGTTGCTTGTTTTTGCGGGTCCTATGGACATTGACATTTTGAGCAGGAGTGGTCGGCGTTGCGCGCCGTTCAGGGGAGCACGACAGTGAGCCGCAGGGTTGCCTGTTGTGCGCCTGAAGGTGCAACCATGCTCGATCTTGACGCGCTGATTGCGCTGGAAGCCGGATTTGCGCCGGGTGAGCGCATTTCAAGGCGAAGTTGGCGTCGCTTTTTGTCCGGGCACAACGAGGTGCTGGTTTGCCGTGACAAAAACGGACGGTCGATTGTCGCTGCTGTTCTTCTGTTTCGGCGCGGCAGTCGGATTGCCCGGCTCTATTCACTTGCTGTTGATCCTGGGTATAGCGGCAAAGGATATGCAATGTCCTTGCTTAGGGCTTGCGAGGCCGTGGCCCTGCGGCACGAATGCAATACCATCAGATTGGAAGTTGTCGTTTCCAATTTTTCTGCAATTGCCCTCTACCAGCGTGCTGGATATGTCGATCTCCAACGTTTGCCTGGATATTATTCC
Source organism: Ensifer sp. (assembly GCA_050306195.1). GTDB lineage: Bacteria > Pseudomonadota > Alphaproteobacteria > Rhizobiales > Rhizobiaceae > Ensifer_A. Next base: position 33,034 of record JBNLGT010000016.1, read on the forward strand.
GATGGGGGCGACGCAATCCGCATGATGAAAAACCTTCAAAAGGAGAAGGTTTGACCATGACAGATTGGCTTATACTCGTTGAAAACCTGAACGATATCGATCAGGCAGACACGCCGCACAAGGTCATGCGCATTGCCGACTATTTGGCGCGGCCAGCGCTATTTGCTGGCCGGCGGCCCTATGTCCTCAATTTGGCGCGTTCCTACCAATATCAATCGGCGGGTTATTACGCATCGCTTCTGGCGGAGGCGCGCGGTCATCGTATCAGCCCCAGCGTTCATACCATTGTCGAGCTGTCGCAAAAGGGACTTTATGCGCATGCCACGCCTGACCTTAATGCGCGATTGCAGGAAGTAAGGGCAAAAGGCGCGCCGGTCGTCGAAAACCTCTTTGTTGCCTTTTCTAAACCGGACGTTGCCGGTTACGGCAAATTTGCCCGGGAACTGTCCGACTGGTTTAGAACGCCTGCGCTGGAGGTTGAGTTTCAGCCGAAACCACCCCATGAAATAGCTCGCATCAGACCTGTCCCGCCCCACAAGATGAGTGCACCTCGACGGGCCCATTTCCTCGAAGCCATGGCTGGCTATACAAAGGGACGGGCTAGTAACCCGAAAACGCGGCCTCAGTTCAAATGGTCACTGGCGATCTTGGCCGATCCGGCTGAAAAGATGCCGCCGTCAAAACCGGCGGCGCTCAAACGACTCTGTGACGTTGCTGATAAGATGGGCGTCGACACTGAAATCCTTGAACCTGGCGACCTGACAAGTCTCGCAGAATTTGATGCCCTCTTTATTCGCGCCACGACTTCGATCGACAACTTTACCTACAAATTCGCCCGCCGGGCGGAGCAGGAAGGAATGCCGGTCATCGACGACACGGTTTCCATGATCCGCTGCACGAACAAGGTTTACCTAAAGGAGATCTTGGAAAAGGCAGGCGTGCCCATTCCTCCGACAGAGGTTATCAATGAGAAGTCCGATCTGGCTGCTGTTCTGGAAAGGTTGGGTGCGCCTGTGGTCCTTAAGCCACCGGATGGTTCCTTTGGCGCCAATATGGTCAAGGCATCCAATCTGGAGGAATTGAAGAAGAGCGCTTCAGCACTCTTCAAGGACACAGCGCTCTTGATTGCCCAAGGGTTCCTGCCGACGAAATTTGACTGGCGCATCGGCGTTCTGGATGGCGAGCCGCTGTTTGCCTGCCAATATCGAATGGCGCGTGGCCATTGGCAGATTGTCAAACGTGGTTCAAATGGCAAGATCACCGAGGGGGGTTCGGCGACGATGGCGATATCGGATGCACCGGCGCTGGTTGTTGAAACCGCCGTGCGGGCAGCTCGGTTGATTGGGGACGGACTTTACGGCGTTGATCTTAAAGAGACGGATGACGGTGTTTTCGTCATTGAAATCAACGATAACCCCAATCTAGAGCTCGATATTGAAGCCGCTGTGCTGAAAGATGAACTCTGGCGAAAGATCATCGCCTGGTTCGCCGTCAGACTTGAGCGGCGCATGGGGCCGTGAGTCTCCGGCCCCAACTCGCCTCTAGCTGCGGCTTCAGATATGGCGGAACACGTAGTCTGTATCTTGGACTAGCGTTTCCCCGGGTCTCAACACCGCATTGGGAAAATTGGCGTGGTTGATTGCGTCGGGCCAGACTTGTGTTTCCAGGCAAAAGCCACCAAAGGGACCAATGACACGGCCATCAAGCCCCGGCGGTTTTCCGGCCAGCTTGAAAGCAGCGTAATATTGCACGCCAGGTTCGGTTGTCAGAACATCCATTGCTAAGCCGGATTCCGCACAGCGAACCTCAGCGACCTTGCGTTTGGCGACGCGTGCGTCTGACAGGCAAAAATTGTGGTCGAAGAGCACTTGCTTGCCTTGGTCCATAAGCTTCATCGATTTCATCTGCCGCAAATCAAACGGCGTGGAATCGACGGGCTTTATTTCACCCGTCGGGATTTGATCTTCGTCGGTTGGCAGATAATGGTCGGCGGCGATCATGATTTCATGATCAAGCGTATCGCTGCCATTACCGATATTGAAATAGCTGTGTTGGCAAATATTGACCGGGCAAGGTTGGTCCACTGTCGAGGTGTATGCGACGGAAAGAACACCGTCCGCCTTTAGCGCATATGTTGCTCGAACCAGGCAATTGCCTGGATAGCCGGCTCGTCCATCGGGATCCGTTATTTCCAGCGTTACACTGTCTTCGGTTGTCTCGACAATATTCCAGATGCGGGTTCCCAAGCCATCGGATCCGCCATGCAGATGTGTCGTACCATTTTCGTTGCGTTCAAGCTGATAGGTCTTGCCGTCGAGTTCAAACTTGCCCTTGGCGATGCGGTTTGCGCATCTGCCGGGCGTCGCGCCGAAATATGAGGAATAGTTGACGTAGTCGTCGAAATCTTTGAACCCGATGACCAGTGGTTTGTCATGTCCTTCAAGCCGCAGGTCCTGAATGACCGCGCCCCAATTTAAAATATTGGCTGTCAGCCCGCCTCCCTGGATGGTAACGCGGTAGACGTTTTCGCCCTTTGCCGTTGTGCCGAAGAGCTTTTGTTCCATATGTCCAATCCGATATTAGCGCGTGAGCTCGCGTGTGGCATTTTCCAATCCGCCAAGTGTTAGCGGAAACATGCGTTCATTCATAATCTGCCGCAAGATTGTGGTCGAGTGGGTATATTGCCAATAATCTTCGCGCGCGGGGTTGAGCCAGACAGATTTTGGGAAATGATCAAGCAGCCGCTGCAGCCAAACCGCCCCGGCCTCCTTGTTGAAATGCTCGACCGAGCCGCCGGGATGGGTGACCTCGTAGGGGGCCATAGCGGCGTCGCCGACAAAAATGACCTTGTAGTCTGAGCCGTAGGTGCGGATGATGTCGAACGTATCCATGCGTTCAGAATAGCGGCGGCGATTGTCCTTCCAAACACCCTCGTAGACGCAATTGTGGAAGTAGAAATATTCCATATGTTTGAATTCGGAGCGCGCGGCGGAAAAGAGCTCCTCGGCCACTTTGATGTGGTCATCCATGGAGCCGCCAATATCAAAAAACATGATGAGTTTGACGGCGTTGCGCCTCTCCGGCTGCGTTCTGATGTCGAGATAGCCGTGCTCGGCGGTTGACTTGATTGTGCCGCCGAGATCCAGTTCCTCATCGGCTCCCTGACGGATCCATTTGCGCAGCCGCTTGAGCGCCACTTTGATATTGCGGGTGCCGATCTCCACCGAGTCGTCAAGATTTTTAAACTCGCGCTTGTCCCAGACCTTTACGGCGCGGCGGTTGCGCGACTCGTCCTGGCTGATACGAATGCCTTCTGGATTGTAGCCATAGGCGCCGAAAGGTGAGGTGCCGCCTGTCCCGATCCATTTGCTTCCACCCTGGTGACGCTCTTTCTGCTCGGCAAGGCGTTGCTTCAGCGTCTCCATCAATTTTTCCAGGCCGCCCAGTGCCTGAATTTGGGCTTTTTCTTCTTCTGTGAGGTAACGCTCCGCCATACGGCGCAGCCATTCCTCCGGCAAATCGCGCGGATCGATCCCTTCAGGCATGCCTGAAACGGCCTCAAGTCCCTTGAAGGCATGGGCGAAGACCTGGTCGAACCGGTCAATGTAGCGCTCATCTTTCACCAGCGATGTGCGGGCGAGATAATAAAAGGCCTCGACGTCAAAATCGGCAAGGCCGCTGCTCGTGCCTTCAAGCAGCGTCAAATATTCCCGCAAGGAAACGGGAACCTTGGCTGCCTTGAGCTCAAGGAAGAAGGGAATGAACATGGTTGCTCTGTCTCGTCACCGACAATATGGCCGATCGGATCATCTGACCGACCATTCGTCAACCCTTCCGCATGTTGCTCAATAGCCGGACTGATTTTCTTCCAGACCGATCATGTTCAAATCGAATGGTGTTGTCTGGTAAATGTTATTGATCCAGTTGCCAAAAAGCAGGTGGGCGTGCGAACGCCAGCGATTGAGTGGTGGTCTTGATGGATCGTCATCGGGGAAATAGTTGTGCGGCAGCTTGACGTCGATACCGGCTTGTTGGTCGCGGAAATATTCATCCGCAAGCGAGGTCGAATCGTATTCGATGTGGTTAAAGACGTAGAGCCGGTTGCCTTTCTCCTCATGCACAATGCATGGTCCGGTTTCATCCGATTCCATCAGGATTTGAAGATTGGCGTGGGCCGCGATATCGGGTGAGCGGCATTCGGTCCACCGTGAAACGGGGATCTGAAAGTCGTCAGAGAACCCGTTCATATAGGGCGACGAGCGGTTCAGGTTCTTGTGTCTGTAAACCCCAAAGGCTTTTTCCCCGAGCGTGTATTTGGGCACGCGGTGAAAATGCCAGATGGCTGCCATCGCGCCCCAGCAGATATTCAGCGTTGAATGAACATTGGTTGTTGTCCAGTCGAGGATAGCGGCCATTTCATTCCAGTAGGTCACTTCCTCAAAATCAAGGGTTTCCACTGGTGCGCCTGTGATGATGAAGCCGTCAAACTTCTGCTCCTTCACCTCTTCCCACGTGTTGTAGAAAGTCAGAAGATGCTCGACCGGCGTGTTTTTCGCCTGATGACCGCCGACACGAACAAGCGAGAACTCTACCTGCAACGGTGTCGCGCCTATCAGGCGCGCAATCTGCACCTCGGTCTTGATTTTGTTGGGCATGAGATTGAGTAGTCCTATCTTCAGCGGGCGGATATCCTGTCGGATCGCCACCTTCTCAGTCATCACGCGTACGCCCTCTTCAATGAGCGTTTCTTGTGCTGGCAAGCCATCTGGAATTCTGATCGGCATCTCAATTCTCACTTACAAAACAAAAAAACCGGTCGCGCAAATTCGCTACCGGTTCCTAAAACATTCTCGATGTTTGGGCCCCTTTAGCGAGTTTTTTTAAGTGGCTGCAAGCCGGCCGGCAAATCACCACTGTGTGAAGAGCATATAATGCCTTTGGTTAACGAAATCAATTCTAACGGCGAGACATAAAAGCCAGCCGTTCGAAAAGATGGATGTCTTGTTCGTTTTTCAAAAGAGCGCCGTGCAACTTGGGAAGAATGGTCTTGGCGTCTGCGGACAGGTCTGCCGGGTCAATCTCGTCAGCAACTAGAAGCCTGATCCAGTCGAGCGCCTCGGAGGTTGAGGGTTTCTTTTTGATGCCGGGAACCTCCCTGATTTCGAAGAAGCGATTGAGGGCTGCGCTTACCAGATCCTGCCGAATGCCGGGGTAGTGCACGTCGACGATCTTCATCAACGTGTCCGCTTCGGGGAATTTGATGTAATGGAAGAAACAACGGCGCAGGAAAGCGTCCGGCAGTTCCTTTTCATTGTTGGATGTTATGATGACGATGGGGCGCACATTGGCTTTTACCGTTTCACCGGTTTCGTAGACGTGGAATTCCATGCGGTCGAGTTCTTGCAGAAGGTCGTTCGGAAACTCGATATCGGCCTTGTCGATTTCATCAATCAGCAGGACTATTTTTTCGCCAGCAGCAAAGGCTTCCCACAACTTGCCACGACGAATGTAATTGTTAATGTCGTTGAAGCGTTCATCGCCGAGTTGGCTGTCGCGCAGCCGCGAAACTGCGTCATATTCGTAAAGGCCTTGCTGCGCTTTGGTGGTGGACTTGATGTTCCATTCAATCATCTTGAGGCCGAGGCCTTCGGCAATCTGGCGCGCCAGTTCAGTCTTGCCGGTGCCAGGCTCACCCTTCACCAAAAGCGGGCGTTCAAGCTGAATGGCGGCATTGACCGCGATCATCAAATCCTTTTCCGCGACGTAATTCTCGGTCCCCTCAAAGCGCATGCCAGCCATCAACCCATCCTTTGTGTTTGTGGTGGGCAAGGTAGTGACAGGATTCGGGAACCGCAAGTCTCAATCAAAAACGCCGTTCTTTCAGCCGTGACCGCTCCCGATCAGCCTTCCAGTTCCTCGCGCAGCATCTCGAGTTCCAGCCACTCCTCTTCCATGGCGGTTATACTGGCGCGCAGCGCTTTCAGATCCTTGGCGGCCTTGTTGAAACCAGTCGGGTCCTTGTTGAAGAAGGAGGGGTTGGCCATTTTTTCTTCAAGCTTGGTTGCCTTGGCTTCTGCCTCTTCCATCTGTTTGGGAAGGTTTTCGAGAGCAAATTTCTGCTTGTAGGAAAGTTTGCCCTGACCTTTCGGTTTGTCGGATGGGCTGGCGGCCGTTTTTGCCTTTTCTTTCCTGGCCTCGCTGCGCTCTTCCTTCTCCGACAGTTTTCTTTGAGCCAGCATATCGGAATAGCCGCCTGCATATTCTATCCAGCGACCGTCGGGATTTTCAGGGTCTGCAGGCGCAATGGTTGACGTTACAGTTCGGTCTAGGAAGTCACGGTCGTGGGAGACCAGAAGGACCGTGCCGGGGAAACCGGCAACGATTTCCTGCAGCAGATCGAGTGTTTCGATATCCAGATCGTTGGTTGGCTCGTCGAGTATGAGAAGATTGGCGGGCCGAGAAAGGATGCGCGCCAGCATCAGCCTGGCGCGTTCGCCGCCGGAAAGTTCCCGGATGGGTGTGCGTGCCTGTTCGGGTTGAAAGAGAAAATCTTTCATGTAGCCCGTCACGTGACGCTGTTCGCCGTTGACGATCAGGCTTTCGCCGCGACCGTCCGTCAGGTAGTGAGCCAGCGTATCGTTGAGGTTCAAGTCCTCACGACGCTGATCCAGCGTTGCTATTTCCAGGTTGGTGCCGAGTTTCAGCAATCCGCTGTCCGGTTCCAGCTGGCCGGTCAACATTTTCAGCAATGTTGTCTTGCCCGCACCATTGGGGCCGACAAAGCCAATCCGGTCACCGCGATGAACGCGGATGGAGAAAGGAGCAACGATGATCCGTTCGCCGAAGGATTTTGTGATCTTTTCCGCTTCGATTACCAGTTTTCCGGATTCTCGAGCATCTGAGGCCTGCGCTTTTGCCTGGCCTTGTGGGCCACGATGCTCGCGGTATGCTTTGCGCATGTCTTGAAGTTCGCCGACACGCCGCATATTGCGTTTGCGGCGCGCTGTTACGCCGTAGCGCATCCAGTGCTCTTCCCGCTCGATGGCCTTTCCAAGCTTGTGATGCTCTTCGGCCTCTTCCTCCAGTACCTTGTCACGCCATTCTTCAAAATGGGCAAAGCCGCGATCAAGGCGGCGTGCTGTGCCACGATCAAGCCAGACCGTCGCATTGGAAACCTTTTCCAGAAAACGCCGGTCGTGGGAGATAAGCACGAGTGCTGAGCGGCTTTTCTGCAATTCGCCTTCCAGCCATTCAATCGTGGTGAGATCCAGATGGTTGGTTGGTTCGTCCAAAAGCAGAATATCGGGTTCTGGGGCCATGACGCGGGCAAGGGCTGCCCGGCGGGCTTCACCACCGGACAGGTTTTTCGGATTTTCAGAACCGGTGAGCCCAAGATGTTCGAGCAGATATTGTACGCGATAGGGATCATCGCCGGGCCCCAGGCCCGCCTGCGCATAGGCCTCGACAGTTTCGTAGCCGGCGAAATCTGGAGCCTGTTCCAGGTAGCGTATGGTGACTGAGGGATGACGGAAAATTTCGCCACTTTGGGCTTCAGAAAGCCCTGCGGCAATTTTTAGAAGTGTCGATTTTCCCGAACCATTGCGGCCCACCAGACAGATGCGGTCACCCGGTTCTACCTGCAAGTTGGCGCCCGCCAGCAGCGGAGCGCCTCCAAAGGTCAGGAAAATATCGTCGAGCTTCAAAATAGGTGGCGCCAAGGATCAGGCTCCTGTCAGGTCGAAGGGGCGGGCGAGAAGAATAGCCTTGCCGCTTCCAAGCGTTATGTTCACGGGCCCGAGCGCCACATTGGAAACTGTGCGCGACGAGCCTGCAGGTAACGTGATGGCTTCCAGCGGATAGCGTGCGTTGGAAATGGAAAGTCCAGCAATGCCGGAAAGGGCGATAATGGAAAAGAGACTTTCATTAGGCAGGTCAAATTGCCTGTCACCCGGCAAAAGTGGCCACGCTTCTTCCTCGCCTGAGGTCAGGGTTACGGGCAAGCCGCTTTCCTGAAGGGACAATGCGAAGAGAAGATGCATCAGGGCATGATCAGTCCGTTCGCCACCCAGCGCACCGGCAAAAATGAGCGATGTTGCCCCTCGCTGGATAGCGGCTTTGGCTGCAATTTCACCATCTGTCTCGGCCTTTTGTGGTTCATAGGGTTCGCGCGGAACGTCGGGCCAGCAGGCAATCAGCTCTTTGGGGGTAGAGTCAAAATCGCCAACCCATAATTCGGGTACAAGATCAAGATTTTGGGCATGCCGCATCCCGCCATCAGCCGCGATCACGCGCGTGCCGCTGGTCAAGTTTCGCGTACGTTCGTTGATTTCGAGGTCGCCGCCCAGAAGAATAGTAAATGCAGTCATGCTCGCGCCAATAGCGCAAAACACGGCTGCGCGCAAAGTGCAATCCACCTTGCAATGAGCCGCTGGCGGCGTTACATCTCATCCCGCTCTAACGGGGTGCCCAAATGAAGGGCTGAGAGGCTTAAAGCCAACCCGAAGAACCTGATCCGGCTAGCACCGGCGGAGGGATTAGACGTCTTGAGCTCAAGAAGCGCCTATCCCCGAAACAAGAAAGAGGAGGCGCTAATGCGCAAGACATCATCATGGCTGCTGGCAGCCGTTGCCGCTTTTGCCACGTCAACGGTGGCGGAGGCGGCCGATAAGGTACTCAACATCTACACTTATGAAAGCTTTACCGCCGAATGGGGCCCGGGCCCCAAGGTGAAGGAAGCGTTTGAAAAAACTTGCGGATGTGAGGTTCGCTATGTCGGGGTTGAAGACGGCGTTGCGCTTCTCAATCGCCTGAAGCTTGAAGGCGAAGGCACTGAAGCCGATATCGTTCTTGGCCTCGATACAGGTCTTGTCGCCGACGCCAAAGCAACCGGTCTGTTCGCGCCTGCTGGAATTGACACGTCCGCCGTTGCTGTTCCGGGTGGTTATGCAGATGAGGTCTTTGTGCCCTTTGACTACGGTCATTTCGCGGTCATTTATGATACCGAAGCCATGAAAAATCCGCCCAAGAGCCTGCAGGAGCTGGTTGATGGCGACCCGTCCGAGAAGATTGTTATTCAGGATCCGCGAACGTCTACGCCGGGCCTGGGGCTTCTTCTCTGGGTGAAGTCAGTTTACGGCGACAAGGCTGGCGAGGCGTGGGCGAAGCTGAAGGGCCGCGTGCTCACCGTTACGCCGGGTTGGTCGGAAGCCTATGGGCTTTTCACCAATGGCGAAGCGCCCATGGTGTTGTCCTACACAACATCGCCTGCCTATCACATGATTGCCGAGGGAACTGACCGCTATCAGGCTGCGGGCTTTTCAGAGGGGCATTATATCCAGGTTGAAGTGGCAGGCATGACCAAAACCAGCCATGATCCAGAGCTGGCGAAAAGCTTCCTGTCGTTTATGGTCAGCTCTGCTTTTCAGGACATTATCCCCGAAACCAACTGGATGTTTCCAGCTGCCAAGACCTCTGAACCATTGCCGGAAGCGTTTGGCAAACTGGTGCATCCTGAAAAAACCTTCCTGATGAGCGCGGAGGAGGTTTCCGCCAATCGTCAGGCATGGGTGGATGAGTGGCTTGCCGCCATGGGTACGCAATAGTGGCTGTTGCTGGGCGACAGTTGTTCAATGCCAACATTGCCGTCGGGACGTTTGTTCTCGGCGGCATTGGTTTGTTTGTTGTCGTCGCTTTGTGGCCGCTTGTGGTCATTGGTGGGGCAGGATTTTGGCCAGCGCTTTTGTCGCCCCGCACATTCAATATCCTGCAATTCACGCTTTGGCAGGCCGCTCTTTCGACAGCGCTTTCCATTGCAGGAGCGATACCGGCGGCCAGTGCGCTGGCGCGGCGGCCGCATTTTCCGGGTCGAATATGGCTGGTTCGGTTTTTGGCTGCACCGATGGGTCTGCCCGCTCTGGTGGGCGCCTTTGGCATTTTGGCCATATGGGGTCGTCAGGGTGTTCTGAATGATGGTTTCAGCGCCATTGGGCTTTCTCGACCGATCCAGGTCTACGGCCTCTCAGGAATTCTCATTGCACATGTCTTTTTCAATCTGCCGCTTGCTACAAGACTAATTCTTGCGGGGCTAGAGCGGTTGCCGACGCAATATTGGAAGCTTTCAGCCAGCCTTGGAATGGGCTCGCTGCAGATTTTTCGATTGGTGGAATGGCCAGCTATATTGCGCCTTCTCCCAGGAATTGCGGGTCTGGTTTTCATGCTTTGCGCGACGTCATTCACACTGGTCCTGCTTTTGGGCGGAGGGCCTGCCTCCACCACTTTGGAGGTGGCGATTTATCAGGCGCTGAAATTCGATTTTAATCCACCGCTTGCGGTGGTGCTTTCCCTTTTGCAAATAACCGTCATGGGGTTGTTGCTTGCCTTGCTTTCATTCTTGCCCGCCCCCGAGGAGGATCGTGCTTCCGAGCAGATTCACTATCGTCGTTTTGATGGGACCCGGCCGTTGTCGAAGGTCCTGGACAGCGGGATTCTTTTGGTTGTCATGCTGTTCTGCATTTCGCCGCTTCTGGCCGTGGTTGTGAAAGGGGTGAGTGCTTCGTTTCCGCACCTGGTCGTTCGCGCTCTTTTCTGGCAGGCGCTCGGCACAAGTGCGCTGATTGGCAGTCTGGCAGCTGTTTTGTCCGTCGCAATGGCTTATGCTCTCTCGAGCGCCCGCTTTCTTTTGAGTGGGC
>JBNLGT010000017.1:0-41903 GCA_050306195.1 Ensifer sp.
CGGAAATCAGCTTAGGCAGATATTTCTGCTTCTGTTCTTCCGTGGCGTTGCGCTTGATCTGGTTCACGCAAAGATTGGAATGCGCACCGTAGGAAAGCGAAACAGAGGCGGATGCCCGGGCGATTTCCTCAACGGCAATTGTATGTGCGAGATAGCCAAGATTGGCCCCGCCATAGTCTTCCGAAACGGTTATGCCAAGCAAGCCGAGATCGCCCATCTCTTTCCAGAGCTGGTTCGGAAATTCGTTACTCTTGTCGATTTCGGCGGCGAGCGGCTTGACGCGTTCCTGAGCCCAGCGGTGAACCATGTCGCGAAGCGCTTCAATTTCCTCGCTCAGTCCAAAACGCATCGTGTGATGAAACATATTGCCCTCCCAAGCAACCCCATCCAGTGGCTTTATTATTCCTTTAACCGGAGGCGGACTGCCTCAAGTTGATCCCATTTGTGCCTGCGCAGCCAACACTGCCCAGCACCATTTCCGCATAAATGTCTTCAATACGTGACTGCGATAGCCGCCCGCCCGAGCGGTACCAGGTGTTGACCCCCGTCAGCATGGCCAGCAATGCCATGGCGGCAACATGGGGTTCATCGGCGGAAAAAACACCCGCCTGCTTCCCTCGGTCCAGAATAGCTTTCAGGCGGTTCTCATAGGCCTTGCGTAACGCCTCGATCTGCCTGAAGCCTTCGGGCTCCAGCGCACGCAGCTCCATATAGGAAAGGAAAACCGCGTCTGCGCGTGCCATGTGGTGACGAATATGGAAACGGGCGAAACCTTCCAGTGCTGCTTCCGGTTCCAGTCTGTCGAAATTCTCACCGTCGAGAGCGGCAAAAAGCTCGTCCATATGTTCTTTAAGAAGAGCAACAAGCAGTTGCTGCTTGTTGGGGAAATACTGATAGAGCGCGCTTGCCTGCACGCCGACAGCGTCGGCGATTTGCCGCATGGAAACCGCGTCATAACCATGCCGCGCAAAAAGGCGCAGGCTTTCCGCCCGGATCGCCCGTGCCGTATTTTCCCCGCTTGAACCAGCCTGTCTTGCCATGACGCCAATTAATTTAACGAATGTTCATTTAATTATTCATGAAACATCATATCCGTCAATAGCCATCGTCTGATGTAAGTCCTCCAGCGCCGATCATGCTATGTGGATTTGTGGAGGCGTCTGAGATGAACTCTCTTATGAACTTCTGCGATAAGCTGTGATTGGCGCTCAATACTCATCTTGCCGAATATACTGCGAAGATGCGCCCGCGCTGTGTTGAGTGAAATGCCGCAGCGTTTTGCCGCATTCACTCGTCCGTCACCTTTCATGATCTCAGCGGCTAATAGTGATTCCGCATAGGTAAGTCCAAACTCATGTCTCAGGAATTCCAGTATATGTCTGGCCTTTTGGGCATGATCCGTAACAAGCACGAGTAGGCAGGACCGCTCCGCGTTAGCGGGTTCGAGTAATGAGCGCGCGAGGTCATACGCACAGGGAATGATCTCGAGTTCAAATAATCCGCCATCGCGCTCACAACGCCATCGGACAGGCCTCTGATAGCCTGGGATGAAATTACCGTGTGCATGGCACCAAAATTGATGTTGCAGCCGATGATTTCCTTCTGATGATCGCAAGGAGAGCTTTCCTCCGACAACGCGAACTTCCGAAGATCGGTCAAGCAGCCTCAACGCATATTCATCAGCAAAAGCAATTTCACCTCTATTATTGAGCACGAATAAAGCTGTGCCAGCCCGTTCACCAAGCAATGTTGTCGTTGCGTATCGTTCGGTCTCCAATTGTCTGGTCCGAATCGAAAGCTCCATCGCATTGGTAAAATGAGGCAAATAGAGGCGCAATTTTTGGTCAACGTCCTGTGAAAGGCGTTCGTTTTTCGGGTTGGCAAAAATTGCAAAATTGACCAGGTAGTTGTTCTGGCGCGTTATGTTCACAAAGCGTCGATTCACGCCGAGGCCACTACTTTTCCAGCCTTCATTATAAAGGTCAGACTTCCGGAACTGCTCGTCCTCGGCTTCATCCAACAGACCGATCTGCCCAACAGGCATCAAGGCGGCGCGCGCGAATATTGGATCTGCGTGTACCCAGTGATCCAAATAGGTTTTCAAGGCGCTCTGGTCGACTCGAGGGGTTACCGCCCTGTTCAACTCGACCAAGGGGTGATTGATTGCCATTGATGCGGTCATGGCCCCGCATTGATCCGCGATACTACATAAAAGCCGGTCTATATCGCCTTGGTCAGTCAAAAGGGATTCGTAGATGCGCCCAACGATGCTCGCTGTTTCCATGGTTTCCAAATTATCCCAAGAGGTCAACGGAAGCGAGATCGTAATCAACCACGGCGCGAATCTGTGTGCAAGCACGCATCGGAATCTGGATCGTGGACCCGCCAGGTCTTCTGACGCGATTTGTAGTCCCACGAGTAATGACCTGGTGTTTCGGAAGCAGCCCCGATCGTTTGGTTGATGACAAAAATTGAAATGGAAGAGCATGCGACGAGTGTCGACTGTCTCCTGGGCGGCATAATCGGATGCGGCCTACCGCTCTCTATTTGATCTGGCCTCAAATGTTGCATCTGAATGAAGGAGACGGAAAGCGTCTCCAGAACGGCCCGATGGGCCGAAATCAAAAAGCGGACGGCGTCTGTGAAACAAAATAATTGCGGATCATTCGACTAATTGACGATCCGCAATGTGAAATCTCTTCTGTGACAGCGTTTACAGGTCAGTGTCGCCTATTGGCGCTGGCGCCGGCGCAGCTGCGGCAGGCGCACTTGCTGTCGATTTTTGATTGGTGGAGCCAGCGCCCGATAGCATGACGCATGAGATCAATGAGATTTTGGCCCCCTGCTTGGCCGCTACTGAAACTGTTTGAGCACCCATGCCGGGGCCGCACCCGGATGCATGACTGACAAACCGGTTATAACGATCAAGCAAAGTATTTCTCTTGCCCGGGTACCAAAGAATAATCTCCCCTTCCTGCGCAAGAATCTCATTAATCTGATTTGGCGTTAAATCCCTGGAGTAATATCGATTGATAGACATGGCAGGGGTTGCGACCAGCAAGATGGCGGCGGCGACAACGAGCTTTTTCATGATTCTCACCTCTCTGTTTTTGAGGCTCATCATTGAATGCACGCGCGAATTTGGCATCGTCCGATCGGACTAAAAAGGCAACATCAACCTTTCTGCTTCACGTTGACAACAGTAACACGCCGCCCAAAGTCGGCAGTTGATCAGAAGGGGAAATGTTCTATTCTGCGCTTCTTTCAGAATGCGGTTTCATGGACCTTTATATTTTTATCAAGACGCTTCACGTCATCAGCTCGACAATCCTGTTTGGCACCGGGATTGGTATCGCCTTTTTCATGTTCCGCTCGTATTTTGCCAAAAGTCTCGACGAGAAAATCTATGCGGCAAGGAACACAGTTCTGGCAGACTACCTTTTCACCTTGCCAGCTGTTGTCATGCAACCGTTGTCGGGCGCAGCACTCATCTATATGGCCGGATATGACTGGACTGATCGTTGGCTGCTGTGGACCTATGGTATTTATGTCGTTGCAGGTCTTTGCTGGTTGCCGGTTGTCTGGATTCAGATTGAGCTCAAACGCATTCTCGCCAATTGTGTGCGAACGGGCACTGAGGCGCCTTTGCGCTATTATCGCCTGTTTCGCATTTGGTTTTTGCTCGGCTGGCCAGCTTTTATCGGCCTGATCATTGTTTTCTATCTTATGGTCGCAAAGCCGGTATGAAACTCGTTGACGAAAATAACATGGCAGGCGGAAAGACCACCTCACGGAACGGCGGCGGTGAGCCCATATTCAAGCCTATTTTTGGCGATGCCTGGAACGACTTGCCGGTTGTTATCAAAAAACACTACGCCAACAGGCCATTCACGACAGACCGGGTTACGGTTGAAGGTCATCTGGATATTTCCTGCGCCTGGCAGATGCGCCTTCTGTCTCCGCTTCTTTGGCTTATGGGATCCGTTCCTCCGGTCAACGAAAAGGCCGTGCCGGTGACAGTGCATTTTGACAGTTCGCCGGAAAATAGAAGATTCAGTTTCAACCGGGTATTTCATTTTAAGCATCGAAGATCCTATTCGTTTCGGTCATCGATGATGCAGGTCTTCGGCAACGAAGTTGTTGAGGTCATGCGCTACGGCGTGTGTTGGCGCATGAACTACCGGTGGCGGGAGGGAAAGGTAATCCTGCAGCACAAGGGCTATGCGCTCATGATATTCGGAGGCCTTATTCCCCTCCCGCTGACATTTTTGCTTGGGCGTGGCGATGCGGAAGAGGTGGCTCTTGACGAGAATATTTTTGAAATGCGCGCCACAGTCACGCATTTCTGGTTTGGCAAGGTCTACGAATACAAGGGGCGGTTCAGGGTCATTTGAAAACGCGTGTATTGATCATTGGCGGTTATGGAAATTTTGGTCGTTTCATCGCCCGCATGTTGGCGCGCGATGACAATATTCAGCTCATCATCGCGGGTCGCAACCAGGAAAAAGCCAGGACGCTGGCCTCAACACTAAAGACCCAAAACGCACCAGAGACGGCAGGCCTGGATGTTCATGAGCCGCTTGACGCGGCTCTGAAAGCCATCAACCCGGATATCGTGATCCATACATCGGGACCCTTTCAGGGCCAGACCTATAAGGTGGCGCGCGCATGCATCAGGAATGGCTGTCACTATGTTGATCTGGCTGACGCGCGCACCTTTGTCGACGGCATTGACGAACTTGATCAGCTCGCAAGGGAAAAAGGTATTTTGATCTGCGCTGGCGCAAGTTCGGTGCCCTGCCTCACTGCGGCAATTGTCGACGAATACATCGACAAATTCGCACGCCTGGAAGGCCTGGATTATGGTATTGCCACAGCGCAGCGCACCAATCGCGGTCTGGCGACGACCTCAGCTGTGCTGAGTTATGCTGGCAAACCGTTCAAGACGCTCGTCAATGGCGAAATGACGGACATATATGGTTGGCTTGGTCTTCGTTGGCGCAAATTCTGGGGGCTGAATGTCCGGGCCCTGGGAAATTGCGACGTACCGGATCTGGCTATTTTCCCGAAACGGTATCCTGATCTCAGGACGATCCGATTTAGGGCCGGGTTGGAATTGAAGTTCCTTCACCTTTTCCTCTGGATGTTTTCAGGGATGGCGCGCTTCAGGTTGTTCCCGCCGTTGCAGCCGCTGGCGCCCTTCATGCTACGCATTTCCTATCTATTTGATGTTTTCGGCAGAGACGACAGTGGTTTTTTCATGCGTCTGACAGGCGAGGGTGAAGAAGGGGAAGCGAGAGAAATATCTTTTGATCTCGTGGCGCATCACGGCGACGGCCTCAACATACCGGTCATGCCCGCCATTCTCATGGCGCGCAAGCTGGCCAAAGGCGAGATTAATGAACGAGGAGCCTTCCCGTGTGTCGGCTTCATATCGCTTGATGAGTACCTGACCGCATTGAGCGAATTTGACATTCAATGGAAGGTAACTGTTCTCTAACGTCTTGGCGTATTTCAGGTGATTTTTTTCAAAAGCGTTCGCAATTGCTGGCGTTCTTCAGCGGACAATGCACCGTAGGTATCTTCGGTCACTTTCAGCGCGTTTGGCAGGTGTCGTTCATAGGCCGCCACGCCGGCTTCTGAAAGGGACAGTACGACGCGGCGCTTGTCCTCCGGATCAGGTTTGCTTTTGATCAGGCCCCTCTTCTTCAGCCTGTCAACCACACCCTGAATAGTGGCCACATCCATGGCCGTGAGACGCCCCAGCAGGTTCTGTGAACTTTCACCCACCTGCTTGAGCTTGGAAATCAGCGCCCATTGTGTGGCGGTCAGGTCTGATTGGAAGCACTCGGTAAAAAGAGCGGTATGTCGTTGTTGCGCCAGCCGCAATATGAAGCCGATCTGTTCATCCAGCGTATATTCGCCGGTCGTTGAGGCTGAGGTTTCTTCAGACATATCTGCGAGCGTCTTTTCGGTTGGCGCGTCGGGAAGGTTCGATGCGTATTAGTTCATCCCCTTGCGCAGGAGCAAGGTCTAAATATGTCGCAGCCTTAAACAGCATGTGGCTGGCCTTAAATTATTTGTGCCGGCAACTCTTTCAGTTCGGCTGGAATTTCGGCCGTTTTCTCGGCCGACTTGCAAATATCGGCAATGACGCAGGCGCGGCAGTCTGGTTTACGCGCCTTACAGCAATAGCGACCGTGCAGAATAAGCCAGTGATGCGCGTGGTAGAGATAACTTTCGGGAATGATCCGCATTAGCTTTTCCTCTACCTCGTCCGGTGTTTTGCCCGGCGCCAGTGCTAAACGGTTGGCAATGCGGAAAATATGTGTATCGACCGCCATCGTCGGGATCCCAAAAGCCATGGACATCACCACATTGGCGGTCTTGCGGCCAACGCCCGGCAATCGGATCAATTCTTCACGTGTCCGGGGGACCACGCTATCAAATTCGTCGACCAGCATTTGCGAAAGCGCAATCACGTTTTTCGCCTTGTTGCGGTAAAGGCCAATTGTCTTGATGTATTCGCGAACGCGTTCTTCGCCGAGCGCGAGCATCTTCTCCGGTGTATCGGCAATCTTGAAGAGTTCACGTGTTGCCTTGTTCACGCCGGCATCCGTGGCCTGCGCGGAAAGCGCGACAGCCACCACCAGCGTATAGGGGTTTACATGGGCAAGCTCGCCTTTTGGCTCCGGGCGTTGAATGGAAAAGCGGCGAAATATCTCGGCAATCTCAGTTTCACTATATGCCGATTTCACGCGGGGTTTGCGTGGCTTGGCAGCCACCTTCTTTTTGGGCTTTGCAGATGTCATGACTTATCTATAATCAAATCCTATCAACGTGAGCAACGCCACTATGACACCAAACGTACAGACGATTTACATGACGGAGTTGGTGCCGCATCGCTCGCTGGGGCGAAAGGGTTTGAAGGTACTGTTTGCAATCGCCGGTGCCCTCAGCATTGTGCATGTGCTTTTTTTTGTGACAACTGGTGCCTGGCCGATCGCGCTTTTTTTCGGTGCGGATTTCATAGCTCTATATGGCGCATTCTGGCTCAACAACCGGGCTGCGCGTGCGCGAGAACAGATCAGCCTTTCCCGCATCGAGCTTTCAATTCGTAAGATTTCGCCTTCCGGCCTTATTCGCGAAAGCAATTACAATCCGTTCTGGACTCGATTGAAAATTGCGCGGCACCCTGAAATAGGGGTGACGTCAATCAAGGTCAGTGGTCAGGGCAGGGAGACCGGTGTGGGCGAGTTTCTCTACCCCGAGGCCCGAGAGAAATTTGCCTCCGATTTTACGCGTGCTCTGGCCACGGCAAAGCAGCGGATCTGAAATCAATTCGAGTATAGTGCACCTCGTCCTCAGTTTCGGCAGGAATCGGGTGGCGAAAATGTTCTTTTGTACTATCTGTCGGAGCAAGGAGAATTGAAAACAATGCTTGCCCAGACAACTGAACCATTTGCAGATGTTACCCCGGATGGCCGCGACTACGACATTGTGCGCGGGGTGATTGAAATCATGACCGATGATTATCAGAACCAGCCCTCGCTGGAAATGATATCAGATCAGTTGGATATGCCGGTTACCCAATTGCAAAAAACCTTTACGCGCTGGGCCGGTCTTTCGCCCAAGGCTTTTTTACAGGCTGTGACCTTGGACCATGCAAAGCGGCTTTTGCGGCAGGAAGATTTGCCCGTGCTGGAGACCAGCCTCGAACTCGGGCTTTCAAGCCCCGGCCGTCTGCATGACCTGTTCGTGACCCATGAGGCTATGTCTCCCGGCGAATGGAAGGCAAAGGGAAAGGGCCTGGAAATATGCTATGGTTTCCACCCTTCTCCTTTCGGTATTGCTCTGATCATGGTGACGGTGCGTGGCCTTGCGGGTCTCGCTTTTTGCGATGAGGGAGGTCAACAAGCCGCATTTGAGGATATGGCGGGGCGTTGGCCTAATGCTGAATTTGTCGCCGATGCGGCGGCCACTGCGCCTTACGCCCTCCGCATATTTGATCCCAATCGCTGGAATGCAGACCAGCCCCTTCGCGTTGTGCTGATCGGGACGGATTTTCAGGTACGTGTCTGGGAACAGTTGTTGCAGATACCCATGGGCGGAGCCACGACCTATTCATCAATTGCTGAAGGGATAGGCAAGCCGACGGCCTCACGCGCGGTTGGTGCTGCCGTGGGCGCCAATCCCATCTCTTTTGTCGTACCCTGCCATCGCGCATTGGGCAAAAATGGCGCGTTGACGGGTTATCACTGGGGCCTTACTCGCAAGCGCGCCATGCTTGGCTGGGAAGCGGGAAGGGCATGATTTGCCGGTTTGCTGACGACTGACAATGGGTGTTCGATCTAACTCCGGCATTGTCCCTTTGGCGGGCTTCCTTGATTGCCATAACCCGATTTGTGTTATGCTGGCGTGAATTTTCAGGCTTGGGAACTTGCAAATAAAGTCAATTCGCCCCATCAATTCCAAAAGATGATAAGGGGGCTGGCTATTTCTGTCGGGAGGCGGAGTATGCTTGGCGCGATAGAACCAACAAACGTGGCCGTAAAGTCAGCACAGGTTGCAAAGTGAGATCAATGTCGGCGAAGGCGGAAAATACCCGTGCCAAACAGCAATCCAGCAAAGCGCTTCTGGGATTGCGCGATCTGGTACTGAACGGCGGCGTGGAGCCAGGCGAAAGACTTTCCGAGGTTGCGCTTGCTCAAAGGCTCAATGTTTCGCGCACACCCCTGCGCACTGCATTGCAGAAGCTTGAGCTTGAAGGGCTGGTCGAACTCATCCCCTCCGGAGGATACGCCGTACGCCGCTTTACCCGTGAAGATGTGTTGGATTCCATCGAACTTCGCGGCGTGCTTGAAGGAACGGCTGCGCGGTTTGCCGCAGAGCGAGGCCCTGATCCAGAAAAATTAGCCACTCTTCGCGAGGTAGTTGAAACCCTTGAGGAGATTGTCGGCGGAGGAGCCGACACCCTCGATTTTGACGCTTATGAAGAGATGAATGAAGCCTTTCATGAAGCGCTGGCGGACCTGTCGGGCAGTGAGGTTATCAAACGGGAAATAGCCCGAGTTACCAGTCTCCCGTTTGCAAGCCCCAGCGCTTTCATTGACACACAGGTCGATGTGCCGGAATTTCGCCGGTCTCTGGTGCTCGGTCAGGCGCAGCATCGCGCAATAATATCGGCAATTGAAAATCGCGAAGGCGCGCGTGCTGAGGCGCTGGCCCGGGAACATGCACATCTAGCCCGGCAAAATCTGGAATATGTTTTGGAGACGGGATCCGGCTTGAAGAAGCAGCTGGCTTCCTTGACCCTGCTGTCTGTCTGAGCTTATCCACGTTGATCAGCTTCTTTGGGCGGCGAAATGAAGCCTGACGCCGGGATATTCTGCGTGTCTGCTTAAAAAGAAACGAGCCGACTTCTTAGGAAGTCGGCTCATCTATGTTTGAAACGAGGACGGTTTGTCCGGGTCTCAACCCGGGGTCAGTCCCCTCAGGCGTTCAGACCGTCTGCGCAGCATCTCAAGCACTGTCAAAAGCACGATCGAAATAGCCACCATGATGGCCGCAACCGCGAGGATGGTTGGCGAAATCTGCTCACGCAGACCGGTAAACATCTGCCAAGGCAATGTCTTCTGGCCAGCGGAGCCGAGGAACAGCACCACAACAACTTCGTCAAAGGACGTAATGAACGCGAAAAGCGCGCCGGAAACCACACCCGGAATAATCAACGGCATCTGCACCTTGAAGAAGGTCGTGACCGGATTTGCCCCCATGCTCAAGGATGCCCGCACCAATGAGCGGTCGAAGCCAACAAGTGTTGCTGTAACGGTGATAATGACGAACGGCGTACCAAGCGCGGCATGCGCCAGAACAACGCCCCAATAGGTGCCCTGAAGGCCGATACGGGAGTAGAAGAAATACATACCGGCGGCGGAAATGATCAATGGCACGATCATTGGGGATATAAGAATTGCCATAATAGCTGAACGGGCCGGCACATGAGACTGCGACAATCCGATAGCTGCAAGCGTTCCTAGCGAAGTTGCGAGCAATGTTGCAACGGGCGCGATCATAACCGAATTTGTCAGCGCCTGCTGCCAGTCCGGATTGGTAAAGAAATCCACATAATGCTTGAACGAATAGCCAGCCGGATCGAGCGCCAACATTTCTTTCGTAAACGTAAAGAAATTTTGCGCATTAAAGCTGAGTGGAATGATCACCATGATCGGGAAGATGAGGAAAAAGAAAATCAACGCACAAATGACACGGAAGCCATAATACCAAGCGCGTTGCCCCGTTGAAGCGTATTCAGGTAAGCCTGACATTCTTGACGACCCTCTCTTATCCGAGTTTTACGTTGTCGATGCCGACAATCTTGTCATAGAGCATGAAGAGCACCATCACGGCAGCCAGCAACAGCGTACCAAGCGCGGCTGCAAGTCCCCAGTTGAGCGAACTCGAAATGTGGTAGGCAATTCGGTTGGAGATAAAGATACCGGAGGTACCGCCAACCAGTTCTGGCGTAATATAGTAGCCGATTGCGAGAATGAACACGAGGATTGCGCCAGCGCCGATACCAGGCACGGTCTGCGGGAAATAGACCCGCCAGAAGGCGGTCCAATCATGCGCGCCAAGGCTTTTGGCCGCACGCATATAGGTCGGCGATATTGTCTTCATCACAGAGAACAGCGGCAGGATCATGAATGGCAGCAGAATATGTGTCATCGCAATAATCGTACCGGTCTGGTTGTTGATCATGACCAGACGGTTGTCGTCCGAGATGATATTCGCCCAGACCAGCAGGTCGTTGATAACACCCTGCTGCTGCAGAAGAACCTTCCAGGCAGAGGTGCGAACCAGCAAGCTCGTCCAAAATGGCAGAAGCACCAGGATCATAAGCATATTGGACGTTCTCAGCGGCAGGTTGGCCAGAAGCCACGCGATCGGATAACCAAGCAGCAGACAGGAGAAGGTAATTGCCATGCTCAAGAAGAGTGTGCGGGCAAACAGGTACAGATAAATCTGTTGATTTTCCGGCTTCGTGGTGATGCCTTCGGCATCGCGCTTCATATCAAGTGCACTCAGGAAATAAGCATCTGTGTAGGGCGAGGAAAGTTGTTTCAGCCCAACCCAAAATTTAACGTTACCCCAGTCTTTGTCTGCCTTAATAAACTGTTCTTTGTAGTTTCCGTCTTCAAAGCGCTGAACCTTTCGTCCCGTGCTACGGAACATGCTGGATGTACCAGGCATGTCGTA
The DNA here is from genome assembly GCA_050306195.1 of Ensifer sp. GTDB lineage: Bacteria > Pseudomonadota > Alphaproteobacteria > Rhizobiales > Rhizobiaceae > Ensifer_A. Next base: position 11,260 of record JBNLGT010000017.1, read on the forward strand.
GTTCAAACGCGATCCAAGCTTGGTATGAGACTTCGATTCCACAGCAACCACAAGATCAGCAGCCAGCGCGGCATAAACCGGTTCGCCGGGCAGCTCGCCAGAGCTCGCATCCCACTTGTCCAGCTCAACAACCGTTGTTGGCAACGTCTTCTGGACAATTCCGTTTTCAATTGAACGGAACAGCATATCGGCAATTGGCGCAACAAAGCTGATGAGAATGAAAAACAGCAGGGGAGCGATCAGGATGAAAGAACGCAACTTTTCCCGTCGCAGAGCCTTGGCAAGGCTTGCTTTGAGGGGAACACCGTCGGTTGTTGTAAGGGGTGCAGTGTTGGATTCACTCATGGTGATCGGACTTCTCTAGGCTATAGAAGGTTCAAGGGGGGTAGCCGGGACTTCAAGAGAAGCCCCGGCAACCTTGCTTGCAGTAAAACTTACTGTGCCAGCCAAGCCTGGAACTTCGCGTCGATGTCGTCGCGATTGTCAGCCCAGAACTCGTAGTTATAGAGGAACGTGTTCTTGGAGTTGTTCGGATCGGTCGGCATATGCGGTGCCATTTCGATGCCAAGCTCTGCATGCTTGCCAACGAGCGGTGCTGAAGACATACGGGCCGGGCCATAAGAGATGTACTTGGCCTGGTCGGCAAGGCGCTGCGTATCTGTTGCAAACTTCACGAAGTCCTGCACAGCAGCAAGGCGATCTTCAGGAAGGCCAGCCGGAATGATCCAGCCGTCAAGGTCGAATACCTGTGCGTCCCACAGCATCTTGACTGGCTGCTTCTGCTCTTCGATGAGCGAGAAGAGGCGGCCATTGTAGGTAGAGCCGATCACAACTTCCTTGTCGGCAAGAAGCTGCGGTGTTTCAGCACCAGCAGACCACCAGACAACGGAGTCCTTGATTGTGCCAAGTTTGGCAAGCGCCCTTGTCACGCCTTCATCAGTGCCCAGAACGTCATATACGTCTTCCTTGGCGACGCCGTCGCAAAGCAGAGCCCATTCCATGTTGTTGATCGGACGCTTTTCAAGCGAACGCTTGCCCGGGAAAGCTTCCAGGTCGAAGACGTCACAAATGTCGTCTGGCTCCTTGCCGCCCCATTCAGCGACGTCAGAACGGTAGCCGAATGTTGTGGAGTAAACGATCTGCGGAATGAAGCAGGAGGAAACGATCATGTCGCCGAAATCACCAGATGCAGGCGTGCCGTCGGGCGCAGCTGCAAGAAGCTTGTCGGGGTCGTATTCCATGGCCAAACCTTCGTCGCAAAGACGAATGGCGTCAGAAGCAACAACGTCAACGAGATCCCAGGTCACGTTGCCGGCTTCTTTCATGGCGCGCAGCTTGGCAACAGCTTCGGCGGATGATTCATCCCAAATGATGTTAACGTCGGAATTTTCTTTCATGTAAGGGTCGGCATAGGCATTCTTCTGCGAAGCCTGATATGCTCCACCCCAAGATACGACAGTCATATCTTTTGCAATTGCGGACGAGCTGGCAAGAGCCACCACCGCCGCTGCAATAATCTTAGTTGTTGATTTCATTGGAAATTGCTCCCTCTTTCTGGTTTAAGCCGGGCAAGCCCGGTTGCTCGTTCAGCGGAACCCAGTTTAAGTATCCCGCCGATTGACTGCTTTATGCATAGGCGTCGAGCGCCTTGCAGTCCTTGGCAGTCCAGCCAATTTTGTGCATTTGGCCTTCCTGCAAGTCCCATCGCTCACCGCGGTTTCTCACCTTGACGATAAATTCGTCATTGCCGCAGACATTCATGCGAATGCGGATGTGGTCACCAAGATAGATCAACTCTTCGATACGGCCATCAATTTGGTTTTGATGATCGTCAGTCGGCACGATTTCCACGCGCTCGGGTCTGAGCGAGATTGTGGTTTTCTCGCCGACGCCGCCCACATTGATCTTATGCGCCAGCAATTCAGTTCCGTCAGGCATTTTCACCTTGCACATGTCACCGTTAATTTCGGTAACATCACCGGTCAGCTTGTTATTCTCGCCGATGAACTGCGCCACGAAAGAGTTTTGTGGCTCTTCGTAAAGCACATCCGGAGGTGAAAGTTGCTGAATAATCCCATCATTGAACACGGCCACCCGGTCTGACATGGTCAGCGCTTCAGTCTGGTCGTGCGTGACGTAAACAATGGTGACGCCAATGTTTTCGTGAATATGCTTGATCTCATACTGCATCTGTTCACGCAGCTGCTTGTCGAGAGCACCCAGAGGCTCATCCATCAGAACCAGTTCGGGGTCAAATACAAGCGCCCGCGCAACAGCAACACGTTGCTGCTGACCGCCAGAAAGCTGTGCGGGCCGGCGATTGCCAAATGCGCCCAGCTCCACCATTTCCAGAGCTCGCTTGACTTTTTCTTCCTGCTCCGCCTTGCCCATGCCGCGCACCTGAAGCGGAAACGCCAGGTTCTCGGCAACACTCATGTGTGGGAAAAGAGCGTAGTTCTGGAAAACCATCCCAATGCCTCGCTTGTGCGGCGGGACATTGTTAATCGGCTTTCCATTCAGGAATATCTCGCCATGCGTTGCCGGTTCAAACCCGGCGAGCATCATCAGACAGGTAGTCTTGCCTGAACCAGACGGCCCCAACATCGTTAGGAACTCGCCAGGCGGAATATCTAGATTGAGATTTTTGACGACCAGAGATTCGCCATCATAGCTTTTTTGAACGTTTTCGTAGCGAACGGACGCGCCCCGATTACTCGCCATTTGTTCCCCTGCTTATCCAGCATTGTCATTTATGAAATCCGGTTGCGGCACACACCCGGTCCCTTTTAAGTCTCTGCCAATTGGCCGAGCTTTGAGCCGATCAAAGCAAATTAAGGTGCCAAGGAAAAGGGGGGGGGTCACAATTATGAAATTTTTTTTTCAGAGTTATTTGCGAGCAGATGAGAAAATGTCAATTAAAGTATTGAATATAAAAGAAAAAAATGAATTTTGAAAATTGATTCCAGATCTGAGCTGGCCGATAATTTGCTCGCGATTATCGCAATTTTGACCTAATTTATTCAAACGGTCAAAAAATCTAGCACAAATACGTCATTTTATGGTCGCGTATGCGATATTATGCGGCAGACCCGGTCGAATTGGGATATTGCCTTCCGGCATTTGTAGGCCGCTGTTCCCAGTGTAACACCGTCCAGCTTCATTTCATGAGACGATTGAAATCATTCAGTCACGCTGGATAAGATATATGCTGAAGATCGGATTGGAGACAGGCCTTGAAAACACTCTATTGGAAAAGGACTGGAGTTGGGATTTCCCGTCGCGCCTTCCTTGGGGGCGTCACCGGTAGCGCCATCATGATGTCGATCGGCTCGTCTCAGGCGAGCGGCGATCTTGGATTTGTTGTTCAGGTAAAGGGCGGAGCCAATCGTACAACAGGCGATCAGATTCAACCTCTTGCAGCTGGCATGCCGTTACTGGACGGCGATATTGTTTCGACGGCTGCGGACGGCGCCGCCGAACTGAAACTTGGTGGCGATACACGCATTCTCCTGGGATCCGAAACCTCGCTTGTCGTTGACAGTTTTATCGCGGGACAGGGTGGCTTACTGGAACTGGCGAGCGGGCAGATGGTCTTTGATCGGCCGGAAGGCCTCCCCAAGATTGATGTATCGGTGCGGACTGCATTTGGCATGATCGGAGTTCGTGGAACAAAGTTTTTTGCCGGACCGAATAGGGGTGCATTTTCGGTTTATGTCGAGCACGGTAAGGTGGACGTCGTGAATGCCGGTGTTGCGCGCAAGTTGCTCAAGGGGCAGGGGCTCGATATCCGCCCGCCGCAATCCGCGCCTCGGTCGCTCGGTAAGCAGTCCAGTGTCGAAGAGCTTGGGAAAATGGCTATTCCCTCGCTGCCGGAAGTCTGGGATGCAGACCGGATCAATGAAGTCTTTTCAGGTATTGGCATTCAATAACCGTCGTCAATGGACAGAAAATAGCGGCATTTTTCCAAAGCCGCGAATATTGTGTTCGCCGAGTTGCCGCATTTCAAAGCTGCTTTCCCGGGCTGCTGCAGGCCCAATGCAAATGGATGTGCCCAGGAATTTATTTGCTTCTTGAAGACGCGCCGCCAAATTGATGGCGTCGCCATGCGCGGTATAGTCCAGTTTTCCCCCGGAGCCGATTTCGCCGATGACCGCCATGCCGGTTTCAACACCAATGCGGGTTCGTCCAAATCCGTGTGCCGCAAATTCCGGCCTGCAGCGCATTTCCTCCGTGAGCGCACGGATTTTTTCTGCGCATTTGATCGCTGCATCGACATGGTTGTTAAGGTCTTCAGGCGCGTTGAACAGCGCGTGGACAGCGTCGCCAACGACTTTGTCCACCATGCCGCCATTTCGGGCGACTTCGGCGTTTACCTCCGCAAAATAGACATCCAGCAGTTTGACCAGCGCCTGCGGCGGCATGCTTTTGGTTAGTTTGGAAAAGCCCTCAATATCAGTAAAAAGTGCCGTAACCTGCCTTTCCTCGGCGCCAAGCTCGCCGCCCGCCAGATACTGGCTGACAACCGACTGCGGCAGGTATTGGCCAAAACGCCTGCGTGCAAATGTCTCTGTTCGGCGGGCATGGATGAGTTGCAGCAAAAGGGTTACGGCAAGGACCGCAGCCAGCGCGAGACTGACTGAAAAGCCGTCGGCCAAAAAGGACGTTGAGACATATATGCCAAGCGAGACGGCCAGTGAAAACGAGATCAGGCAAAGTCCGAATATGGCCAGGAAAAGCGGCTGAAAAAACCTGGCGGTAAAGGCAAGCAGGACGCCAGCAAAAAGGATGTAGAGCGCTTCGTAGCGAACAAAGCGGTAGTCGCGTGTGGGCAGAAACCCGGCCGCAATCGCAGTGGCGGCGTCTGCGTGGATCTGCACTGAAGGCTCCAGCGGCATGGAGGCGCTTTCCCGAAGGCCGCCAAGCGCTGGCGCGCTGCTGCCAACAAAAACGATTTTGCCTTTCATCCGCGTGAGATCGGCCGTTCCTGCGGATATCTCCGATGCCGAAATGGTGCGCGCAGCAATTGCTTCGCGATCTGATGCGATGAAACGAATAGCCCCGCCCTCATTCAATGTAATTGTCATGGGGCCCAATTTCAGCCACGGCCCCAACCCGCCAAGAATGGGTGGCGCATGCATGTTTGAGGAAAGCCGGACGGCCTCCAGACTGAGCGCCGGAAATGCGTCACCATCGACAATTGAATATGCCTGCAGGCGGCGCACGCGCGCATCATCGTCTCCTACGAGGAAAGAGCCCGCAGCAGATCTGGCCGCGTCAAGAAAAACCGGGCAGGCGGTTTCCGCCTCGCCGACAAACCAGGAATCCGGCACGGAAAGCGGTCTGGCGGTGGCAAGCGGTGGACGCGGACGGGGCTTGCCGTTTTCACCATGACCGATGAGGAATCCAAGGATGGAAGGCGCGCTTTTAATGGCCTTGGCCAGCGCCTGATTTTCCGTCAGGTCAGGATCGCAATCGGAACTAAAAAGCAGGTCAAATGCGATAGCGCCTGGCTGGGCGGCGGCAATCTTCTCTACAATTGCAGCCAGATCGGCGCGGTTCCACTTATCGTTTTGAAAACCTGCCAGATCGACGACGACGGATTTGTCGATGCTGGGCTTGGGGGCCATACGGGTCAGCGCGTCAAAGAAAAGTTCCCGCTGGCCGTCCATTCCAAACGGTGCAAAGGCAAACAGTATCAAAGAGAGGACAATGCTTGCCGCAGCGCCCCAATATTGCGGTTGAAGCCTGAAATGCCTGGCGCGCATCAATGGAAGCTCCACTACACGTCTTCTGGATCGGCCAGCTCCATCAGCCGTTCGGTATTGCAGTCGATTAAGCCATCTGTCCGTTTAATCGCGCCCTTTTCTTCCAATGAAACTATGGAGCGGTTGACCTTGGGTCGGCTTGCTCCCAATACGCCCGCAATCTCTGACTGGCTCAGGGCAAGTTGAAGATTTGCACTCTCAGGCAGTTCGTCACCGTGAATTTGGCGCAAGGTTGAGAGGAAAAAGCGCGCAACGCGCGCGTCGAGGTCATAAAGCGCAATTGTTTCAAGCTGGTCAGTTGTCTCCCGCAACCGCGAGCACAAATAGTGTATGACGGCGCGCGCTGCCTCTGGGTGGTTTTCCAGAATGCGCTGGAAATCCCGCTTGGAAATGACATAGGCTTCGGTCTCAACGGCAGCCGTCGCGTCTGCGGAACGCGGCGCATCATCAAGAATGGCCATTTCCCCCAAAATCATACCTGCTTCAATATGACGGAGAGAGAGTTCTTTGCCCTGTGTTGTAATCAATGACAGTTTGATGCGGCCAGAGACCGTCAGGAGCATATAATTGCCTTCGTCTCCGCGCTGAAAAATACTCGTGCCCGCCGGCCATTTTCGATAGGTGGCGACCGATGCAACAGCTCCAACAAGCGCGTCGCTGAATGCCTCGAATATTGGAAAAGAGCGCCAGAATGCCGGGCTCTTTTTTATTTCTGCCATGATCCACCGCCTCGGGTCTGATAATGCAGGATCATTGCCCAGCAATGCTCCTGTTTCAACCAAAATGTGCTGCGGTTTCAGGAAGGCGGTGGCTCTAGCGCAAAATATGGTCTGAAACGAGGCTACCATTGGCGGAGATGTAAGCGTGTTTGCCTGCCGAATACGGTTGGGCGTCAGGCGCCATCAGGAGATAGCCGGTTGCTACGGAGAACGCCGCCAGAAGAATATATTTGTGCATGATTGACCTCGTTATATCTGTCAGAAAGTTTGCAGAAATAACGGCGGGGCGCTGTTCCCGATGGAACTCGCTGGCCTTAAGCGTGGTGGGTCTCTTTAAAAAGCACGGCTTGGTCGGTGAGGTAGCGGGCAAATAGCGGCAGGCTGGCAGCGCCAGTCGCGCGAGCACCGCTGCCCACCATGCCTTCCACAAAGATCGGAAGAGTTATGCCTTTTACGTTGAGATTGGCGAAAGCCTGCCGCGTTGCGTCGACAAGCCTCTTCTTGATTGCTGTCGAAAATCCGCCCTCAATAACAACGGCCTCAAAATCGATTACCGAACAAACGGCCAGAGAAGCGAGCGCCATATTTGTTGCCGTCTTTTCGATCCATTGATCCGTGATGGGGCCAAAATCATCCCACTCATCTGGCGGATTCCAGATTGAACTGGCATCCCGCCCTGAATCCTGAACCATCTTCTCCAGCATCAAAATAGAAGCGCCGTCGATCAATTGTTGGGTGCCACCTGAGCCATCAGGGATTGGTAGTGATCCGAAGGCGCCGGCATTGCCGCCTTTGCCCGGATAGAGCATGTGATTCAACACCACGCCACCACCTGCAAAAACGCCAACAAAGAAATAGGCAAAATCGGCAAAGCGCGATCCAATGCCGAAAACCATCTCGGCTGCGCAGGCCGCCGTTGCGTCATTTTGCAGGAAGACAGGCTGCCCGCTGGCGGCTTCCAGTAGCGTCACAATATCCGCCCCGCGCCACTTTTGCATTTCCTCGTTCGGGGTGCCATCTGTTTCCGCCCATGACCAGATCTCGTTTGGCATGGCAACGCCCAGTCCACACACTCGCTCCTGCTGTTTCTGTGTGAGATCCGAAAAGAATTCCGCAATCCCTGAACGTACAAAGTTCAATATCTCGTCAAGGCGTGGATAAGGATAGGCGCTGTGTAGCTGATGTCTGATATTCCCGACGAAATCCATCAACACAAGGTCGGCGCTTCTGCGTCCAATTTTCAGACCAAGTGAAAGAACGCCGTCCGGATCAAGCCGCATGGGGATTGAGGGTTGTCCGACCTTGCCACGTACCGGAGCGCCACGCCTCAGAAGACCGTCGGCCTCAAGCGAGCGCATGATGACGGAAACGGTTTGCGCCGATAAGCCCGACCGCCTTGCGATTTCGGCTTTCGACAGTTCACGGTGTCGGCGGACAAGCGACATTACCAGCCGCTCATTATAGGCTCTTACGCGGACTTGATTTGCTCCGCCGCTTGGATCGACAACGCCACTCGCGGCTATTTCCTTTTGATTTTGCACCCTACATGCCTCCTCCCAGGCAAGGCTGAAACTACCAGTGTTTTTTTAATAATTCAAATGGATTTATTTATTGACAACAGGTTTGTTTTGGGGTTTTTACTAGCGCATAGTAAGCCCGAGCCACGATTGGAGGCGTTGCTCAGTTGTCTTCCATGGCGATGGCTTTTTGCGGGTTTACTAAGGATGTTGCCAGCAAGCTGGCTCAAACTGTTCTCGGGAGGAACAATCATGAAAAAATCCGTTATCTCCGCCACCCTTGGTGCGCTGGCGCTTGGTGTTGCTTTTGCATCCCCCGCGGCTGCGGAAGGCGTCTCTGCCTGCCTGATCACCAAGACTGATACCAACCCCTTCTTTGTGAAGATGCGGGAAGGCGCTGAAGCCAAGGCAAACGAACTTGGCATCACCCTGAACTCCTACGCCGGTAAGGTTGATGGCGACAATGAAACACAGGTTCAAGCAATTGAAACCTGCATTGCCAACGGCGCAAAGGGCATTCTTCTGACGGCTTCGAACACGTCAGCCATCGTGCCGTCTGTCCAGCAGGCGCGCGACGCCGGCCTTCTCGTCATTGCGCTCGATACGCCGCTTGAGCCGCTCGATTCAGCCGACATGACCTTTGCAACAGACAACTTCCTCGCCGGTGAACTCATTGGCAAGTGGGCGGCGGCAACACTCGGCGACAAGGCTGCAGATGCGAAAATCGCCATGCTTGACCTCGACGTTTCACAGCCGACCGTTGGCGTTCTGCGCGATCAGGGCTTCCTGAAGGGCTTTGGCGTTGATCTCGGCGATCCTAACAAGTGGGGCGATGAAACTGACGCCCGCATTGTCGGTCATGATGTCACGCAAGGCAACGAAGAAGGTGGCCGCAAAGCCATGGAAAACCTTTTGGCCAAGGACCCGACTGTGAATGTGGTTTACACGATCAACGAACCAGCTGCCGCTGGCGCATACGGCGCACTGAAAGATATCGGTCGTGAAAATGACGTCCTGATTGTTTCCGTTGATGGCGGCTGCCCCGGCGTTCAAAACGTCAAGGAAGGCGTTATCGGCGCAACCTCTCAGCAGTATCCGCTTCTGATGGCTTCCAAGGGCATCGAGGCTATTGCTGCATGGGCCAAGGACGGCACCAAGCCAAAGGCTACAGAAGGCAAGAACTTCTTCGATACCGGCGTTTCGCTGGTAACCGACAAGCCGGCCGCTGGCGTTGACTCCATTGACACGGCGAAAGGTACAGACCTCTGCTGGGGTTGATCCGGAATCCGATCAAGTAGAGACTGATTGACGAAGGGGCGGTCTTTGGCCCGCCCCTTTCGTTTGCCTGGACCACATTAATATTGGGAGGGGATAATGTCCACGCAGGACAATTTTGAGGCCGCCGCAGCGCAAGCTTCGACAGAAGTTGCCTCGTTTCAAGCAGAAGAAAAAGGTATGGTCGGTCGCTTCCACCATGCGCTTCACACAACCCCGGCACTGGTGCCGCTGATTGTTTTGGTTACCTCGGTAATCCTTTTTGGCCTCATTCTCGGGTCCAAGTTTTTTTCGCCCTTTGCGCTCACGCTTATTTTACAGCAGGTGCAGATTGTTGGCGTTCTGGCCGCGGCCCAAAGCCTGGTCATCCTGACCGCGGGTATTGATCTCAGTGTCGGCGCTCTTGCGGTCCTCTGCTCAGTCATTATGGGGCAGGTTACGTTTCGGTATGGTATTCCCGCGCCCGTTTCAATCGTCATCGGGGTTTTGTTTGGCGCTCTTGTTGGCGCACTTAACGGCTGGCTTGTGTCACGCGTAAAACTCCCGCCTTTCATTGTGACATTGGGCATGTGGCAGATCGTTCTGGCAGCTAACTATCTTTATTCGGATAATGAAACGATCCGTTCCCAGGACATTGAGGCCCAGGCGCCGTTCCTGCAATTTCTCGGTACCAAAATTCAATTCGCAGGGGCGACATTTACCCTCGGCGTCGTTCTGATGATTGTACTCGTTTTCGGCCTGGCGTACGCGCTACGCTCAACGGCCTGGGGGCGTCATGTCTACGCGGTTGGAGACGACCCAGAAGCTGCGGTGCTTGCCGGGGTGGATGTCCACAAGACGATCATATCAGTTTACACGCTCGTTGGTGTTATCTGCGCTCTTGCAGGATGGGTCATGATTGGCCGTTTTTCCTCCATTGCGCCAAACGCAACAACTGGAGTTATAGGCAATATTCAGTCCATCACCGCAGTGGTGATAGGCGGGATATCACTCTTTGGCGGACGCGGTTCGATCATTGGCGCATTTTTCGGTGCACTCATCGTTGGCGTCTTTGAACTTGGTCTTCGTATGGCCGGAGCCGATCCGCAATGGACCTATCTTCTCATCGGCGCGTTGATCATTGCCGCCGTCACAGTCGATCAATGGATCAGAAAGGTTGCTGCGTAATGGAACCGATTTTGAGAGCCAAAAACCTCACCAAGCGCTACGGCAAGGTGACCGCCCTCGATAATTGTGACTTCGATTTGATGCCGGGTGAAATTCTGGCGGTGATTGGAGACAACGGCGCGGGAAAATCCACCCTCATCAAGGCGATATCCGGTGCTGTAGAGCCGGATTCGGGAACGATCGAACTCGAAGGCGCGCAGGTCAATTTCCAGTCACCCATCGAAGCGCGCCATGCAGGAATTGAGACTGTTTATCAAACACTGGCTATGTCGCCCGCACTTTCTATTGCGGACAACATGTTCATGGGTCGGGAGCTCCGTCAAAAAGGTCTTCTGGGTAAGTGGTTCCGCAGACTGGATCGGCCTGCCATGGAGAAGATCGCCCGCGAGAAATTGACAGAGCTTGGCTTGATGACGATCCAAAACATCAATCAGGCGGTTGAAACGCTTTCTGGTGGCCAGCGTCAGGGTGTAGCCGTGGCTCGCGCGGCGGCCTTCGGCTCAAAGGTGATTATACTTGACGAGCCAACGGCCGCGCTGGGTGTCAAGGAGAGCCGCCGTGTTCTGGACCTTATCCAGGATGTGCGCGCGCGCGGCATTCCAATCATTTTGATTTCCCACAATATGCCGCACGTATTTGAGGTGGCGGATCGTATTCATGTTCACCGTCTCGGCAAGCGGCTCTGTGTGATAAACCCGAAAGATTATACAATGTCGGATGCGGTGGCCTTCATGACGGGCGCCAAGGAGCCGCCGGGCCAAGCGGCAGCGGCGGCCTGATCCGCCATTTTTTGAGCAGGCCCGCGCGCTGGAAGGCGCGCGGGTTTTTTGTTCGGGTGCTCATTGGCGGCAAAGTGAACGCCGTCCCTAATTCTAATAATGCGACATATATAAAATTTAACGTTTCGCTTTCAGCATATCGCAGTTGAAACGGTTTATACCGTGTGTTGTGCGGCGCGAACGATTTCCCGTGGGGGTCGGCATGAGGCAGACGCGTCCTCCGGTCAAGCCCGGAATGATCTATGTGGGGCGCACATAGCATGCGCGAATGTATTGAGTTGGCACATGAGTATTCTCATCGTTGAGGACAACCCAACCAACGGGCTTATTCTCAAACATCTTGTCAAAAAAGTAAGCCAGGAAGAAATCATCGTTGAATCGGAGCCTGCCAAAGCGCTTCAGCTTTGTCATATGCACGATTTCTCGCTCCTTCTGGTGGACCAGATGCTGCCTGGAATGACTGGCTTGCAATTTTTCCGCACGCTGCGCCGATTGCCCCGCTATCGAGATATTCCAGCCGTCATGGTGACAGCTGACACCTCTGGTGATCTGCGTGATAAGGCGATGAACGCGGGCGTGACCGCTTTTTTGACCAAGCCAGTTGAGGCGCTCAGCTTCCGCAGTCTTATGGCCACGCTTCTGCCTCGCGAAGCGGCGGATACCGATACCGCCCTTTGAGCGAAATTTATTCAAAAGGAAATCCAGATATGAAAACAGTGCTTCTTTCCCTGCTTGTTAGCGGGGCGGTCTTAGCGGGCACGTCGGCCGTTGCGCTCGATCAGCCGACCGGCCGGGTCATTCTCACGATCAAGGGTCAGGTCGATAACACCAATGCCGACGGAGCGGCAAAGTTCGACCTCAAGATGCTGGAGGCGCTTACGGGCCGGAAAGGCACGATGGAAACCCCATGGACAGAAGGCCAGGTCACGTTCACCGGTCCTTATCTGCGTTCCGTGCTGAAAGCGGCGGGCGCGCATGGCGGCAAGCTGATCGTCAAGGCGCTTAACGACTATTCCGCCGAGGTGCCGTCCAGTGATGCAGAGCTGGAAGTCATTTTGGCCACGCGGATGAACGGTGAAGAAATGCCTGTACGTGACAAGGGGCCACTTTTCCTCATTTATCCGTTTGATCTTGATGCCTCTTTCTTCAGCGAAAAATACTTCGCTCGTTCGGTTTGGCAGATCAAGGAAATTGAGGTTACCGATTAATGGCGTTTTCGCGCGAGGCAAGTGCACTGGTTGAGCGTGCGGGCAAGAGGACTGCACTTCTGCAGGTTCTTGCCGTGGGCTTGCTTTGCATCCTCGCGGTTCTCTATCTGGACCTTTCAGGGCGCGAAAGGCGGTTGAATGACGGTGTGCATGAAAACGCCATGTGGGCCGTCTATCAGCTAGATCGTGAAGTTCACAATGTTGAGCAGCTGGTCGACAAGGTCGTTGAAGGAATTGATAAAAACGGGGAAATCCGCGATGAACTGGCTCTCAGGCTGGACATTCTCTATTCGCGCATCGATCTTCTGAGCAAGTCTGGATACGTCGCCTTCTTTACCGATCAAGCGGAAGTTGACAAGACAAGGAACCAGCTGGTTGAGTTTTTCACGGTGCTTGAGCCGGAAGTCAAGCTTCTTGCAGATGGCAAGAATGATCCCGAATTTGTAAGTCGGACACACGAGCAGCTTGTGCAGTTCCAAATGCTTAGCAATGAGCTGCTTATGACCGCGAATAATGTTTCCACGGCCACGCGGACTGATCGACGGGATGAAGTTCTGCGCATTCAAAAACTGATCGCACTTTTCGTATCGTTTTTGATGATCGCGATTGTATTGCTGATTATCACCTTGAGGCGGCAACTCGCCTCCGTCCGAGCTGCAGGCCTGAGCATGGAGGCCATGGCGCACAAACTTTCTGACGCCTATGGGGCGGCGGACGCAGGCAACAGAGCGAAATCTCAGTTCATGGCGACGATGGGCCATGAAATACGAACCCCGCTCAATGCGATTCTCGGGACGGCGGAGTTGATGGAATATTCGAACCTGCCACAGCCCGTGCGCGACAATGTGAAAATCATCCGTTCATCCGGCGAGGCTTTGCTGGAAGTTCTCAACGAAGTTCTGGACTACGCCAAAATCGAGCATGGAAGACTGGAGCTCGAAAACCGGATCGTCAATGTCGAGCAATTGGTGGATTCCGTATCCAGCATCATGGGCGGCCGCGCGGCTGAAAGCAGCAATCGCATCATTGTTGATATCCCTGAAAATCTCGAATGGCCTTGGGTAAAAACAGACCCAACCCGCGTGCGCCAAGTGCTGCTCAACCTGACCTCCAACGCCATCAAATTTACAGATAAGGGAACGATAACGCTCAGGGTCCGTGAGCGCATTGGTGTGAACGGTGGAAGCTTTCTGCGCTTCGAAGTCAGTGACAGTGGTATCGGCATTGATGAAGAGGGGCAGAAGAAACTTTTCCGGCCTTTCTCGCAGGTAGACGCCAGCATAAGTCGTCGCTACGGCGGCACCGGTCTTGGCTTGACCATCTGCAAGGAAATTGCCGATCGGCTGAATGGTAGCATTGGCGTTTCCAGCAGGATTGGTGAAGGCAGCACCTTCTGGCTGGAAATACCAATTGAAGCAGCAGAGGCTGCGGACGACGACCTTCAATTGAAACGCGCCGAGAGCATTTCGCCGCTGTCGTCGCTGAACATTCTTCTGGTTGAAGACAACAAGGTGAACCAGCAGGTTGCAATGCGTTTCCTGGAACGATTGGGGCAAGTGACAGATGTCGCCTCCAACGGCGTAGAGGCAGTAAAATTGGCAGATGATAAACACTATGACCTCATCCTTATGGACATGCAGATGCCGGAGATGGACGGCATAAGCGCCACGCGAGAAATCCGTCGAGGCAACGGTCCTAATCGGGATACTCAGATTATTGCGATGACAGCGAATGCCTCTGATGAGGACAGGAAGGCCTGCCGTGAGGCGGGGATGACGGGGTTTGAGGTCAAACCGCTGCCGTTAGCCCGCCTGCAAGTGGTGTTGATAGGTGCGGGCGCGCGGCCCTTGAATATGGGGGATCACTCCGGCGACGCTGAGGTGACGGAACTGTTTGAAAAGCCAGCTAGCGGTCTGGATGGAAATCGCCGCGATGAACTTGTCGGCGCTCTCGGTGAAGAGATTTTCGACGAGCTGCTGGGTTCTTTCTTTAACGACGCCACATGCCTGCTGACGGATTTGAACAAAGCGCTGGCCGCTGAAGACCTCGTCGGCGTGGATCGCGCCCTGCATACAATCAAAGGCGCCGCAGCCAATGTCGGTTTCACCGCCATTTCATCAATGGCCGAAAATATGCGCTCCAATCCCGGCGACCGGGATGCGCTGAATACCCTTGAAACAACAATCAAACAGGAAAAAGCGGTTTTGGCCGCCTAAGGAGGGTTTATGAAAGTTCTTATTCTTGATGATAACAAGACCAGCCTCGAGCTTTTGACAAAGTTTGCTGAAAGCGCAATCGGATGTACTGCAATACCGTTTCAGTCTCCCGCCGCAGCATTGGCGGCCATGCCCCACCTTGATTTCGACGTGGCGGTTCTTGATTTCCAGATGCCGGTTTATAACGGCGTTGAATTCCTGACTGAAATGATGCGCTTTGAAAAATATACCAATGTGCCCGTTATTTTCGTCACGGGTGACGAAAATCTGGCGACCAGAATGACTATTCTCGACGCGGGAGCCACCGACTTCATAGCCAAGCCTGTCGATGTGCAGGAATTCAAGGTCAGGCTGCAAAATGTCATGGCGCTTGCAGAAGCCCGTCGTGATCTGGCGGAGAAACTGGATTGGCTTCAGGAGGCGATCGAACGGGGTGTCCTGGAGCTAAAGCAAAGAGAACGTGAAATTGTCCATCGATTGACGATTTCAGCGGGCTACAAAGACAGTGAGGCGGCAAGTCATAATCTGCGGGTCGGCGCTTTTTCCGAGGCAATTGCCCGCGCTTATGGCCTCTCCGCTGAAGAATGCGAGGACATTCGCCTGGCCGCGCCGTTGCACGATTTTGGCGGCGCGTCGTCGCCCGACAGGGCGATGCTGAAGCAGGGCAAGATGACGGAGTCGGTTTATCGGCGCAGTCTGCGAAAGGGCACTGCCGTTCACAATATACTTGCCTCCAGCAGCAACTCGGTGCTGGCTCTGGTCGCAGATATTGCCGAAGCACACAGCGAGAGATGGGACGGCCAGGGCAGCCCCAACCATTTGCGTGGTGATGCAATTCCGCTTGGAGCGCGCATTGTCTCCGTTGCGGATGCATTTGACAAACTGACATCAGAGCGGCCGTTCAAGGAAGCTTGGCCTGTAGAACGTGCAGTTCAGCACATCAAGTCGCGTTCCGGTGTTCAGTTTGATCCGGCTTGCGTAGAGGCATTCGAAAAAGCGCTGCCGGAAATCCGTCGGGTCATGGATGGCGACCTTGATCCGCTCGCGGTTATTGCGGCAGCGTCCTGAATTGGAGGTTTAGGCATTGTCTTTGAGCACGCGGTGATGATATCGAACGGGCGTTTTCCGCCGGAGGCCGCCCATGAACCGACTGACAATCCGCAAGCCTGACGATTGGCATCTGCATTTGCGCGATGGCGAAATGCTCAAAGGCATTCTGCCCGAAACGAGCCGCCACTTCGCGCGCGCAATTATCATGCCTAATCTGGTGCCGCCCGTGGTGACGACTGCGGATGCTGAAGCCTATCGCGGCCGCATCATGGCTGCGATACCTGAGGGCGACGACTTCACGCCACTGATGACCCTTTATCTCACCGAGGGGACAGATCCGGATGATGTTGAGAACGGTCACAAATCGGGCCTCATCAAGGCGGTGAAGCTCTACCCGGCGGGTGCGACCACCAATTCACACAGCGGTGTGCGGGATTTTGAAAAGGCCATGCCGGTTCTGGAGCGCATGGCCGAGATTGGTCTGCCGCTTTGCGTGCACGGGGAAGTTACGACGCCTGAGGTTGATATTTTTGACCGTGAGGCCGTTTTTATTGAAACGGTTCTCGACCCATTGCGCCGCCGCCTGCCTGATCTGAAAATCACGATGGAACATGTGACAACTGAAGACGGTGTCGATTACATCCGTTCAGCCGCGAAGAACCTGGCTGGCTCCATCACCACTCACCACCTGATCATCAATCGCAACGCTATTCTCGTGGGTGGCATCAAGCCGCATTATTACTGTTTACCGGTCGCCAAGCGTGAGAAACATCGCCTTGCTCTGCGCGCCGCGGCAACATCTGGTGACCGTCGTTTCTTTCTCGGCACGGATTCAGCGCCTCACGCAGATCCGGCCAAGGAATGTGGTTGCGGGTGCGCTGGCTGCTTTACCGCCACCAACACGATGAGCTGTTTGGCGCATGTGTTCGAGCAGGATAATGCGCTCGACAAGCTGGAGGCATTTGCATCGCTCAATGGCCCAGCATGGTATGGCCTGCCCGCCAACGAAACGAAAATGACGTTGGTAAGAGATGAAGCACCCGTCTCCTATCCTGCCAGGGTCGATACCGGGGCAGGCCCCGTTACCGTTTTCGATCCCATGTTTCCCTTGCATTGGCGTGTGGAATAGCCGAAACGGACCACATTGTAGAAAATCAGGAGGCTCGCCATGTTCCAGTATTCATTTCCCGGAAAAGACGTCATGGCGCAAACCATGGCCAGGATGCTGTGGGAGATTAAAGCGGTTCATTTCCGCCCGGAGGAGCCCTATACGCTTGCCTCAGGCATGAAGAGCCCCGTCTACATTGATTGCCGAAAACTGATCTCTTATCCGCGTGTCCGTTCGACCATTATGGACTTTGCAGCGTCCACCGTGCTTTCAGGCGCCGGTTTTGAACAGTTCGACTGCGTCGCTGGCGGTGAGACTGCGGGCATTCCTTTCGCCGCCTTTCTGGCGGAGCGTCTTGGTCTGCCGATGATTTACGTTCGCAAAAAGCCCAAGGGCCACGGCCGAGCAGCGCAGATTGAAGGCCATATGCCAGAAGGCGCGCGCGTTCTGGTCATCGAAGACCTGACAACAGCAGGCGGCTCCATGTTCACCTTCATTGATGCGATCCGCAATGCAGGCGGCATTGTCGATCATGGGATGGCGCTTTTCTATTACGGTATTTTTGAGGAAGCCGAAGCGCGCTTTGCCAACGGAAATGTTGCCCTGCATCATATTGCGACCTGGCAAAATGTTCTGGCGGTTGCTCGCGAACAGGCGCTATTTGATGAAAAGACGTTGGATTCGGTGGAGAGTTTCCTCAATGCGCCGTTGGAATGGTCTGCCGCCCATGGTGGCGTTTCTTCGCTGCCAACTTCTTAGACGTTGAATATTTGATGGGGCTGGCCATTTAAGGCGTAATGCTTTAAATCGATTGAAAAGTCGAAAAAGAGGATGGTTCGATGATCCTTTGCTGTGGGGAAGCCCTGATAGATATGCTGCCGCGTATGACAACGCAGGGTGAGGCGGCATATGCGCCCTATGCCGGGGGTGCGGTTTTTAACACCGCTGTAGCACTGGGCCGTCTGGGCATTGATACGGCCTTTTTCACTGGTCTTTCCGACGACCTGTTGGGTGATGTTCTGCGGGAATCGTTGAAATCGGCGCATGTCGATTTTTCGCCCTGCGCCATTTCCTCGCGACCAACGACCGTTGCGTTCGTAAAGCTGGTCAATGGCTCGGCCACTTATGCATTCTATGACGAAAACACGGCCGGTCGCATGATCACGCGGGATGATCTGCCGACCCTTGGCGATGATTGTGAAGCCATGCATTTTGGCGCGATCAGCCTGATACCCGACCCTTGTGGCGATGCCTATGAAACCCTGCTGAAGCGCGAAAGCGAAAAGCGCGTTATCTCGCTTGATCCCAATATTCGCCCCGGTTTCATTAAGGACAAACAGGCGCATATGGCGCGGATCACGCGCATGGCGGGCCTATCCGATATCGTCAAATTTTCCGATGAAGATTTGGAATGGTTCGGTTTGCGTGGTGATCACGCAGCGCTTGCTGCGCATTGGCTGAATGGCGGAGCCAAGCTGGTCATCATTACCAAGGGCGCTGACGGTGCTGAGGGTTACACCAAGGACTTTATGGTCTCTGTGCCAGGCGACAAGGCCGAAGTTGTGGACACGGTCGGTGCGGGCGACACCTTCGACGCTGGCGTGCTGGCGTCATTCAAGATGCAAAATTTGCTGACCAAGCAAAAAATAGCGTCTGCCGGACAGACATCCGTGCGGGAGGCATTGGCTTTTGGCGCCAAGGTTGCAGCGGTAACGGTTTCACGCGCAGGCGCAAATCCACCTTGGGCGCGTGAAGTGGGTCTTTAATTGCATTCAATTAATCGCCTGATTACTCAGATCTCGCCCTGAGTGTGGCCACCAATCCCGCTGTTGAAGCATCAAGCCCGTCAGTATCTTTGGTTCCCTGTATGACCGGCAACAAGCCGGTCGCAAGTTCCTTGCCAAGCTCCACGCCCCATTGATCAAACGAATTGATGCCAAAGAGAACGCCTTCCACGAAGACGCGGTGTTCGTAGAGAGCAATAAGCCGCCCCAGGGCAAACGGCGTCAGCTTGTCATAAACAAGGGTAATTGATGGTCGATTGCCGGTGAAAACACGGTGCGGCGCAATCTTCTCAGCCTCTTCGTCCGCCCAGTTCTGGGCAATCAGTTGTGCTTTGGCTTCCGCTTTCGTGCGGCCTTTCAGCAGGGCTTGTGACTGGGCAACGCAGTTCGACATGAGGAGTTCGTGCTGGTGACGCAAGCCTTCCTCAAAGCCGTTTGCCGCAATCATGAATTCGACCGGAATGACATCAGTGCCCTGATGCAGAAGCTGGAAGAAGGCGTGCTGGCCATTGGTGCCGGGCTCTCCCCAGACGACCGGGCCCGAAGAACCTTCGACCGGAGAACCGTCCATTACGACGCCCTTGCCGTTTGATTCCATATCCAACTGTTGCAGATAGGCGGCAAAACGCGACAGCCTTTGATCATAGGGAATGACGGCGCGCGATGTATAGTCGAGCACATTGCGCTGATACCACCCGATCAACCCGAGCAGCATAGGCAGGTTTTCGCGTATGGGCGCTGAGCGGAAATGATTGTCCATTGCATGTGCGCCATCCATAAACCGGATGAAATTTTCAGGTCCGATCGCCAGCATCAGCGGCAGACCAATCGCTGACCAGATGGAATAACGCCCGCCGACCCAGTCCCAGAAGCCAAAGACCCGGCTCGCATCGATACCAAACGCCGCCACCTTGTCGAGCGCGGTGGAAACGGCTGCAAAATGATGTTGGACGGCGTCTTCCCCCAGCGCATCTGCAATAAACACACGTGCGGTCTGGGCATTGGTCATCGTCTCAATCGTCGTGAAGGTTTTTGAAGCAACGATGAAAAGGGAGGTTTCGGGGTCGAGAAGCTTAATGGTATCGGCAATATGTGCACCATCAACATTCGACACATAGTGGAGGCGTGGCCCGTCATGGAACGGTGCAAGCGCCAATGTGGTCATGGCTGGGCCGAGATCCGAACCGCCAATGCCGATATTGACCACATCAGTAATCACCTTGCCGGTTGCGCCGGTGATCGCACCTGATCGAACACCGTCGGAAAAGGCCGACATGGCCGCAAGAACGGCATTGACCTCCGGCATAACATCCTGCCCACCCACCATGACTGGTGTATTGGACCGGTTGCGCAGCGCGGTGTGAAGGACGGCGCGTTTTTCAGTAATGTTGATAATCCCACCGGCAAACATCGTCTCACGCTTTTCAGCAACACCGGCGCGTTCTGCGGCCGTTTCCAGCAATGTGATTATGCTTTCGTTGACCGCTGATTTTGAATAATCGAGCAGCAGATCGTCCAGCGATGCCGAGTATTTGGCGAAACGGTTCTCATCCTTTGCAAAGGCAGCGCGAATATCCGTTGCTTGTGTCTGGGCAACAGCCGATTTCAGGTCAGCGACGATTTTCTGCATCGGGAAATGCCTTCCTATTAATTTGAAATGGGGCAGGGCAGGCCGAAAAATAGGGCACCGGCCTGTTGCAATCAAGCGCTTATTTAAATCGATTAAAGTTCCAAGCGGAACGACCTCGGCGACCGCTGTGCCGCAGGAAAGCCCCGGGCAAGCCAAGTGCGGTTAAGTCAAAGCTGAGAATCGAGCTTAAATTGCGTTCTTGTCGCCTCTTTCGAGTGCTTTTGAACGTTAGGATTGAGGGTTTCCAAGGCGGTTGAAATGCTGGTTTCCATTTGTATCCCATCCTACAAACCGCGCCACTTCGAATATTGCCTGGCAAGCGCCTTTGCGCAGACCTATCCTAAAACTGAAATCATTGTGTCGGATCAATGTCCTACAGAGGCCATTCGCGACATTTGCGCGAAATATGGCGATCGGGTCAGATATCACCGAAACGCCTTGCAAGGCGCGCAGCAAAATTTGTTGACCGCCACAGATCTTGCACAAGGAGAATATATTAAATTTCTCTTTGATGATGATCTTCTGCACCCTGATTGTGTGACCAGCATGGTTGATGCTTTCGAGCGGACAAGCCATCTCAACACACGGCTGGCCTTTTCTCCCCGCAGATTGATTGATGGTAACAACAAGGTTCTTGGTGATCTGAATCAGCTCGGCCTTAAGGACCAGGTTCAGGTCTTGCGGGGTAGCGAAGTCATCCGCATGATGATGGCCACCGCCCAGAATTTCATTGGTGAATTCACGACCACGATGTTCCGGAAAAAGGACGCTTATGACGCGTCCGGCCGCAATGTGTTTTTCGACTTTGGCGGCAAGCGGCATACCGGCTTGGGTGACGTAAGTGCATGGCTTCATTTTGCGTCTCTGGGCGATGTTGTCGCGCTGCCCGAAGTGCTTTCCTATTTCCGCATGCACAATGAGTCGAATTCCAATGTAGGGGTAAACCCTGAATTCATTCACGGGGTAACCGACTGGCAGGTGCTTCAGGAGTTGGCGGCAGAGAAGGGCTACATGGACGCCGAAAGCATTGCCATGGGTCAAAGGGCGCTGCTTGGGCATTACCGCAAGTGGCTCAATGACTTTCCGGAATTGAGCAGTAAAATTCGGAATGTGGAGATGCTTTTGGAAAGGAAGTCGGCATGAGCGGTGAATATTCGCCACTGGCGCAAAGACTTCGTGAAACAAGCCAGGCTTTACTGCAGCCAAACGCCAGTCCAAGACACTCGCCGACGCCGCTCTATACGGCGGGGGAGGGACCGACACCTTCAATTGGGCGGGTGATTGAGCTTCCCCGCATCCCAGATCATCGAGGAAATCTCTCATTCATCGAAGGGCAGCGTCACGTTCCTTTTGATATCCGGCGTGTCTTCTATCTGTACGATGTTCCAGGTGGCGCATATCGCGGGGGACATGCGCACAGAGAGCTGCACCAGTTGGTCATCGCCATGGCGGGCAGCTTTGACATGATTCTGGATAATGGCGAAAAGGCCGAGAAATTTACGCTAAACCGATCTTACTACGGATTATACGTTCCGCCCATGACTTGGGGTGAGTTGGAAAATTTCTCATCGGGGGCATCTTGCCTCGTCCTTGCCTCGGAACATTATGACGAAGCTGATTATTACCGGGACTATAATGAGTTCAGGGCGGCCGCCCAGGTGGCGGAATGAACGAGGTACCGTTCCTCGATCTTTCAGCCATTAACGCTGGCCTCGAAGAGGAACTTGCAGCTGCAGCAAAGGACGTCATTTCGAGCGGTTGGTTTATTCTTGGAGAGAAGCTCGAAGAATTCGAGAATACCTTTGCAAATTATTGCGGCACCAAGCATGCAATTGGTGTCGCAAGCGGTCTTGATGCCCTCATACTGACCCTTCGGGCGTGGAAAGAGCAGCGCCTTCTGAAAAATGGCGACGGCGTGGTTGTTGCGGCAAACACTTATATTGCCAGCATTCTCGCCATCACCGAGCTTGGCCTCCGCCCCATTCTCGTTGAGCCAGACGCGCGAAGTTATAACTTGTCGCTTGACGGTCTGAAGGCTGCCCTCGAGGCTAAGCCAAAAGCGGTCATTTCGGTGCATCTTTATGGCCAACTTTGTCCGATGGTTGAAATGCGCGCATTCTGTGATGAGCATGGGCTTCTACTTCTCGAAGATAGTGCTCAGGCGCATGGTGCGTCTACGAAAGGAAAGCGTGCAGGCTCATTTGGCGACGCCGCGGCCTTCTCTTTCTATCCAAGTAAAAACCTCGGTGCGCTCGGCGATGGCGGTGCAATAACCACCGATAGTGATGAGCTTGCAAAACTGCTCCGGGCTCTGCGCAATTATGGCTCTGAGAAGAAGTACTTTAACAACCAAACGGGATTGAACAGCCGTCTCGATGAGATGCAGGCGGCTCTCCTTTCAGTCAAGCTGCCTCATCTTGACGAGCAAAACGCACGCCGTCGAGAAATCGCCCGGCGTTACAGACGGGAAATTGTGAACCCTGTAATTCTCTTACCGGAAGTTCTCGCCGAGGAAGAAAGCCACGTCTGGCATCTGTTTGTTGTAAGAACAACTGATCGGGATGCTCTGGCACTGCATCTAAAAACAAATGGCATCGGAAGCGCAATACACTATCCTGTCGCTCCTCACAGGCAAGTTTGTTACCGGGAAACCCTCGGGCGCCTGAGCTTGCCGCTCACTGAGGCTATTCACGAAGAAGTACTGTCATTGCCGATGAGCCCGGTATTGAATGATGGTGATGTTATCAGAGTAATAGATGCCGTTAACAGCTATGTTTGACGGTCAGATGTAAGCAGGTTCTATTTTTCCGCACTGGAGCGGATCGGCTTATTCAACAATATTGAACTTTGCTGCGATCGTGGAAACATGAACGACCATCAGTCGGTTAGTGTGACATGCTCTGAAACCTTGACAGATCAACTTCATATTGTTCATAGGCCACGCCGCCGCCGCCGAATTCGGTTTTGAACTGATAGAGGCCTTCGTTGAGTTTCCAGCCGGCGTCCTCGTTGCTCGTGCCAAAGTCGAAATAACGTATTCCCGCTGCCGTTGCGTCCTGAATGATCTCCTCGAAAACAGCATCCAATGCCGAGCATTCGTAGCCGAGAGCGTCAGAAGCTATATATTGGGCATGCCAGACCGTGTTGGTCTTGAACAGGAGAACTCCGGCAACAATGCTGTCGTCCAATGCGGCCGATCGAAGTTCAATCTCCGCTGGAAAGCGGCTGACAAGGAGCTTTATTTCCTCAACACTGTGCACAGGCGTAGCGCCGTGCTTTTGCTCGAGATTGCCGGAGAGGACGTCCCAGTAATCTTCGATGTGATCGTTTGACGTCTTCAAGTTGACCAGGCGCTGCGCTTTCTTGAGCGAGCGAATTCGTCTGGAACTCGGCTTGCGGCGGCTCTGCAGATCAATTGTCGCGGAAAGATCGCAACGGATACGGGATGCGTGAAGCCTGAAAAGCGCATAGAGGTCGTCTTGCGAGGGGACTTGCTGATAGATATGGGGGACTGGTTTGACGATCATGCGGCGGAAGCCAGCGCTAAAGTAGAATGCGCAAAGCTTTCCCATGGCTTCAATGTGCTGCTCGCCGGATAACGCGCCTTTATGAACGAGGCCGCCATAGGTAATACCCGGATGGCTCACAACTGTATCCCCCTCTTTAGGGTGTGTCGCAGCGGGGAAAAGACCGGCGAGCTTGCCCGCACGAAAAACCATCGCCGATTGGTCTTCAAAGCGGTTCCCGTGATAGCTGAGAAAAAGCCTGCTGTGCAGAAAGGTGCTGTTTTCAGCCAGCCGGGAAAAGTCGTCCCATACTAAGCCGTCTTCTTCGCAATAGCTTCGAACTTCGATGCTCATTCGACAAGCTCAGCCAGTGCAAATCCGTCTTCGCCAAAATTATTGCCATTGTAGAAGCAATAGGTTTTGCCGTGTGCACTGATAACAGCGGCATACATGATGGCGTCGGAATCGAAGCTGCCCGGGGAAACATCCAGCCCCATCTCGTTATCCTTGCGAACCCAGTCCAGACCGTTTGTGGATTCGGCATAACCCATCCTGTAAGCTCTCAGAGAGCGCCGTCTGATCGAATAGAAGAGCTGGTATTGGTTTTCGGACAGTTTTCGCACCCAGGGTCGCCCGAACCCATGTTCATCTGCGCCGGTGGTTGCCATGCAGATGGCCCCGTTTCCTGCCCAGATTTGCCCGTCAGTTGATTCCATGTAGCGCAAGTCATAGACGGGCATCTGCTTTCCGTCGATATCGATCCATGAATCGCCCCCCACATACCAAATCCGATAGTTTTCATCGTCATGGCGAACGAATGCGCCACCGCGAAAGTAAAGTTCCGATCGAACCCGGTCGAGAACCGGAACATCGCTGTAGCGGGTAAAACTCGCACCGTCATCGTGGCTCACAGCGAGACCTGTGAAAATGCGATACCGAATATTCGTACAAATTTCGAAGCCGGAATAATACATCAGCAGGTCATCGCCGCTCCGCACAATGCTGAGGGGCATGACGCCATTATCGTCAAACGCGCCAGGAATGCCCGGGCCGAGCGACGACTTGTCCTGAATGCGAATGACTTGCGTCGGATCGTGCGCTGACACATCGACATAGCTTGCATGTCCCCGCCCCTTTTCATCCAGCGTCGTTACGAAGATCCGCAACGTATCATCGTTCAGCAGGTGCGGCGTCGGACACATGGCGTGACTACGTGCCCAGGGCTTTGATCCATCCGGTGCCCACACGAGCCCGCGTTTGGCCCACTTCATTCGGGAACCTTGAAAAAGCGCAATGTCGAGATCTTGGCGGGTTGTGACGCCTCGACGCGGAAAAACTGTCCAGGCTCAGTGCTGCGGTGAATGCTGGCATTGGGCCCCAGCCAGTTGTCCTCCGCCAGATCAACATTGTTGGCAATTGCGGCATTCACGCCAAGGAATGAATTAGCGCCGATGTTGCAAAAGCCTGAAATGACCACGTGTGATGAAATGAAGACATTATCCTGAATGACAGAGTGGTGGCCGATATGGTTGCCGCTCCACATGACCACATTGTTCCCTACTTTGACAAAGGGCTGAACGGTGTTGTCTTCCATGATGAAGCAATGGTCGCCCAGTTCGACATTGTGCCAGACAAAGGCTTTACTGCTGACATAACGCGCGGGCTTGTAGCCCCAGGATTTGGCCGTTTCATAGAGGCGCGTTCTCAGGCGGTTTAATTGGGTGTAGACCGTTGCTGCGTAGAAGCTGACCGAGCCCGGCGGGTGTTTTTCCTGCAAGTCTTCAAACGCGAATACGGGCAGACCAAAGAGTGTATCCTTGGTGAGATACTCCCGTTCGACCGCAAAGCCGACGACGTCATAAGGGGAGTCATGCGTGAAATATTCGTAGGCAACTTCAGCAAATGCGCTATCGCCCAGAATCACAAGCCTTTGGGGGTGATCATGGTCTGACAATGAGTATATCCTCCCGTCTGTTCGCCATCGGCAGTAAAGGCCCTTGCGGGACAATATAGGCGTCGAAACCCTGCAGCCGGGCGCGTTGCACAATTGAATCGAGAACGGTGTCGTCCATCTTGTCAAATTCTATGCAGTTGAACACCACATCCGGATTGTCATCGGTCTGGGTAAAGGCTTTATGAAAATCCTGACCGGTCTTGCTGGCGAAAAAGCGCTTGCGTTTTGAGATGTTTGGGATGTCACCAAGCAGCAGTTGCCCCTTCGGGGCGAGAAGCGAAAGCGCGGCGTCAAGAAAACGGTGAAGCGGGAATTCAACGAAAACATACTGCAACACACTGTAAACGAGGATCGCGTCAAAAGTCTCCCGGCTCTGCTCGATAAATTCGTCAGTGGAAGGGAAAGCGCCGGGTATCTTGTGAAGGTTATCCCTGTCGGCAACCAGATCCAGCATTTCAGGGCTGTCGATGAAATAGAGCTGCTGGGAGCGATCTGTAGCCTGTTCAATCATCATGGCCGGGAGGTCGCTGCAGCCCGGGCCGATATCCAGCACCTTTCCGCCTTCCTTGCTCAGATTGGTAAGCTTGCCCTGAATGTCCGCAAAGATCGCCGCTTCCTGACCTTTTCGATAGGCGTCGGGAAAGCCAATCTTCTCATATTTGGAGAGTGACGGGTCGAGGGCCATCTTTCGAAAGTCGTCAAATCCGCTATCGCGAATGGCAGGTTTCAATGGTTCACTCCCGCAGGCTGTTTGTTTCGTCGAGCCTTCGTAACACTAGTGCAAATAGCTGTTGTGTAGCTTGCCGACTTCTCCAAAAAGGCCCGCGCAAGCTTATGGGCGGAAAACGTCAGGTCAGTGCTGCTTGTTTCCAGGAGGTTTCGGAAATCGGATATGAACAATTCGACGCAAAAGACCGGCAATCCGAAAACACTGATCGTCTATCACTATTTCGAAAACGATCGGATCTATGCTGAGAATTTCCTGAATTTCCTCGTCTTCGGCTACAGCGAGGAAAACGATCATGTTGTTATTGTTGCCGGGGAAAGTTCCATCGACTTTCCCAAACTGGACAATATCGAATACGTTCACACCGAAAACCACAACAACGATTATGGCGGGTACTGCGAGGTGGTTAGTAACAACCCGCACATTTTTGACTATGACCATGTCATTTTTGTCAATTCGTCGGTTCGCGGCCCCTACATACAACCCGGCTGCGACAAACCTTGGACGGCGCTATTCACCGACCGTCTTGTCGATGGTGTCGGCATTGTCGGATCAACGGTTAATGTCTTGCCTGCAAATTCTATCCACTCTGTGCGCTACAAAGAGAAATTTGGCGGCCAGGAACCATTCACACATGTGCAGACGATGGTCTACGCCCTCCCGCGTGATGTGCTGCTCTACCTCAAGGACAAGGGGTTTTATCAACAGCGCGCCAAAATGGGTAAGTTCGACGTCGTAGAGGATTATGAAATTCATCTGTCACGACTTATTCTGGCAGGTGGGTGGACGTTGTCTTGCCTGCTTCCAGAATATGGATTGCTCGATTACCGGACTGCCCATCAAAACCCGAATCCGACCGCATCTGAAGGCGATCCTTCTTATCAAGGCGGCTATTTCGGTCGCAGCGCGCATCCATTCGAGGTCGTTTTTGCCAAGACAAATCGCGGTATTTTCAAAATGGAATATTTTGAGCGGCTGTCATACAGCGCCCTTTTCCAGCGGCAGCTGCCGCGCGCGCTGGTGGCCAGCAATGCCGTCTCCAATTATCTGGGACGTCTTATGATGGTGTCGAAGGATACCTCGAAATATCCCTTTTCAGATACACAGGTTACAGCGGAGGATGTTGTCAGTTTCGTGCAGCAGCTGGTGAGCATGAAACCTGAGTTCAAGGCGAGAATTCAGGCCGTTCTGGACAATGCTCCGTGACTGCGTTTGAGGCAGGGGCCTCTCGGAGCGCAAAAGAGAAAGAGACAGGTTCGTCATGCAGTTGAAACCATTTCCGGGCGGCTGGATGCAGCATGCGCATCGGCATTGTATCTGGATTGTCTCCCCACCGGGATATGCGCATAGCCATGCATTTGATGAAGTGGCGGACGTTTTGAGCAGCGCATTCGCCGAACTTGGCGGATCCGCACCCGTTGTGCGCAATCCTGCGGAAATGAACGGCCGTATCCCGATTATTTTCGGGGCAAATCTTCTACCGGAAGGAACGGCGGGAAAGCTGCCTGAAGGCAGCGTGGTCGTCAATCTGGAGCAGGTGTCGAACGACAGCGAATGGTTCGGTGATGCCTATCTGGAGCTCCTGAACAATTTTCCCGTCCTTGATTACAGCCCGCGGAATTGCGCCAATCTCAGAGCCCGCGGTATTGGCCATGCTGAGGTGTTGGGTGTGGGTTATCACCCCGATCTGCACCGGATCAGGCCGCAAAAGGAAAGAGACATCGACGTCCTTTTTTATGGCTCGAAAGGGGATCGTAGAGCTCACATCCTTGATGGCCTAAGCCAGGCGGGCTTGAAGGTTGGCTATCTGTTTGGCGTTTACGGTGCAGAGCGCGATGCGGCAATTGCGCGTTCGAAATTGGTGCTCAACATCCACTACTACGATGCCGGCGTGTTTGAATTCGTCCGTATTTTTTATCTTCTGGCCAATGCGGTATGTGTGTTGACCGAGGGTAATCAGGACGATCCCGATATCGAGCCCTATAAGGCAGGCTTGGCAATAGCGTCCTACGACGACCTGGTCAGCCGCGCAGTCGAGTTGGTGAACAATAATAAGGAACGCGCTATTCTCGCCGCTCGAGGATGGGATGCCATGCGTCGGCGACCGTTGATGCCCATGCTGAAGGCGTTGATGGATCAGCAATAGTCGTCCAAATTTGATAACTCAACGTTGCGCCGAACAAGGCGTCTTAAACCCGTGTAATTCTTGCCTCTTGTAAAGTTATACAATATAACTAACTGAAGGGGAGGATGAGATGGGCGATCAATATATTGATATCGACGGTACCCGAGTACGCTTTCGTGATAGCGGTGGCGACAATGGGGCTCAGCCGATATTTTTTATCCACGGCGTAGGTCTGTCGCTTGAGTTTTGGGAGGCGCAGGAAACTTTGATTGCCGCGCACTGGCGGTTCATTTCCATTGATCTGCCAGGTCACGGATTGTCTGACTTGGGCAACCAGCCCTATGAGCCGTCAAAATTTGCATCCTTCTGCTGGACGTTTCTCGATGCTCTGGGCGTCGATGATGTTACCCTCGTCGGCCATTCAATGGGCGGTGGGATTGCAATCCGCATGGCGGCGTCCAGGCCGGACAAGGTCTCTAAATTGTGTCTGGCATGCAGCGCCACTCTGGGACGCGATGCGCCATTCCCTTTCCGCTTGATGACCCTGCCGCTGCTTGGTTCTATTATGACCAAACCGAACGCTATGGCCGTCAAGCAACAGATAAAGGCGACATTTTTCGAGCCTGAGAAATCTGTTTCCCCCCGAATCCGTGAAATCATCAATCGCAATGTCATGAGCGCCGGGAGGCAAAAGGCGTTTTTGGACACCCTGCGTCTGATGACGGATCTCGGCGGACAGAAACTGTCGCTCGTCGAGGAAAGCCGGAGGGCGTTGAAGGCTCTTACGATGCCTGTCCTCTTCCTACACGGCCACGACGACACCGTTGTTCCGCCGCAGCATTCATTCGAAGGCAGAAATTTGGCCGAAGGTGCTGAACTGGCTTTCCTGGATGACTGTGGTCACACGCCACAGGTCGAGCAGGCGGACGAATTCAATCGGCATTTATCAGCGTTTCTCGGACGTTGAAAAATGGACGCCTCGGCGTGCATGTCCGCTAGCGAAACATATCCTGCTCGAGCGGGCGGATGAGCACGGATGCGGGGAGCGAGTCTGCGCTTGGCTGAAGCCCTCGGATCAGGACAACCGGCCTTCCCTCAGCGGCCTGCCCCATGAGGACTGAGGCCGCGCTGGCCAGTTCGTCGGCGCGGGCGATTGTGGAGACCTGCAGCGTGCGGCCAAACATATCCTTGTCGCCGCGGCAGTCCACGAAGCTTTCAATGCCTGCCGCCCCTATCGCTATACCCGTCGTACCGTTCCGAAATGGCCGCCCGAAACTGTCGGCGATGACAACCCCGGGCTTGATGCCGAAGCGCTCCGCCAACCGGTTTCGCAGATCCTCCGCTGATGCGTCTGGATCATGCGGCAGCAGGAGAATGCGGTCTCTCGCCCCGCCTTCAATATTGGACTGGTCAATGCCTGCCTGCGCCATCACGAAACCCAGCCGGTGGCGGACGATCAGCACGCCTTTGCGCTTGCGCACAACCTCGACACTTTCCTCCAGAATAGCCTGAACCAGGCGGGGGTCCTTGTCCGTTTCGGCGGCCAGCGCAATAGCCTCACGGCTCGGAGAAATATCGGACAGACTACGAAAGCGTCCTTCCGCTTTGGAAACGATTTTCTGCGCAAGCACAAGAACGTCTCCGCTGACAAGCCTGAGGCCCTGATCATCCAGACCTCGGCATATAAAATCGGCAAGATTGTCGCCGGGTTGCACCAGCGGAAAATTGTCGAGCGTTGTCAACGTTAATGTGGGCATCTAACCAAAAGCCGCCCTTATGCGCGGCGCGACATCCTTTGAAAACTGGGTGAGGAAACGGGCTTGGTCAGGGCCCGGCGCGTGGAACACGAAATGATTGAAGCCAAGCTCCGCATAGGGGCGCAGCTTGTCGACAACCTCTTCCGGATCGGCCGTAACAATCCATCTGCTGGCTGTCTGATCGGATGAAAGACTGTCTGCCAGTTTTTCCATCTCCAGCGGATCCTCGACCGACATTTTTTGCTCTGGCGTCAGCGCCAGCGCACCCCAGAATCGTGTGTCTTCCTTGGCGCGCGCGATATCGCTGTCGAAGGACAGTTTGACTTCGATCATGCGGTCTACTTCGCCAGCCTCGCG
>JBNLGT010000018.1:0-41892 GCA_050306195.1 Ensifer sp.
GCGAAATGATCAAATTCGACGAACCGGCCCATGAAATTATGCGCAATCGGCATATTCGGTGAATGCGTGCGAATGATATCCGTTTGCACCCTATTGAAGGCAACCACCTGTTCGGAGGAATAACGCCGGAAGTCCATAACATGCGAAGGGTTGGGTTCGGTCACGGTGAGGTGTGGTAATTCAATCTCGTCAAAGGAACGATATTCCATCGACCAGAACACATTACCCCAGGCGCGATTCAGCGCATCAGGCGACTGATATTTTTGCGCAAGCCAATCCCGGAAGCCTTCACGAGCAGCATTCGAATAGCTGACAACCGTGTTGTGGCAGCCGTATTCATTATCGGTCTGCCAGGCGATCAGCGCCGGATGTTGGCCGTAACGCCGCGCGAGCGCTTCGACAATGCGTGCACACGCTTGGCGATACCCCATATGGCTGAAACAATAATGCCTGCGCGAACCAAAGCCGCGCGGCCTGCCTTCCCTGTCCACCGCCAACATGTCCGGCATCTGGTCAACCAGCCATTTGGGCGGTGTGGCCGTTGGCGTGCCAAGCACAATCTTCAAACCGTGAGCATGGAGATTTTTAAAGGCGCGATCCAGCCAGGCAAAGTCCAATCGTTCCGGATCGGGCTCAAGTCGGCTCCAGGCAAACTCGCCGATGCGCACATGGCTTATGCCTGCCTCAACCATCATGCGCGCGTCAGTTTCCCAACGCTCCTCCGGCCAATGCTCGGGATAATAGCAGACGCCCAATGTTTGTTTGCGCTCAATGGCCATTGTCAGACCAGCCCTTCTTGTCGCTTCAAAGATAATATATTCGGTGCATGGGAATGCGGGTCTGCGACCTTAGGCAGCGAAAACCCGGTCCCATTCAGCCACGGTGCGTCTGGCGCGTTCAGAGATTTCCGCCACCGCCATATTGGGTGAGAAGATGGAAGAGCCCAAGCCGAAAATACGAATGCCGTTTTTGCCGTAGG
The DNA here is from genome assembly GCA_050306195.1 of Ensifer sp. Taxonomy (GTDB): domain Bacteria; phylum Pseudomonadota; class Alphaproteobacteria; order Rhizobiales; family Rhizobiaceae; genus Ensifer_A. The sequence goes on from JBNLGT010000018.1 coordinate 980, forward strand.
CCTCAAAGTCAACCTCGGAAACCCCGCCGACTGCTCCGATCGGCGTTCCCGCAGGTAGCACGGCAGAAATTGCCTTGATGCCTGATGGACCCAGGACACTCGCGGGGAAAAACTTCAGACCGGACGCCCCGGCAGCAAGAGCCGCCAACGCCTCGGTGGGGGAAAACACGCCCGGCATGGTGACCATATGATGGGAATATGCACGCGCCATCACCTTGGCGTCGATATTGGGGGAAACAAGTAGACGCCCGCCCGCATCGTTCAGGCGGTCAACATTTTCCTCTGTCAGAACAGTTCCTGCCCCTACAAGGACAGTATCGCCGAATTCACGAGCGACGGCCTCAATAGAGGTGAAGGGGTCGGGCGAATTGAGCGGGATTTCGATAGCCTCAAAACCGGCCTCAACGAGTACGCCGGCCACATCAAGCGCATTTTGTGGCTCAAGCCCTCTAAGGATTGCGATCAGGTCGCGTTTCAGTGTCGGCCAATTTGCGGATTTTACCATTGTCGTCTGCCTCAAGAGCTCTCAAAATTCCAAATCAGCGAGGCTGCTTTCCTTGCCCCGGCGATCACCAGTTCTTCGCCGTCGTGGATGCAACAGTCGATAGACGCTACGCCCAGCGCCGCGCTATAAAGCGCGCCCAGAACACCACCGCCAACCAGTTCCACGGTTTGCCCCACTGCCAACCGGGCGCGGGCCCCGGCAATTTCCTGGCCGATGAGATAGCCCGACAATCGCGCGCTCGCCGCCTCCGAGGTCAGTCCGTGCAGCAATCCGGCGGGCCTTATTGAAAAAAGACGAGCCAGAATATCGGCGGGCGAACTGAGGCTTGCGGCAACCGCATCGAGAAACACCGGCGAGCCGACGTCAAACGACCTGTCGCCAACGGAGTGACTAAGAACAGAATGCCCGGCAAGCGCCGCAAACATATCCCCGGTCATAAAACTCAGGCAATCCTCAACTTCACCGCCTGACATCAGCACCCATTTGGAATGTGTGCCGGGCATACAGACAACCGATTTTTCGTCCTGCCCCCCCGTAATGTTACCCACGAGGCCAAGTAATTGCGTTTCCTCACTGCGCATGACATCGGGCGCGGCGGGATCAATCTTGCTCAAACCAGGCAAAATGCGGATATCACGCCGTTGATTCGGCACCCGAACAGCACGCGAGCCCAACGCGTCCAAACGCGTGGGGATGTCCACATAGCCAGCCTCCGCCCAGCCCTGCCGCGAACCGACCATGCCGCACATAATCACCGGCACGTGTTCGCCAATGGCCATTTCAGCCAGGTGAAACTCCAGCACACTTTCAAAGCGGTCGCGTGCTGTCGACAACATGCCCTCGTCCGACTTGCGCTCGTCAAGCACAGTGTCATTAAAACCCAACGCCCAAATTCTCAGGTGCGATGTACCCCAGTCCACCACTGCAAGCTTGATTTCATCCCGGCCCGTCATCCCTGACCTCCGAGACAAAACCAGATGAGCCCAATCGGCCCTCGATATTGAATTAGCATTCGCATTGTCAGTCCCTAACCTGTCGGCCTTCAACAACAAAGACGGACGCGGGAAATGCATTTGGAAGGCGCAAGCCGCCGTTCATTAACACGGCGCCGGACATTCTTATCGTTTCCCCACGGGTCAATCCCGTCGCATCAGTGCGGTTCACCTTCTCGTCTATATCCTCCGGATTGATAAGCCGGACCTCATAAGTGGCATCAGCGTCAAGTCCCGCAAGCCGCATTGTTCGCGCAGCAATCGGACCAGAGACGCCAGCCTGCCCTTTAAACAGAATGAAACGTTCCGCCGCACTATCGACATGCATTTCGGCAAAGACCTGATCATCATTCGCGTCCAGGAGATATTGCCGTGCCGAAAATAGAAACGAGCGGTTCTGACGCCACCAATGCGTAACGCGCCTGAGCGTTTCCGTCTCGTCGTCGGTCAGCTCGCGCGGGTCCATTTCAAAACCCATATGGCGCTGAGCGGCAACCCATGCGCGGAAAGCCATGGGTAAGACGCGACCGGACGTGTGGCAAACGCGTGGCCCGACATGACTGCCCGTAATTTCCGCAGGCAGCCAGCGCGCGGCTTCATGCTGAATGCGTAACCGTTCCAGCGCATCATTGGAATCCGATAGCCAGCCGCGGGTTGTATAGTGCAAAATCCCGTAATCAAGACGACCACCGCCAGAGGCGCAGCTTTCAAAGTCAACCTTTGGGAAGTCCCGGTTGAGGCGCTCAAAAAGACTGTAAAGCTCCACGGTCTGTTGTGGCTTTCCGCCGGTGAGAACCCGGTTGTGATCCCATTTCACGTAATCGATATTGTAGGCATTCAATATGGCGGCGATCGCTTCATAGAGATAATCGGTAACGCCGGGCTTGGTGAGATCAAGTACGAACTGGTTTCGACCGGGAGGCTGGTGGCCGGGGCCCAGTACCCAGTCGGGATGGGCGCGATAGAGATCGCTGTCTTTGCAAACCATTTCTGGCTCGAACCATATGCCAAAACGCATTCCAATCCCGTTGATATGATCTATCAGCGGCCCGAGGCCATCGGGATATTTCGTCTCATCGACAATCCAGTCCCCGAGGCTGGTCGTGTCGTCGTTGCGCCCCTTGAACCAGCCATCGTCGAGCACAAAACGTTCCGCCCCCAAGCTGGCGGCAATCGTGGCAATTTCCTTCAGTTCGGCCACATCATGGCGGAAATAGACAGCCTCCCAGCAATTGTAGTGAACAGGGCGGGCGGCTGGCCTTGAAATTTCCTCTCGCACGTGGCGCTGAAGCTGCTGCGACAAGCCGCTAAAACCTGATTGAGAAACCGCAACAAGCATCTCACGTTTGTAGCCCGAGATTGCGGCATCATACCCGCATTGTACCTGGCGGCGGCCATCTGGAATTTCTTCGGCGACAATTCTGTGCCCACCCGACCACGTAAGTGAAACGGCCATGCAGTCACCAGCATTTTCCCCGCAGGCGTCAGCCGCAAAAATCATGCCCGGGAAATGCGCATGCCCCGTACGGCCTTCAAAGCTCTCACGGACATATTGGCCCAACGTGAAACGGTGCTCCTGCCTCTGAAACTCGCCGGTCCAGCGTCCGCCATGATCGATAATACGCGGCATATGATCAGGAACGGGAACGCAGGGCGCAAGCCAGTCTATTAAGGGCCGATCTCCGCCAGCGCTTTCAATCTGAATGGATAGAACGCCACAATCGCCAAGTTTGACAGATAGCTCAAGTGTGCAATCGACAGCCACGCCCTGCCCCTCAAGGGACCAATGGATGCATGCATCATCGGCTATTTCAGCTTTAACGAGACGCCATCTGGGCAGGATGGGTTCGCCTGTTTCAGACCGAAGGCGGATACCAGGATGCCCCTGCCAGCCTTCTGAAGGCGTGGGGCACAATGTTAATGGCACAAGCGGATCCAACTGGCCGGAAGACACGTTGGGCAAGCTGTTAAGCGCGAGGGTTTGCAGGTCTTCATTTTGCGGCAATTCCTGCCCGAAGCTCACCAGAGCAGGCACGCCATCGGCAAAACTGGCAAAAACAGCGGTCCTGTCCCCATTGTCCAGTCGCCAGCATTCAACGGGGTCAAGTCCGCGCACTTGAGTATGCATTATTGTTAGCCCTTGGTAGCCCCGAGCGTCAGCCCGGCGATAAAATGGCGTTGCATCAGGAAGAACATCAACACTGGTGGAAGCGCCGCCACGATGGAGCCTGCAGAGACCAGATGCCACTGCGCAATCCATTGGCCGTTCAGCGAGAATAGCCCCGCCGTAACTGGTTGCACATCCGAGCCCTGTGTCAGCACAGTCGCCCAGAAATATTCATTCCATATGAAGGTGAAAACCAGCACCGACAAAGCCGCAATAGCAGGCCGCATAAGCGGCAATACGATATAGCGAAAAATCTTCCACTCGCTAACGCCTTCAACGCGCGCAGACTCAATCAGTTCAAATGGCAGGGCCTTGATAAAATTGCGCATGAAGAGCGTACAAAATCCCGTCTGGAACGCGATGTGGAACAAAATGAGGCCGGTATAGGTGTTGTAGAGTCCCGTGTTCACAGTCAAATCACGTACAGGAACCATGAGGATTTGAAACGGTACAAAATTGCCCGCCACGAACATGAAGAACACCAACAGGTTTGAGCGGAACCTGTATGTGGCCAGCGCAAAACCCGCAAGACATGAAAGAGCTACAGCTCCAATCACCGTCGGGATGGTCACAAAAAATGAGTTGCGGATGTAGTTCGCCATCGGCGTCTGGGTAAATATCTCCAGATAATTGCCAATCGCGATCGTGGACGGCATGCCAAAATAGTTGCCCTGCGCAAGATCGCTTGCTGGGCGAACCGACGTTACCGCCACACCGAGAAGCGGGAGCAACCACAGCAGAAGCGCAACCGGCAAAGCGATTGCATAAAGCCACTGCATTGGGGGTGTCGCTTTTTGAATGGGTTTCGGAAACATGCCTAGCTCCCCCTCTCATCATTGACCATCTTCCAGATGAAGCCACTGATGAACACCATCATGATCAGGAAGAGAATGACCGCAATCGCTGCGCCATAACCCATGCGGTAGCCATATTCGGAAAGCGCTTGCTCATACATGTAGAAGGACAGAACGCGTGAAGAACCGAACGGGCCACCGTCGGTCATAATAGAAACGATATCGAACGACCTGAGCGCGCCGATAACGGTAACCACAACTGCAATAAAGGTTGCCGGGCGCAGTTGCGGGATCACCACAAACCACAGCATACGCCAGCCTTTCGCACCGTCCAAACGCGCCGCTTCAATCTGGTCGGGTGAAATGTTGTTCAGCCCGGTCAAATACAGGATCATGCAATAAGCAATCTGCGGCCAAAGGCCCGCCACGACCAAGGCATAGGTCACGTAGTCAGGCTCCGCCAAAAAGGCGATCCCTGTGCCTGTTGCCCACTCGACCAATTTGTAAAGCAAGCCGAAATTCGGTGCGTAGAACCAAGAAAATATCAGACCTACAACAACCTGGGAAATCACGAAAGGAAAGAAGAAGAGCGATTTATAAATCCGGATCCCGGTGACGGTCTGATTGAGAAAAATCGCGATGAACAGGCCGATCGGCACAGCCAGCATGAACAGGACAAGCCAGATCACGTTGTTCTTCAGCGAAATATAGAAATTATCGTCGTCGAGCAGCTCGGCATAATTGGCAAGCCCCAACCATGTTTTTTGGCCCAGCCCATCCCAATCATAGAAGGAAAGCCAGATGGAACTGACAATCGGCCAGATGACGTAAATCAAAAACATGATGACGCCGGGCGCCAGAAAAAGCCACGGCGCAAGATTGCGCTGATTGCGCCTCCAATAGCTGCGCCTCGGCGGCTGCACCGCTGGCATGGCGGTCGCAGATGAACCAGTCATGCTTATACCCTCCCGACAGACTTGATGCTCTTAAGCCAGCGCGTTAACGCGCCCTCATGAAATTCCGGGCGGCCGAAACCGCCCAGTTGATCATTGCTTATTTGTAGATGCGCTGACGCGCTTTCTCGAGACGTTCGAGAATCTTGTCGAGCTGGTCGGGCTGAACCATGAACTGCTGGAAGCCTTCCATGCCTGCCTTGGCCATTTCAGCCGGCGCGTCGCGGTCGAAAAACTGCGCGATACCGCCGTCAGCCGTTGAAAGCATCTTGAAGCCAGCCTGCAGGAACGGGTCGTCGCCAACCTGAGAGTTCTTGTTGGTCGGCAGCTGGTTGACCGCAGCATTATACTTGGTCTGCGCATCAGCCGAAGCCACATAGGCCAAGAACTTCTTGGCGTCTTCCGGGTTCTTTGCACCGGCAGGAATGTGGATCGTATCCGTCGGAGCTTCTTCCGCACGCGCCAGACCGGGCGTGATTTCCGGGAAGACCATGAAACCAAGATTTTCATTGGTCATGCCGCCTTCCTTGAAGTTACCCACGGCAAAGTTACCCATCACATAGTGAGCGGCCTTACCCTGAATCATAAGCGCGGCAGCATCCTGCCAGTCAATCGCGGCATGGTTCTTGGTGATGTAAGGCTGGAACTTGGCCCACTCAGCAAAAACAGCTTTAACCCGCTCATCAGTCCAGGCAATTTTGCCGGCTGTCAGATCCATGTGGAACTGATACCCATTGGTGCGCAGATCCAGATAGTCGAAGATACCGGCGGCAGGCCAAAGGGCTTTTGTGCCGGTGGTAACGCAATCGATGCCAGCAGCGGAGAACTTCTTGCAGTTTTCGACAAACTGATCCCAGGTGACGCCATTTTCGCCCGGCAGATCGACGCCGGCAGCCTTATAAGCATCGCGGTTATAGTAGATGCCCCACTGATAGTAGGTATAAGGAACGCCCCATTTTTTACCGTCGATCGTCATGGAAGGCGCAGCCGAAGCCAGAGCATCGTTCAGGCCGTTATTGTCCCAAACATCCGTTATATCTGCAAACTGCCCTGCCTTGACAAAGGGGGCCATACGATTGCCCGCGTACCAGTTTGCAAGGTCAGGCGCATCGGCAGACAGGAAGTTGCGGATCGCCGTCTTGTAACCTTCGTGGTCGAAGTTGGTAAGCTGGATATCAATATCCGGATTTGCAGCCTCGAAGTCGGCAATCAGCGCTTCCATTCCTGCAAGCGGAATCGGATCGTAGTCGGCGTTGTATTTGACAACGCGCTGCTCGGCGGAAGCGACAGACGCCAATAGCGATGCTGTCGCAAAGGCTAGAATTGCGGTTTTTGCACTGCGTTTCATAAAGATATTCCTCCCGGTTAGGCGCAATCACCCAAAGGTTGCGCATAAACAAATCGTCTCCGTGGAAACGAATTCCTCCCCTCACCTCCAAGCTCAGGTCGGAACTTTGGCATCGTCAAAAATTCCATTATTCGGAATTGAATTTGACTATTTAGAATTATTTGCATATTGTAGTTGAATGTCAAGGGCGGATGGGAACCGCCCGAGGGAGGAATATGGGGAAGCAACCGGCAGATACTGGTACGCTCGGCAAGGCGATTGCCGTGCTGGAAGTGGTGGCCTCTTCGCCGCGACCGCTTCGATTTACCGATCTGTTGTCATTGGTTGATCAACCGCGCGGCACTTTGCACCGACAGATTTCCAATCTGATTGACGAGGGGCTGTTGGAAGTAAACGCCGACCATTCCTATGCGCTTGGGTTGCGGCTTTTAACGTTTGCTTCCAACGCCTGGGCGAGCAACAAATTTCGCAACATTGCCGAGCCACATCTCAATACGCTGCATGAAAAGGTCGGTGAGACCATTCACCTTGGTGTTTTGCAGGGTTTGGACGTGGTCTATCTCGACAAGGTGGAATCGAGTCAGGCCGTGCGCATGCACAGCCAGATTGGCAACGTCTCACCCTGCTATTGTACAGGTGTGGGCAAAGCCGCCTTCTCCCTCCTGCCCGAAGATATTGCCAAGGAGCGGATTGCGCAGATCGAGTTCAGGCCGTTTACGCCAACGACAATCACCTCTGCGGACGCCTTTCGTGACGAAATAAGACTCATTCGCGCCAAAGGGTATGCCTTTGACCATGAGGAGCACGAAGCAGGCATTCACTGCATTGCCGCGCCAATCTCACCACGGGCCTCAAACTCAATTTATGCCGGTATTTCCATTACCGCGCCCATCTATCGCGTGCCCATGGCGCGGCTTGAAAGCTGGTCGGATCTGGTGCGCGAAACCGCCGAAAAAATTGCCGAAGACATGAGTACAAAACTGGGTCCGCGAGGCTGATTTATTTTCTGGGAGGAAGCAGAAATGGCAAATGTTGAACTCAAAAATCTGAAAAAATCCTTCGGGGCGGTCGATGTTATCCACGGTGTCGATCTTACAATCGAATCCGGCGAATTTTGTGTTTTTGTTGGCCCTTCCGGGTGCGGCAAGTCCACACTTCTGCGTCTGGTCGCGGGGTTGGAAGATTCAAGCAGCGGACAGATTTTCATCGGCGAGAATAACGTAACCGGCGTTGAGCCCGCGGACCGGGGAGTCGCGATGGTGTTCCAGTCCTACGCGCTTTATCCGCATATGTCGGTCAAGGAAAATATGGGCTTCGGTTTGCGCATGACGGGAACCGACAGCCGCGTTGTTGCAGAGCGCGTTGAAAAGGCAGCCCAAATCCTACACCTTGAACAGTTCCTTGAGCGCAAGCCCAAGCAACTGTCCGGAGGCCAGCGCCAGCGTGTCGCCATCGGTCGGGCAATCGTTCGCGAGCCTGAAGTGTTCCTGTTCGACGAGCCCCTGTCCAACCTCGATGCGGAACTGCGCGTTCGCATGCGTCTCGAAATCGCCAAACTGCACGACGACCTCAAGGCAACCATGATCTACGTGACCCACGATCAGGTTGAGGCCATGACACTGGCCGATAAGATCGTTGTCTTGCGCGCCGGAAAGATTGAACAGGTCGGCGCGCCACTCGAACTTTACGGCAATCCCGACAATATATTCGTCGCGGGCTTCATCGGCTCCCCAAAAATGAACCTGCTTTCCGCAAAGGTACTATCAGCCGAAGACGGTACTGCCACTGTTAAACTGCAGGAATACGACAGCACTGAATTCCAGGTTCCTGGCGTCACCGACGCCAAGGTCGGCCAGGAGGTTGTCGTCGGGATAAGGCCGGAACATTTCAATCCAGCCGGACAAGCCCGCATCAATGCCCATATCGACGTCATCGAGCATCTGGGCGGCGTCTCCTACGGCTATGTCGCCGCCGCCAGCGACAATCCGCTGATCGTTGGATTGCAGGAAGGTGATAATGCGCGCGCCGGCCAGGACTATGCCGCACATTTCGACCCGACCCGCGCATTCCTGTTTGATCCATCTACAGGGCTCCGTATTCGCTGATCACAAAACGGCATACTGTTCGATATTGTCAAATTACGCCCACAGAAATCATACCGGTCCCGTCAGCTTTTGGTAAGCTGCTTGATGTAAGTCAAGTACGCGTACCAGACCAGATGCTAGTGGATTGCCCATGCCAATCACATAAAATTGGTATGCAATTTGTCGCATATTATTGTTTTTGCGGCATTCGGGGTTGACGACATGTACGACAAACCTGAAAAGGTTTGGACATGTAAGTTGGAGAATACGAATGGACTTCGAGGCATTTTTCAAGGGCCAGCTTGAGGGACTTCACGAAGAAGGCCGCTATCGCGTATTTGCAGATATTGAGCGGCAGGCAGGCAGCTTTCCCAAGGCGACTCGCCATACGGAAAATGGAACTCAGGACGTAACCGTTTGGTGCTCCAACGATTATCTTGGCATGGGCCAGCATCCCAAAGTCATTGCGGCCATGAAAGAGGCTATCGACCATTGCGGCGCAGGCGCTGGCGGCACGCGCAACATTTCCGGCACAAACCATTATCATGTTTTGCTTGAGCGCGAGCTCGCAGACCTGCATGGCAAGGAAGCCGCGCTGCTCTTTAATTCCGGCTACATGTCCAACTGGGCGTCGCTGACAACACTTGCTTCCAAGATCCCCGGCATGATCGTCTTCTCCGATGCGCTCAACCACGCATCGATGATTGAGGGCATTCGCCATTCAAAGGCGGAGCGCGTCTTGTGGAAGCACAATGACCTGGCCGATCTGGAAGCCAAATTGCAGGCCGCCGATCCCGATGCTCCCAAAATGATCGCCTTTGAATCCGTCTATTCGATGGATGGCGACATCGCACCGATCAAGGAAATCTGCGATATTGCCGACAAATACGGCGCCATGACCTACATTGACGAAGTCCATGCCGTAGGCCTTTACGGCCCACGTGGCGGCGGCATCGCCGAGCGCGAAGGTCTCATGGATCGCCTCACGGTCATTGAAGGCACGCTCGGTAAGGCGTTCGGCGTTATGGGCGGTTATATAACCGGCTCTGCAGCTCTGATCGACTTTGTTCGTTCCTTTGCTTCGGGGTTCATCTTCACGACGTCGCTTCCGCCAGCTCTGGCGGCGGGCGCACTGGCCTCAATCCAGCACCTCAAACAAAGCCAGCACGAACGGCTCTGTCATCAGGAGCGGGCGCGCACCCTGCGTTCGCTCCTGGATAAAAGAGGTATCCCGCATCTCGATAATCCGAGCCACATTGTGCCGGTCATTGTAGGTGATGCAGCCAAGTGCAAATGGATATCCGACATCCTTCTTGACACCTATGGCATCTATGTCCAACCGATCAACTATCCGACAGTGCCGAAGAAAACGGAACGCCTGCGCATTACGCCAAGCCCCGTTCACTCCGATGACGATATGAGACATTTGGTGGATGCATTGCACGACCTCTGGTCACAGTGTGCGCTGGCCCGTGCGGTAGCATAAAATTACATAAGTATAAGTCCTTGTTGCAGCGGATCATGGAATCATGGTCCGCTGCACGCATTTTGGAGGGATCGAAATGAAAGAGCGTATCGACGCAGCCATTGATCATGCAATGGCCGAGAAGCGTGTCACGGGAACAGCCGTCATCGTTAAAAAGAATGGCGAAACTGTCTTTGAACGCTTTGCTGGCCTCGCTGACCGGGAAAATGGTACGCCGATCCAGCCTGACACGATCTATCGCTTGGCGTCGGTAACCAAACCGCTTGTCGCAGCAACGGCACTTGCGATGGTCGACAATGGCAAGCTCACACTCGACACATTGGTGCGCGACCACCTTCCCTATTTTACGCCGAAAGAAGCGGACGGAAACGTACCGGACATCACCATCCGCCATCTTCTCACCCACACAGCCGGTTTCGCCTATCTGGTCAACATTTACGGCAAGCCCGCAGAGGGCCAGGAAGTGGATGAAGGCCTTGGCAATACAGATTTGAGCTTTGAGGAAAATTTCACACGCCTCGCCGCCATTCCCCTACTCTACAAACCCGGAAAACTTTGGCGATACTCAACGGCAATTGACGTTCTGGGAGCGGTTATAGCAGCTGTGGAAGGAACCAGTCTGCATAACGCTTTGAACAAATATGTGACCGGACCACTTGGCATGAACGATACCGGTTTCAAAGTCACCGATGCGGCCCGGCTGGCGACGCCCTATGTGGATGCAAAGCCAGAGCCCGAGCGTATGCATGACAACCACTATGTGCCCGACCGCTCCGGCAATCCGCTTTATTTCTCACCATCTCGATTATTCAACCCCAGAGCCTACCAGTCCGGCGGCGCAGGCGCGGTTGGAACTGCACCACAAATCATGACCTTTCTGGAAACAATCCGGGCCGGGGGAGCGCCGATCCTCAGTCGGGAGATCACAAGCGCCGCGATGGTCAACCAGATTGGCGCCACGCCCAGACCAGAGACAGAAGACGGTGCGCGCTTCGGCTTTTTCGGAGCGGTTATCGAGGATGAAACCATAGCCCGTTCCAAGCTGCCAAATGGCTCTGTCAGCTGGGGCGGCGTTTACGGCCATTCCTGGTTTATCGATCCATCAAATGGCATTACGACTCTGGTCATGACAAACAACGCCGTCGAAGGCTGCATGGGAACCTACCCGGGCGAAATTTCGCAAGCCATCTACGGGTGATATCGCAATAATCATCGAAGCCGGGGGAAACCTCCCGGCAACGATAACAAGCCTCACGCCGCTTCCTTGCGAAGAATGAATGCAGCGGCGCGATGGCGCGCTTCAGCATCCACGACAAAAACATCGTCCATGTCTGCAGGGCTTGCCCATGCGCTCATGTCTTCCATCACCGCCTCGGCGATCTCGGCCATATCTAGAAAACCGATCCGGTCTTCAACGAACGCTTCAAATGCAGTTTCCTCTGCCGCATTCATAATGGCTGCCTGCGGGCCGCCGCGCTCCAGCGCCATCCGCGCCAGCCTGAGTGCAGGGAAACGGCCCTCATCTGGCGCTTCAAAATCAAGACGGGACAGTTTGGTGAAATCCAATCGCTCAACATCAAGACTGGGCCGGGCGGGATAGCTCAGCGAATAACCAATCGCCGTCCGCATATCCGGACAGCCCAATTGGGCAAGCACGGACCCGTCCTTGTAGCCAACCATGGAATGGACAACGGATTGGGGATGAACAACAACCTCGATCTGGCTTGGCTCCACAGCGAAGAGATGCTTGGCCTCAATCATTTCCAACGCCTTGTTGAACATGGAAGCACTGCCAACCGATATTTTCAAACCCATAGACCAATTGGGATGAACCCTGGCGACCGCCGCCGTTACACTGGCCATCTGCTCCCGGGTCCATGTCCTGAACGGTCCGCCGGACGCTGTCAGGATGATACGCTCCAACGCGTGGCGGTTATGTTCCTCCAGAACCTGAAATATTGCATTGTGCTCGCTATCGACCGGCAGGAGTCTTCCGCCGCCGACTTCAATCGCTTTCACAAATAACTCGCCTGCGGTAACGAGACATTCCTTGTTTGCCAATGCTATGTCAGCGCCGCGCCGCGCCGCCGCCAATGTCGGCGCAAGTCCAGCGGTTCCGACAATCGCCGCCATGACGATATCGGCGTCCAGCTCGGCGGCCTCCAGCAAGCCTGTCCGACCTGCAGCGACTGCCGTTTCCGTCCCCGCTAGTGCATTTTTAAGCTCAGCGTAATTCTCTTCATTGGCAGTTACCGCGAGCTGCGCGCTAGTCAATATGGCCTGTTCGGCCAACAACGCGATATTACCGTTCCCGGTCAGAGCGCCAACCTTGAACGCATTCCGCCCTCCCATCTGCGCCACAACGTCAAGTGTACTAACCCCGATGGAGCCCGTTGAGCCAAGGACAGAAATTGTACGCATTCAAAAGCCTCTTTCAGTCCACAAGCCGCGGACTTTTTTGTCTGACCCAGCCTATAACACCCGGAACGTCGAAGGTCACGCCCGGGCAGAGCTGCACGAACTTACCTCTTTAATGGCGCTCACCAGCCAAGTCATCGAGAATGGGGCAATCTGGCCGTCGGTCGCCATGACAACTGCTTACAAGCCCACCCAACGTTGCCTTCAAGCCATTCAGCTGCTTTATTTTTTCTTCGATCTCGGCGATCTTCTGCTTTGCCATTGCCTTGACGTCAGCACTTGCCCGGTGCTGATCCTCGTAAAGGGAAAGCAACATCCGGCACTCCTCAATGGAAAAGCCCAGGCTGCGGGAGCGCTGCAAGAATTTGAGCCTGTGCCCGTCTTCTTCGGAATAATCCCGATAGCCGTTTTCCGAGCGATCAGGCACCACCAGACCGATTTCCTCGTAGTAGCGAATGGTTTTCGGTGGAAGACCCGAGACATCTGATGCCCGTCCGATATTCATCAAACAACTCCCAAATAAATAGGCGCGCCCATCTGGACGCGCCCAATCTAAACCTTCCAGCAAAAGGAAGGTCAAGTTTTAATCAAACGTCATCAGCCTGCGGCCAGTACTGCGCGTTTGGCCATAACCTTCACCAGATGCGCCCTGTATTCCGACGTTCCATGCAAGTCGGAAAGCATTTCTTCGGAATCCACATGAATGCCTGCAACTGAATCCGGCGACCAATGTGCCGCAAGCGCCTGCTCCATACCACCGTGGCGGAATACCCCGTCAGAGCCCGCGCCGGTAATTGCAACCCGTACGTCATCGCCATTTTTGGCGACAAAAACGCCAGCCATGGCGTAACGCGACGCGGGATTGGCAAACTTGGTATAGCCAGCTTTCTCCGGGGCCTCAAATGCGAACGCGGTGATGATTTCGTCTTCCTCAAGCGCCGTTTCAAAAAGCCCCCTGAAGAACTGATCGGCCTCAATCGCACGTTTGTTGGTAATAACCGTCATGCCAAGCCCCAGCACCGCAGCAGGATAGTCCGCCGCCGGATCATTATTGGCCACCGAACCGCCGATTGTGCCCATGTGACGGACGTGGGGATCGCCAATGTGGCTCGCCAGATCGCAAAGCGCGGGGCATACGGCCCGCAACTCAGCGGAGCTTGCCACTTCGTAATGCGTGGTGCCCGCCCCGATACGCACGGAATGGCCGCTCACCGAAATACCCTTCATGCTGCCAATATGGCGAAGGTCAATCAGATCAGACGGCGCTGCAAGACGCTGCTTCATCGTCGCAATTAGCGTCATGCCACCGGCCAGATATTTGCCCTCATCAGCATTAGCCAGAAGGTTTGCGGCTTCATCAACCGAGGAAGCCCGATGGTAAATGGTCTCATACATGTGTCTTCCTCCGATTAAATATTGTTGGCCGCTTCCCAGACCTTTTGCGGGGTCGCGGGCATCGAGAGGTTGTTATTGCCGATCGCATCGGTAATCGCATTGATCAGCGCCGGCGGTGAACCGATGGCTCCCGCCTCGCCGCAGCCCTTGATGCCAAGCGGATTGCTTGGGCATGGCGTACACTGATGCGAGACCTCAAAGGAAGGCAATACATCCGCCCGTGGCATGGCGTAGTCCATATAGCTGGCCGTTATCAATTGCCCGGTGTCGGGATCATAGTGAACACCTTCCAGCATAGCCTGACCAATTCCCTGTGCAATACCGCCATGCACCTGCCCCTCGACAATCATCGGATTAATGATGTTGCCAAAGTCATCAGCCGCCACAAAATGCACGACTTCGGTTACACCGGTTTCGGGATCAACCTCGACCTCGCAGATGTAGCAACCCGCCGGGAAGGTAAAGTTGGAGGGGTCATAGAAAGCGCTTTCTTTCAGGCCCGGTTCCATGCCTTCAGGCAGATTATGGGCGGTATAGGCCGCAAGCGTCAGTTCAAACCACTGCAGCGCCTTGTCTGTACCGGCAACCTTCACCGCGCCATCTTCAATGACAATGTCGCTTTCGTCAGCCTCCAGCAGATGCGCCGCAAGCTTCTTCGCCTTGGCTTCCACCTTATCGAGCGCTTTCACGATAGCCGACATACCAACAGCACCGGAACGGGAGCCATAGGTACCCATGCCCATCTGCACTTTGTCAGTGTCACCATGAACAATGTTGATATTGTCGATCGGCATTCCCAGGCGCTGGGATACAAGTTGCGCAAAGGTTGTCTCATGGCCTTGGCCATGGCTGTGCGAGCCCGTGAGAATTTCCACCGTGCCGACAGCATTCACGCGGACTTCCGCTGATTCCCAAAGACCAACACCGGCGCCTAGTGAACCAACCGCAGCCGACGGCGCAATACCGCAGGCCTCAATGTAGCAGCTCATACCGATACCGCGCTTCTTTCCGCGCCCTTCGGCTTCCGCCCGGCGAGCCTCAAACCCGTTCCAGTCAGCAGCCTCCATGGCCGCATTCAACGACGCTTCATAATCACCGGCATCATAATTCATGATAACCGGCGTCTGGTGTGGAAACTCGCGAATGAAGTTGATACGGCGAAGCTCGGCAGGAGAAAGCCCGAGCTCACGCGCAGCCGTTTCGACCGTACGCTCCAGAAGATACGTCGCCTCCGGACGTCCCGCGCCACGATAGGC
The DNA here is from genome assembly GCA_050306195.1 of Ensifer sp. Lineage (GTDB taxonomy): Bacteria > Pseudomonadota > Alphaproteobacteria > Rhizobiales > Rhizobiaceae > Ensifer_A. The sequence goes on from JBNLGT010000018.1 coordinate 16,378, forward strand.
ATCCACCGGCACAGTGTTGGTGTAAACACCCTTCACCTCCGCATGAATGGAAGGGATGTTATACTGACCGGAAAGCAGCGTCGCATAAAGATAGGTCGGCACGGCAGAAGAGAAAAGCGACATATATGCGCCGAAATTGGCGGTCGTTTCCACTTTAAGAGCCGTAATCCGGTTATTGGCGTCAAACGCCATCTTCACATTCGACACATGGTCGCGACCATGCGCGTCGGTGAGGAAGGCTTCCGTACGATCCGAGTTCCATTTCACAGGAACGCCTGTTTTTCTCGAGGCCCAAAGACAGGTAATTTCTTCCGGATAAATATAGATTTTCGAACCAAAACCGCCACCAACATCCGGCGCAATCACCCGAAGCTTGTTTTCCGGCGCAACATTGTAGAACGCGCTCATGACCAGACGCGCCGCATGCGGGTTCTGGCTGGTCGTGTAGCAGGTATAGTGGTCTTCAGCGGCGTCATAGACGCCAAGCGCCGCACGAGGCTCCATCGGGTTCGGAGAAAGACGATTATTGGTGATTTCGATCTCGGTAATATGCGCTGCGGTCGCAAGAGCAGCTTCAGTCGCAGCCTGATCACCAATTTCCCAATCGTAGATCAGGTTATTCTTGGCTTCCGGATGGATTTGCGGTTGCCCGTCCTGCAGGGCGTCAATCGCTTCCGTCACATGCGCCAGCGGCTCATATTCAACAGCGACGGCTTCAGCTGCGTCCCGCGCCTCCATCTGGCTATCGGCGACAACGATGGCAACGGCGTCACCCACGTAACGCACCGTGTCGTAAGCCAAAGGACGCCAGGCCCCCATATTCATGGGCGAACCGTCTTTTGAATGAATCATCCAGCCGCAGATGAGATTGCCGATGCCGTCTTCCTGCATCGCCTTACCCTCCAGAACGTCAATAACGCCTGGCATTTCTTTGGCGGCCGAAAGATCAATGCTCTTGATTTTCGCATGTGCGTGGGGACTGCGGACAAACGCCGCATATTTCATACCCGGCACCACCATATCGTCAACATACCGGCCCTTACCGGTGAGAAAACGCTTATCTTCCTTTCGCGCAACGCGTGCGCCAATACCTTCAACACCCATATCTCTCTCCTCCCGAGATTCCGATTGAGTCTAATTTTCCAAAACAGACCTATTCTGCGGCAGCCTTCGCGCCGTGCATCTCAGCGTTGGCGGCAAGAATGGCTTTCACGATGTTGTGGTAACCGGTGCAGCGACAGAGATTGCCTTCCAACTCGGCGCGAACCGTCTTTTCGTCGAGGTTGCCGCCATGACGGCGAATAATGTCAGCGGCTGCCATCACCATGCCAGGTGTGCAAAAGCCGCACTGCAAACCGTGATGTTCCTTGAAAGCAGCTTGAACCGGATGCAGCTCATCGCCGCCAGCCAAACCTTCGATTGTGGTGATCTCGGAACCATTTGCCTGTACAGCCAGCAATGAACAGCTCTTCACCGATTTGCCGTCCATATGAACGACACACACACCACACTGTGTTGTATCGCAACCAACATGGGTACCTGTCAGGCCAAGGTTTTCGCGAATGAAAGTGCTCAGAAGTGTGCGGTCCTCACACTCGCCGCTCATTTTGCGGCCATTCACAGTCAATGTCACTTTTGTCATAAGTTCCTCCCTCGCACATCCAACGAATATGCGTGCTCCATCATTTGACTTTTTTCGAGCGGGATCAATGGCCCTTTTGATCAAAAGAGTATGAAATAGTGATCGTGACGTTGCCGAAGACGGGAAAGTTGCAAAAAGTGGGTCAAAACTGAAACAGTCTTGCGGCCGCCTTGCTCTCGGCGCATTCTGTATTTTGCATGAAAACGCCAATTGCTCACAATTGGAACGTTTTTTCGCCTTACGCAGTTCCGTAGCATGCGGCAATTTGCGCAGGCTGGTGTTTGATTGATAGAACGAGGCGCAATGTTTGGCCCGTTCAACAAGGGAGACAGAAATGAAAAAAGCAATTGCTCTAGCCGTTATTGCACTGGCTGTTGCTGGTTGTTCGCAGACTGAAAAGGGCGCTGCCACCGGCGCGGCCGCCGGCGCAATCGTTGGCGGTGTTGTTACCGGCAATCTTCAGGGCGCTGCAGTGGGCGCCGCAATTGGCGGCGTTGGAGGTGCGGTGATCGGCGCCGCCAATGAACCTGGCCGTTGTTACTACCGCGACCGCTACGGCCGCCGTTATATCGATGATTGCCCACGTGGCTATCGCTACTAAATTTTGCTAGTTAAAATTAGCGATTAGCATCAAATTTTTTGACAAACCGGCGTGTCTTGCGCCGGTTTTTTCTTTGGCTTGCGGATGTATCAATATTGAACACCTTGCCCACCTTTCGTGGTCCAAATCTTACGATCAAATTAACGCATTCACGGTTCAGATCTTGCTAGGCATAAACAAGCACGCATCTAGATAGTGCATTGTTATGCATTTCTTTTTTCAAAATCTGACAATCATCAATTTCTTGCAATCTTTATATTCACAAGGTCGAATGTATTAAATTATTTCTTAACCCTTCAGCCCTTATTCTCTCTGCCGAGATTCGAATGCGTGCTCTCCGAGACCGAGCAGGCTCTGAGAACAGTCCAACGGGGACCGGACAATTGAGCGCATTCGAAAAACGCGGAAGGGAAATATTTATGTTCAGTCTAGGGTCTGACGCGAAAGCAATTATGGATGCCATGGGCAAGTCTCAGGCAATCATTGAATTTGATTTGACGGGAAAAATTCTCAAAGCCAACGAAAATTTCTGCAAGGCTTTGGGTTACGAAGCGTCAGAAATCATCGGCAAGCACCATTCCATGTTCGTAGAAACGGCATTTGCCGCGTCACCGGATTATAAGGAATTCTGGGCCAAACTGAACCGTGGTGAATTTGAACAACGCCAGTTCAAGCGTATTGGCAAAGGCGGCAGGGAAGTCTGGATTGAAGCCAGCTACAACCCGGTTTTCAGAGGTGGAAAGCCTTACAAGGTTGTCAAATTCGCGACCGATATTACGGCCAGCAAGATCAGAGCCATGGAAGATGCCGGCAAGCTCGCCGCACTTTCGCGTTCACAGGCGATCATTGAATTTACACCAAAAGGCGAGATCATCACCGCCAATGAAAATTTCTGCAACGCGCTCGGCTACAAGCTGGATGAGATCTCCGGAAAACATCACTCAATGTTCTGCCAGGCAGACTATGTCCACAGCGATGCATACAAGCAGTTCTGGAACGAGCTTTCCGCTGGTAAGTTTCAGTCGGATGAATTCTTGCGCATCGGCAAAGGCGGGAAGGAGGTCTGGATCCAGGCCACCTATAACCCAATCTTCGACGAAGCCGGCAAGGTCTTCCGGGTTGTAAAATTCGCAACTGATGTGACAGATCGTGTCCATGCGGTTGAAGTTCTTGCCAATGCGCTTCAGGATCTGGCCGATGGAGATCTGCAACAGCGGATCAACACGAAGTTCCCAGAAAATCTGGAAAAATTGCGCCTTGACTTCAACGAGTCGGTGTCCCGGCTTGAGGCCGCACTTGGCTCTATCGGCGCAAACGCTGCCGCTATTGCTTCTGGTGCTGCCGAAATCCGCTCCAGTGCAGATGATCTTTCACGCCGTACTGAACAGCAGGCAGCATCCGTTGAAGAAACGGCGGCCGCGCTGGAAGAAATCTCTACAACCGTCAATGACTCCTCTCACCGCGCCGAAGAGGCAGGCACGCTTGTCGCCAAAACCCGCGATAATGCGGAACGCTCAGGCGAAGTTGTGAAGGAAGCTGTTACCGCGATGGGCGAAATCGAAAGCTCATCCAACGAAATCAGCAATATTATTGGGGTGATTGACGACATCGCCTTCCAAACAAACCTTCTGGCGCTCAATGCTGGCGTTGAAGCGGCCCGCGCTGGTGAAGCAGGCAAGGGCTTTGCCGTTGTCGCGCAGGAAGTCCGAGAGCTGGCGCAGCGCTCGGCCAATGCGGCGAAGGAAATCAAGGAATTGATCACCCGCTCCGGCGACAAGGTCAAACACGGCGTGTCGCTGGTGGATCGCACAGGCAAGGCGCTCGTGGAAATCGTTTCGCAGGTTCAGGAAATCAACAGCAACGTTGCGGCAATCGTAGATGCGGCCCGCGAACAGGCCGTTGGGCTGAAGGAAATCAATTCCGCAGTCAACACGATGGACCAGGGAACGCAGCAAAATGCTGCAATGGTGGAAGAAGCCAATGCGGCAAGCCACTCACTGGCCACGGAGGCACAGGCGCTCAACGACATGCTTGCGCAATTCAAGACCGGCAATCCTGCAGCTGGCAGGTCCGCCGCGCCAAGCCGCGCGCCAGCACCCGCCGCCCCCGTCCGGGCGCCGGCTCGGTCCGCGGCCCCTGCTCCAGCGGTCAAACCCGCGAAAGCCAACGCAAAACCCGTCGAATCCCCGGCTCGTCAAATGGCGCAAAAAGTGGCCAGCGCCTTCTCCGCCGGTAGTGCAGCAACTGCGGCCGCTGAAGCAAACTGGGAAGAATTCTGATATGACTCAAGCAACCAACATGACCAAATTTGCTGGCGAAACCCTTGAAATCATTGCATTTCGCCTACATGAGCAGGAATTCTGTGTAAAAACAACGACCATCCGCGAAATTCGCGGCTGGGCGCCTTGCACGCCAATCCCGCATTCTCCGCCGGAAGTCATCGGCGTCATGAACCTGCGCGGCTCGGTGATCCCGATTATCGATCTATCCTACAAACTGGGTATGAGCAGCACGGAAGCCAATGAGCGTTCTGCAATTGTGGTGGCGGAAGTTCATAACATGGTCATCGGCATGCTGGTTGACCGCGTTTCCGACATCCTGACTGTTTCCGGCAACGATATTCAACCGGTTCCGGAAATTACCTCGTCTTTCGACCGCAGCTTTGCGGAAGGCATCATCGCCAATGAAAACGGCATGATCTGCTTCCTGAACCTCGCCAAGATGTTCAAGGAAAATGAGGTGGAAGATCTGGCCGCGGCCTGATCTACTACGGCTATAATCTAAAAAGCCGCGCCATCGGGTGCGGCTTTTTTTATGTGGGTCTATTAACCTCGCGCGCCGCTTCCACCACCAGCGGATCGAATGGTGCGCCAGCTTCAAGCTTCTCGAAGAACTGCTGCCTCATGCGTGGTTCCCAGAATTTATTGATATGGTTGGCAACACCAGCCACCCTTTCATCCTCCGGCTGCGAGCCGAAGAAAGTCGCAATCTGGTTGGCCATATAAACGATCTTGTCATGCGACATGGACCGATACTCCCTCATTCTCCCCCGCCACGATTTGCGCCGGATATGTAAACACTTCAAATTCTGCACCACGCGCAATGCCGACAAGACAGATGCCTGCAGCCTCGGCGGTTTCAATTGCCAGTGACGTGGGCGCAGAAACGGCAATAAGAAAACCGCATCCAGCGCGCGCCGCTTTCTGTATCAATTCAACAGAAACCCGGCTGGTCATGACGATCGCACCTGCACCCGCATTCTCCTGTGAACGCGCGAGAGCGCCGCACAGCTTGTCCAGCGCATTATGGCGTCCGACATCTTCGCGAACGGTAACAACACCTCGGTCGGGCACATAGAAGGCAGCCGCATGAACTGCGCGCGTCTCATCAAAGAGAGGTTGCCTCTCAGCTGCAGCGGCAACAGCCAGAGCGATATCGTCAGCTGCAAGGACAAATGATGGGCGTTCAACCCGCGTCGGAGGCCTCACTGCCTCATCAATCGATTCAAGTCCGCAAAGGCCACATCCCGCCGGTCCTGCCATCGTTCGCCTGCGGCGCTCCAATTGCAACATCCGCTCATCCGACAGCTCAATCTGCAGATCGATGCCCTCTCCCGCATCCACTATCTCGATCGATTTGATCTCATCAGTTGTTTCTATCACGCCTTCCGAGAGCGAGAAGCCAATTGCAAAGTCCTCTAGATCTGCAGGCGTCGCCATCATCACCGCATGGCTCGAACCGCCATAGGAAAAGGCAACCGGTGCTTCCACTGCAACCTGCCGCGTAGCATCGGCAAAGTGTCCGGCACGATACGCATTTTCACCAGCCCTACGGGATGACGGTCGCTTCATCGACTACTCCGCAGGCTCCGCGTGAACGATACGCCGGGACAGGCGGGCCTGTTCGTCATATTCCTCCTGCCATTCAGATCGCCCATTTGAGGGCGAAACCTGAACCGCAGTCACCTTGTATTCGGGACAATTGGTCGCCCAGTCGGAAAAGTCCGTGGTAATCACATTGGCTTGCGTAACAGGATGGTGGAAGGTTGTATAAACAACACCCGGAGTCATCCTCTCGCTGATCAGCGCCCGCAGGGTCGTCTCACCCGAACGGCTGGCAAGCCGCACCCAGTCACCGTCCTTCAAACCTCGATTTTCAGCATCATGCGGATGGATTTCCAGAACGTCCTCCGGATGCCAGGCAGTATTGGCGGTGCGCCGCGTCTGCGCGCCCACGTTATACTGCGAAAGAATGCGACCGGTCGTCAGCAGCAATGGGAAACGCGGGCCGGTCTTTTCATCCGTCGCAACATATTCCGTGCGGATGAACTTGCCCTTTCCACGTACAAACTCCCCGACATGCATGATCGGGGAACCCAGCGGATGAGCGTCGTTGCACGGCCACTGAACGGATCCGTTTTGCTCCAGAAGGTCATATGTGACATTGGAAAAACTTGGTGTCGTTGCGGCAATTTCCGCCATGATTTCAGCGGGGTGCTGATAATTCCAGCCAAGGCCCATAGCCTGCGCCAGTTTCTGCGTCACCTGCCAATCTGCATAGCCGTTTTTCGGCGTCATGACCTTGCGCACCATATTGATACGGCGTTCAGCGTTGGTGAATGTGCCATCCTTTTCAAGGAAAGTGGAGCCAGGCAGGAAGACATGCGCATAATTGGCTGTCTCATTCAGGAAAAGGTCGTGAACAACGACACATTCCATCGCCGCCAATCCAGCGGCCACATGCTTCGTATCGGGGTCAGACTGCAAAATGTCTTCACCCTGGATGTAGATGCCCTTGAACGTGCCGTCTACGGCGGCATCCAACATGTTGGGAATGCGCAAGCCCGGCTCGGGGTTCAGCTCAACGCCCCACAGATCTTCAAATATAGAGCGCGTATCGGCGTCGGAGATATGCCGGTAGCCAGGAAGTTCATGCGGGAATGACCCCATGTCGCAGGAGCCCTGCACATTGTTTTGTCCCCGCAGCGGATTCACACCAACGCCAGGACGGCCGAGATTGCCCGTTGCCATGGCAAGATTGGCAATGCCAATCACCGTCGTAGAACCCTGACTGTGCTCCGTTACGCCAAGGCCGTAATAGATCGATCCGTTTCCACCCGTCGCATAAAGCCGCGCAGCCCCCCGGATCAAATCCGCAGGCACGCCGGAAACCTTGGCAACCTCTTCGGGGCTGTGACGCGCTTCAGAAACGAATTCCGCCCAGTCTTGAAACTCATCCCAGTCGCAGCGCCCGCGGATGAAAGCCTCATCATAAAGCTTCTCCGTCACGATGACATGCGCCAGCGCCGTCACCACGGCCACATTCGTGCCCGGCCGCAACGGCAGATGGTAACTCGCCTTGATATGCGGGCTTTCAACCAGATCGATACGACGCGGATCAAGAACGATCAGCTTGGCCCCTTGCCGCAGCCGCTTTTTCAACCGGGAGCCGAAAACCGGGTGAGCATCAGTCGGATTCGCGCCAATGATCATAACAACGTCAGTTTGCTCAACACTGTCAAAATCCTGTGTACCGGCTGACGTGCCGAAAGCCTGACCCAGACCAAAACCTGTTGGCGAATGGCAAACGCGCGCGCATGTATCCACGTTGTTATTGCCAAACCCGGCGCGAACCAGCTTTTGCACAAGGAAGGTTTCCTCATTCGTGCAGCGCGAAGACGTGATTCCGCCAATGGAATCACGGCCATATTGGGCCTGAATGGATTTGAACCTGTTGGCGGTAAATTCCAGCGCCTCCTCCCAGCTGACCTCACGCCAGGGATCGGACACACTGTCGCGGATCATGGGATTGATAATGCGGTCCTGATGGTTCGCATACCCCCAGGCGAAACGACCTTTCACACAGGAATGGCCGCGATTGGCCTTGCCTTCCTTGTACGGCACCATGCGCACCAGTTCCTCGCCGCGCATCTCCGCCTTGAAGGTGCAGCCTACGCCGCAATAGGCACACGTGGTCACCACCGAATGCTCCGGCTGGCCGATCTCGATCACCGATTTTTCTGTCAGCGTCGCCGTCGGGCAGGCCTGCACGCAAGCGCCGCAGGAAACGCATTCGGAGCCCAGAAAATCCTCATGCATCCCAGGAGACACGCGGCTTTCAAAACCTCGTCCCTCAATTGTCAGCGCAAATGTTCCCTGCACCTCTTCGCATGCCCGTACACAACGCGAGCAGACAATGCATTTGGCCGGATCATAGGTAAAGTATGGATTGCTTTCATCCTTCGGCATCCACCGCGCATTGACATCACCGGAATTGTCCCGCGCCATTACATGATTGCCGCCCTCATAGCCATAACGTACATCCCGCAGGCCCACAGCGCCCGCCATATCCTGCAATTCGCAATCGCCGTTGGCCGCACAGGTAAGGCAATCAAGCGGGTGGTCGGAAATGTAGAGTTCCATCACACCCTTACGGATCGTCTTCAGTCGCTCCGTTTGCGTACTGACTTTAATTCCTTCAGCAACCGGTGTTGTGCATGAAGACGGAGTACCATTTCGCCCCTCGATTTCCACCAGACAGAGGCGGCATGATCCGAACGCGTCCACCATATCTGTGGCGCAGAGCTTGGGCACTTTTATCCCCGCATCCATCGCGGCGCGCATGATCGAGGTGCCTTCAGGCACTGTGACTTCACACCCGTCAATCGTCAGCGTAACTGTTTTTTCCGCTGTCGAGGCCGGAGTTCCGTAATCGATTTCAGAAATAAGAGGCATGGTTTCACTCCGCCGCATCAAGGGCTGGTTTGATTTCGAAATCCTGCGGGAAATGCGTCATCGCACTCATCACTGGATAAGGCGTAAAACCGCCAAGCGCACAAAGGGAGCCGAACTTCATCGTGTTGCAAAGATCGGCGACAAGTTCACGGCCCTTGGCAGGTTCAATACCTTGTGCAATCCGGTCCAGAGTCTCCACCCCGCGCGTGGAACCGATCCGGCAGGGTGTACATTTGCCGCAACTTTCCACGGCGCAAAATTCCATCGCAAATCGAGCCATATGCAGCATGTCGGCAGTGTCATCAAAAACCGTAATGCCCGCGTGGCCGATCAGCCCATCCTTGGCGGCAAACGCCTCATAGTCAAACGGCGTATCAAACAAACTTGGCGGGAAATAGGCCCCTAGCGGACCACCGACCTGCACCGCCTTGACCGGACGACCAGATGCGGTGCCGCCGCCAATTTTCTCGACAATTTCACCCAATGTCAGTCCGAATGGGGTTTCATAGAGCCCAGCATTTTTCACATTGCCGGCAATCTGGATCGCCATTGTGCCCCGCGAACGTCCCATGCCAAAATCGCGATAATATTCGCCACCCTCATCGAGAATGATGGGAACCGAAGCCAGTGAGATAACGTTATTGACCACGGTCGGCTTTCCAAACAGGCCCTCAATTGCGGGAAGAGGAGGCTTGGCTCGCACCACACCGCGCTTGCCTTCCAGCGAATTCAGCAGCGACGTTTCTTCACCGCAAACATAGGCGCCTGCCCCGACGCGAACTTCCATATCAAAATCATGGTGCTGCGATCCTAAAATCGAATGGCCCAGCAGGCCCTTTTCGCGCGCGATCTCGATCGCTCTGCGCATTGTCTCAATCGCAAGCGGATATTCAGAGCGAATATAGATGTATCCCTTGGTTGCCCCAACGGCAAAACCGGCAATAGCCATCCCTTCTATGACGCAGAAGGGATCACCCTCCATGATCATGCGATCAGCAAACGTCGCGCTGTCGCCTTCATCTGCATTACAGACGATATATTTCTGATCCGCATGGACGTGATGCACCGTGTTCCATTTGATGCCGGTGGGAAAGCCTGCGCCGCCGCGACCGCGAAGACCGCTATCCGTCACTTCTTTCACAATGTCGGCGGCGTGCATGGCTATGGCGGAGCGAATGCCTTTCAAACCTCCATGAGCCTCGTAGTCATCCAGCGACAACGGATCAATCACCCCACAGCGCGCAAAAGTCAGCCGTGTCTGGTTTTTGAGAAAAGAAATCTCCTCCGTTAACCCTTGGCACAAGGGGTGCTGCCTGTCTCCCGCCAGTATCCCTGCATCAAGCAGTGATCCCACATCGGAAACCTTCACAGGACCAAACGCGATGCGTCCCTGGGAGGTCTCCACCTCCACCAACGGCTCCAGCCAATGCATGCCACGCGAACCGTTGCGAATGAGTTCGGCGTCCAGACCGCGCTCGGAAATCACCGACTCAAAAGCCAAAGCAACCTTGTCAGCGCCCAGCGCAATGGCAGCGGAATCCCGCGGAACAAAAATCTTCACACTCATCGTCCTGCCTCCGCAATTTCCTGTTGAATTGCGTCAAGATCAGCACGGCCGACCAGCCTTTCATCGATCATAGCGGCAGGTGCGCAGGAGCAAAGACCAAGACAATAGACCGGCTCCAGCGTTACATTCCCATCAGCAGTCGTGTCGTGCCAATCAACACCCAGTAACTGCTTGACCGCCTCAGCCAGCTTTTCAGAACCCATAGATTGGCAGGCTTCCGCACGACAGAGCTTCAGGACATGTCTGCCCGCCGGGTTTCGACGAAAATCATGATAGAAGGACACAACACCATGCACTTCTGCGCGCGATAGATTCAGCGCCGAAGCAATAGAAGGCAGTGCTTCTTCGGGCACATAACCAAACTCGTCCTGCAGGGCATGCAACACAGGCAGAAGCGGCCCTTCCAGATCCGCCAGGGATCTTGCAATTTCCGCCGCACGCTCCGCCACGTCCGCGCCGACCACATGCAAATTCATCAACACGCCTCCCAACCTGAACCGGCTCCAACAACCCGGCTTTACTGATTTCAGGATGGGCCTGATTACCCGCGAGGTCAATAAGCGTGAATCGTGAGCCGATAGGAATTATCTATCGAACTCAAAGCTTAACGTTGATATCATCTATCGACTTAGCAACATCAAGAAGAGCAGAAACAAGGGGCGTTGCCGGGTCTCTGTGGGACGCGATCAACCCCAATCGCTGGACACCTTGCGGCTCCTTGAGCTGAATAGCCTCAAATACCCCGCCCGAGCCAAATGTCTCCAGTAGAGAACCCGGCATGATACTGGACCACAGACCTGTCAAAACATGTGAAAAGAGAGCTATTACCGAATTGGATTCCAGTGCAGGGCGAACAGCAACGCCCGCATCAAGCATATAACGATCAATAATACGCCTGTTTTGCATATCTTGGGTCAGCAGGCACAGGTTCTGCGATCCCGCTTCTCGCCACGACACACAATCACGTCCCGCAAATGGGCCATTCGGCAATGTCACGAGATAATAGCGCTCTTCCAGAAGCGGAACAGACAGGACCCGGCCCAGAGGTTCAGCATCAAGATAAGTAATGCCCGCCTCCACCTCAAAACTTTCAAGCTGCTCAAGTATCTCTTCCGAGGTAGCCGAGCGCACCGTGAAAGAAACGTCAGGATATTTCGCCCGGAACGGGACCGTCAGCTTATGGACCATAGCAAGCGCGGTGGGGATGACCGCCAGTCGGATATGTCCGGAAAGCCCATGGCGCGCCGCCCGCATTTCTTCTTTGAGCGCCCGGGCGTCGGCCACAATCCGCCGCGCGGATATCAGCACCCTTTCACCTTCAGGCGTTAGCCCTTGAAAGCGTGAGCCACGTTTGACCAGAAGAACCCCCAGCTGCTCCTCCAACTGGCGGATAGCCGCTGAAAACGTCGGCTGGGTGACGCCGCTCTCCTCTGCCGCCCGCCCAAAGGGTTGAAAACGCGCGAGCGCAATAAAATATTCCAACTTGGTGATCATAGAATGGTGATCCCATATTTTTTTCCAGCTGAATAGATCAGCCCGTTATTGCGGCCCGATAATGCTTCTGCGAGACTGACCGCTCTCAGGAGGAAACCAAATGACATTCAGGGCGCTCATCGTTGACAAATCTACAGACGGGTCCATAACACAATATATCGGCGAGCTTGAAGACGAACGCCTGCCTGAAGGCGATGTCACTGTTGCTGTGAACTATTCCACCCTGAACTACAAGGATGGTCTTTGCCTGACCGGCAAAGGCGGGCTTGTCCGTAACTATCCGCATATACCGGGCATCGATTTTGCCGGCACGGTGGAGAGTTCCGATGACCCACGTTACGCGCCCGGCGACAAGGTCGTTCTGACGGGCTGGCGCGTGGGCGAAGCCCATTGGGGCGGCTATGCCACGAAAGCGCGCGTCAGGGGCGACTGGCTAGTTCCAATGCCTGAAGGGCTTACACCGCGGCAGACAATGGCTGTAGGGACAGCCGGTTTCACCGCTATGCTGGCGATTATGGCACTGGAAAAGCAAGGACTTTCACCCGTCAACGGCGAGGTGCTCGTGACCGGTGCAGCGGGCGGTGTTGGCTCCGTGGCCGTCGCCATTCTAGCCAATCTCGGCTATCAGATAGCAGCGGTTACCGGGCGTCCTGAAACCGCAGACTATCTGAAAAAACTGGGAGCGCGCACAATCATACCGCGTGAGGAGCTGACTGAGCCAAACGCTAAACCGCTAGAATCAGAACGATGGGCGGGTGCAATCGATTCAGCAGGCGGCGACATTCTGGGCCGCGTCCTCAAGCAAATGAAATACGGCGCCTCCGTGGCATCGATCGGGCTTGCCGCAGGGGCTGCGGTCCCCAGCTTCACTGTCGTACCTTTCCTGTTACGGGGCATAAACCTGCTGGGAATCGACTCCGTCATGCAACCCTATGAGTCGCGCGTTAAGGTTTGGCAGCGTATCGCCAGTGATCTTCCCATGGAAATGCTGGAGGCCACCACGTTCGACGCCACACTGGCGGATTTGCCTGAGCTTGGGGAAGCCATCCTGAAGGGCAACGTCAAAGGTCGCGCCGTCATCAGCATTGATTGAAGTCAGCAGGTATAAAACTGACGCCAACTCGCGTTATTCGTCGCGCTGGATTTCGCCCGGCTTGCACACACCCGATGTCTGGCAGAACATTGAATAGAGCGCGTTGACAATACCGTGAATATCGGGATTGGCGATGCGATAGTATATCTGCCGTCCATCACGGCGTGTCTCCACCACATTTTCCTGACGCAATCTGGCCAATTGCTGCGATACGACTGCCTGCTGGAGCCCAAGTATCGTTTCAATTTCGGTAACGCTCTTCTCACCCTCAGAAAGGATGCAAAGGATCATCAGCCTCGCCTCGTGTGAAATCGCTTTCAAAAATGCGCTCGCGCGACCTGCCTTATCTGCAAAGCTCTCAAGTTCCTCACTGGCCGAACCGGTTTTGAACTGAACTGAGGCCATACCGCCATCCCCCGATGTTTTCGGCTCTATCAGACCATGCCGCAATACAAATTGCAATTCGACCGGGCAGTCTCTTCAAGGCCAGCGTGAAGCACTCTTCACTTTGATCAAAACAAATATTTCCAAATCTTGATGTGTATCGTTTTTGGCAAAAAAATGACTTTTACAAAAGACCCAGTTTGTGAATTTTCACTTTTTCTGCGAAAACTTTCGAATTGATGTAAAAGCGAACGAAGGCCCACATGTATCTCTCCTCTCGGCAAAACCAAATCATGGACTTGGTCAAAGTGGAAGGTCGCGTATTTGTCGACAATCTGGCTGCGGCCTTCGGTGTAACACCGCAAACTATCCGAAAAGATTTAAATGATTTGTGCGACGCCAGACTGCTGTCGCGTATCCATGGCGGCGCCATTCTGGCGCGCGGCAACGAAAACATGGAATACGAGGCCCGCCGCTCCATAGCCTCATTGGAGAAAACGGAAATCGGTCGCCAGACGGCAACACTCATTCCAGAGAACGCTTCGTTGTTCATCAATATTGGAACCACTACTGAAGCTGTCGGTGATGCCCTTCTCGACCATAAGAACCTGATGGTAATCACCAACAACATCAATGTCGCCAATCGGCTCAGGGTCTATCCCGGCATCGAGGTCGTCATAGCCGGTGGCGTGGTCCGTGGATCAGACGGCGGCATCGTCGGCGAGGCCGCAGTGGACTTCATCCGGCAGTTTAAGGTGGATTATGCCATCATCGGCACATCCGCCATCGATTCAGACGGCGCACTGCTCGACTACGACTTTCGCGAAGTGAAGGTGGCGCAGGCTATTATTGCTAACGCACGACATGTCATTCTCGTTGCGGATTCGACAAAATTTGATCGTGCCGCGCCAGTGCGCATCGCCCACCTGTCTCAAGTCAACACTTTCGTCACAGATTCGTGCGAACCCAAATCACTACGCGACATTTGCCGCGAACATCAGGTCCGCTTGATAGAAACTGGCCCGGCGCTTGACACAACTTCAGAGCAGGAGCTTCAAAAAGAAAACGCCCCATGACGGGGCGCTCATCTAGATCTCCATGCCGGTCGACTATTCGACCACAGCATCCTTCAGAGAAGTGAGCTGGTAGATAAACTCTTCCAGCTTCGAGCGATGCTCATGGTGCTGAGCATCATCAAGTTCCGAACGCGCCGCTGCAATACGCTGGTCAAGATCGTCTTTATTGAGCTCATTCACATGAATAGCTGACTCGGCGAGCAGCGTGCAGCCTTCCGGCAGGATGTCGGCAAAGCCGCCAAATACAACATATTGCTCGCTATTACCGTCGGCAGAGCCAACCGTTACAATACCAGGCTTGATTGTCGTCATCACCGGCGCGTGATGCGCCATGACGGTCATTTCGCCGTCCGCACCCGGAATGCTCACCGAAACAACTTCGGCGGAAACCAGAAGACGTTCGGGAGAAACAAGTTCGAAATTGAAGCTGTCAGCCATGACGTTTCACTTTTCTCAGTTATCACTTGAAGCCATGCAAGTGGCGCGGACCAGCCGCGCCAGCAAGCGCATCAAGCAGCTTCAGCAGCCAGCTTCTCAGCCTTCTCAATGGCTTCTTCAATTGTGCCGACCATGTAGAAAGCAGCTTCCGGAAGGTGGTCATATTCACCTTCAACCAGACCCTTGAAGCCTTTGATTGTGTCTTCAAGAGAAACAAGCTTGCCCGGAGAACCGGTGAAGACTTCAGCCACGTGGAACGGCTGGGACAGGAAGCGCTCAACCTTACGTGCACGCGCAACAGTGAGCTTGTCGTCTTCGGAAAGCTCGTCCATGCCGAGGATGGCGATGATGTCCTGCAGAGCCTTATAGCGCTGCAGCGTACCCTGCACCTTACGGGCGACTTCGTAGTGCTCATCGCCAACGATCAGCGGGTCAAGCATACGCGAAGTAGAGTCGAGCGGGTCAACAGCCGGGTAGATACCCTTTTCAGCAATTGCACGGTTCAGCGTGGTCGTCGCATCAAGGTGAGCGAACGAAGTTGCCGGCGCCGGGTCGGTCAAGTCGTCGGCGGGAACGTAAATAGCCTGAACCGAGGTAATCGAACCCTTGGTGGTTGATGTAATGCGCTCCTGCAGAGCGCCCATGTCGGTTGCCAGGGTCGGCTGATAACCCACAGCCGAAGGAATACGGCCGAGAAGAGCAGACACCTCAGAACCAGCCTGGGTAAAGCGGAAGATATTATCCACGAAGAACAGAACGTCCTGACCCTGGTCGCGGAAATGTTCAGCAACAGTCAGACCCGTCAAAGCAACACGTGCACGTGCGCCCGGAGGCTCGTTCATCTGACCGTACACGAGAGCGGCCTTCGAACCGGCTGCAGAACCGCCGTTTTCATGCGGGTCAACGTTCACGCGGGATTCAATCATTTCGTGGTAAAGGTCGTTGCCTTCACGCGTACGCTCGCCAACTCCGGCAAAAACCGAGTAACCGCCGTGCGCCTTAGCCACGTTGTTGATCAATTCCATGATAAGAACGGTCTTGCCAACGCCAGCGCCGCCGAACAGGCCGATCTTGCCGCCCTTTGCATAAGGCGCGAGAAGGTCAACAACCTTGATGCCGGTTACCAGAATTTCTGCTTCCGTAGACTGCTCCACATAGGAAGGAGCTTCCTGGTGAATAGCGCGGGTTGCCTTCGTTTTGATCGGACCAATTTCATCCACCGGCTCGCCGATAACGTTCATGATACGGCCAAGCGTTTCGTCGCCAACCGGAACAGAAATCGGAGCGCCTGTGTCGGTCACTTCCTGACCGCGAACCAGACCTTCAGAAGAGTCCATAGCGATCGTACGCACTGCGTTTTCGCCAAGGTGCTGTGCAACTTCCAGAACGAGGCGAGCGCCATTATTGGTGGTTTCCAGCGCGTTCAGGATCGGCGGCAGAGCGCCTTCCGGGAAGGTAACGTCAACAACAGCGCCGATAACCTGCGTTACCTTGCCGACCGCACCCGAAGCGGCCTTCTTCACTGCTGCACTCTTGCTAGCCGCCGGTTTCGCCGCGGCTGTCTTGGCGGCGGGTTTCTTAGCCGGCGCTTTCGCTGCCGCTGTCGTCTTAGGGGTCGCTGCCTTAGCCATTGTCTTCCCTCTTTCTCTCAAACCTTAGAGCGCTTCGGCGCCCGAAATAATTTCAATGAGTTCCTTGGTGATCTGCGCCTGGCGCTGGCGGTTGTAGCTCAGCGTCAATTTGTTGATCATCTCACCGGCATTGCGTGTCGCATTGTCCATCGCGCTCATCTTCGCGCCCATTTCACCGGCCACGTTTTCGAGCAGAGCCCGGAAAATCTGAACCGAAATATTGCGCGGGATAAGATCGCTGAGGATCGCACCGGCATCCGGCTCATAGTCGTAGACAGCGGCGCTGGAGGCTTCTTCCGAGGCTTCGACCGAAGCAGGAATAAGCTGTTGGGCGGTCGGGATCTGCGAAATCACCGACTGAAACTCGGAATAGAAGAGTGTGCAAACATCAAAAGCACCCTCTTCGAACATACCGATCACCTTGCGGCCAATCTCGTCAGCATGCTCAAAGCCGATCTTCTTGACTTCACGCAGTTCCTTGCGCTCAACAATCAGCGAAGCGAACTCACGACGAAGGCTGTCAAAACCCTTCTTGCCAACGCAGTAGATTTTCACCGTCTTGCCTTCGGCAAGCAGCTTGCGCGCATGATCGCGAGCAAGCTTCGAAATCTGCGCATTGAAACCACCGCAAAGACCACGGTCCGCCGTGCAAACAACGAGAAGATGCGTCTGATCGCTGCCCGTGCCGGTCATCAGCTTCGGCACGTCACTACCAGAGCCGGCAGCCTGCGCGATGTTAGCGAGAACTACGCCCATGCGCTGCGAATAAGGCCGGGCGGCCTCGGCCGCCTCCTGCGCACGCCGAAGCTTCGCCGCGGCGACCATCTGCATCGCCTTGGTGATCTTCTGCGTCGCCTTGACGGAGGCGATCCGGTTTTTCAGATCCTTTAGTGAAGGCATCCGTTTTCCGTCCTGTTGTCAGAGCCCAAGATTAAGAGAAGGACTTCGCGAAGGTGTCGATCGCACCCTTCAGCTTTTCCTTGGTCTCGTCGCTGATCGACTTATCCGTGCGGATCGCGTCAAGGATATCCTTGCCGTCGTTACGCAGGTAGGAAAGCAGACCCTGCTCGAAAGCGCCAACTTTGGCGACGTCGATCTTGTCGAGGTAACCATTCACGCCAGCGAAGATCACGGCAACCTGTTCTTCCGTCTTCAACGGGGAGAACTGCGGCTGCTTCAGAAGCTCGGTCAAACGCTGACCGCGGTTCAAAAGACGCTGCGTTGCGGCATCAAGGTCAGAACCGAACTGGGCAAACGCAGCCATTTCGCGGTACTGTGCAAGCTCACCCTTAATGGAACCAGCAACCTGCTTCATCGCCTTAATCTGAGCCGAAGAGCCCACGCGGGAAACAGACAGACCGACGTTAACAGCCGGACGGATACCCTGGTAGAACAGATCCGTTTCAAGGAAGATCTGGCCATCAGTGATCGAGATAACGTTGGTCGGAATAAAGGCCGACACGTCGTTACCCTGCGTTTCAATAACCGGCAGAGCCGTCAACGAGCCCGAGCCCATGGCGTCGGAAAGCTTGGCGGCGCGCTCCAGAAGACGGGAGTGCAGGTAGAAAACGTCACCCGGATAAGCTTCGCGGCCAGGCGGGCGGCGCAGCAGCAGGGACATCTGACGATAAGAAACAGCCTGCTTGGAAAGGTCGTCGTAACCACTCAGCGCATGCTGGCCGTTGTCGCGGAAGTATTCACCCATTGCACAGCCTGCAAACGGCGCAAGGAACTGCATGGGAGCAGGATCAGACGCCGTAGCAGCAACAACGATCGAGTAGGGCAGAGCGCCGCGCTCTTCCAGAACCTTCACAAACTGAGCAACCGTCGAACGCTTCTGACCAACAGCAACATAGACGCAGAACAACTTGTCCTGATCAGGGCCGTTATCGTGGATCGGTTTCTGGTTGAGGAATGTATCAAGAATGATAGCGGTTTTACCGGTCTGACGGTCACCAATAACAAGCTCGCGCTGACCACGACCAACCGGGATCAGAGCGTCAATCGCCTTCAGACCGGTAGACATCGGCTCATGAACCGACTTGCGCGGGATAATCCCCGGAGCCTTAACGTCAACACGGGCGCGCTTCTTGGCCTTAATAGGACCTTTGCCATCGATCGGGTTACCGAGAGCGTCAACAACACGGCCGAGTAGTTCCGGACCAACCGGAACGTCCACGATCGCGCCGGTACGCTTGACGATGTCGCCTTCCTTAATGTCGCGGTCGGCGCCGAAGATAACGACACCGACATTGTCGGCTTCAAGGTTCAGCGCCATGCCCTGAATTCCACCCGGGAATTCAACCATTTCACCGGCCTGAACGTTATCCAGACCATAAACGCGGGCGATACCGTCACCAACGGAGAGAACCTGGCCGACTTCAGAGACTTCTGCCTCTTTGCCGAAATTTTTGATTTGATCTTTAAGAATTGCGGAAATTTCCGCGGCGCGGATATCCATCAGCCAACCTCTTTCAGTGCAAGCTTAAGGGTAGAAAGTTTGGTGCGAAGCGACGTATCAATCTGCCGCGAACCGACCTTTACGATCAGCCCACCAAGGATAGATGCATCAACCGTGACATTGAGTGTCACATCTTTGCCGGTGACGCCTTTCAGCGCCGCCTTAAGTTCTTTTTCCTGCGCAGCAGTCAATGTGTGCGCAGAGGCAACATCGGCGGAAACTTCGCCGCGATGACGGGCGGCAATCTCACCGAAGGCTTTGATCATGCCAGGAACAGCAAAAAGTCGGCGATTCTGAGCGGCAACCTTTATCAGGTTCGCTGCAAGGCCGGTCATTTTGGCCTTGGCCAGAATTGCGTCAACCGCACGGAACTGATCATCAGATGAAAATACCGGACTCTCCACGAGGCGCTTCAAATCCTCGCTATTGCCGATCATCGCCTGAAATTGAGCCAGATCCGCCTCAACTTTCTTGACGCTGTTTGAATCCAGCGCCAACTCGAAAAGCGATGACGCGTATCTTTCTGCAACTCCGGAAACAAGCTGAGATGTGTCTGCCACGAGCGATAGCTTCTCTTTGTTTTTTTCAGCACCCAACAAGCGCTACGAGAGCGGTATTAAGGCACTGATTTTGTTGCCATTTGCTTCAGATTTTACAGGCCTTGCGCCCGTTTCCCCCTGAAATTCGCGGTTCTCCTAGCATAGGATGTGCGCACTGGCAACACGTCGCGAGGCGATGAATCGTAATAGTTTTGCCTTCTTTTTCGGTTTTTAACCGGCAATGTTTCGCGCGCTTTGCAAAGGGACGCCCAAACGGGCATTCAAACCGGCCCCACCCGGTCAAAAATAACCAAAGACATGGCCCAGCAAAACGGCCGCCATCGCGACCTGAATTAGGAGCGAAAGCCCATTAAAATAGATCCTCCCGCGGTCAAAGACCATCGCCAGAAGTCGCCCGAGAATTGAAAAGAGATACGCCGAGCCAAGAGCAAGCTCCGATAGTGGATTGGAAATGAGCATGGCGACAACACCCGCCCCCAATAAGAAACCGCCGGAGGAACGCACTGCCGCCATGACACGCATCTTCCCTTCACCGATAGCAAGGCCGCTGGCAATCATGGCGAGGCCCGGGGCAAATAGAATCAAAAAGCCAATAACAGCAGTCGCTGATGCTACGACAAATGCAGCAAGTCCCTGCGGATCTTCCGGCATGACAAAAGAAGCATCCGCCGTCCATACGTCAAAAAGCCAGACAAGAGCGCCCGCCGAAAGCGCCGCCTGAAGAAGAAACAGAAGAAAATTGATAAAGCCACTCGGTCCGTCAGATGCCGACATCATGGATAAGAGCCGACCAAACGCTGCGAAGCCCCACGCCCCACCGAGAATGACATATATATAGGGTTGATCAAAGAGATAGGCGCTGGCCCCAAGCCCCGCCATAAAGCCGCCAGCAACCCGAAGCTCGCCGATGGCGCCCTGACGGCCTGCGCGCGATGCAAAACCCCAGCGCTGCGCCAAAGGTCTGGCTGTTGCAACAAAAATGATCCCGATAATGACGGTAACGAGCGCCGAGACCTGCGCAAGCTGCGCTCCCACGGTCAAAGGCCATGCAGGCAAAGACAATTCCATTCAGGTCCCCATCTCACTGTCTATAGTCCGATATTACAGGACAACACGATCAACCGTTACACCTCATTGCAAAAAAGCTGAAGGCCCCCGCAAAACCACAATCGCTCCTATCATGACCATAAAACGGTGAATGCAGAAACTTGGGGCAATCATCAGAGTTTTTCTGCCACCATGACCTGTGCGGCCACCGCCATACGCAGCACCTAGCCTGCAATGCAGCTTATCCTATGCTTTCAGGCTGAAAGAAAGCAGACAACTGAACCAAGTCGAAATGCCTTAAACGCCGCAATCACCCTTGAATTTAACAGAGGCGGATACCTCGTCACGACGGACAGTAATCGTACCTTGATAGGCTTGCGCCTCATAACCTTGCTTGCCCGCCTGTGCGTCCAACACAACGTCGTATGGCTTATCGCCGTAGGTCGAATAAACGATATTGAGATGCCCGTTGTCATTTGAACCGGATTTGAACGCCAATTCATGAAAGCCACCGTCAATCGCCATGAAGGCGGGGGCAAAACTCTTCATCTCCGCCACCGCTATTTCCTCCGGCGTCTCAGGCAAATTTTCCAGATCCATAACCGGCAGGTTCGTGACAAAAACAAACCGCCAGCTCGTCGGGTCGTCAAATATAAAAGTCTGCTCTGGTAGCAGGAACGAACAATAGGAATCGTTGCCGTACCAATTGAAATCCCGAATGACGATTTCGTCCGCCACAGCAGGCGAGCACGCAAATATAAATGCCGCAATTGCTGGCCAAATTTTCATAAACACCTCCCCATCAAAACCAAACGAATATGACCCCAAATGATCCCGGGCATCAACCCGCCTCAATTAAAACCATCACGTGGTCAGAGGAAGCTTTGCGGGTCTATGTCGAGCTGAACATGTATTGACCCCCGCGGTTTGGGACCAGCTGACAACATCGCGCGCAGAAAGCCCTGCATGTCGGAGTTGCGTCGCCCGTGGATAAGCAGACGGAAACGATAACGCCCCCGCACCAGCGCCAGCGGTGCTTCCGCCGGTCCGAGTACCGAAATTCCGTCCGCACCCGGCGCGGCGCGGCGCAGACCACGCGCATGCCCTTCTGCCTCAACCCTGTCAGCCGCGGAAACAATCACTGACGCCAACCGGCCAAAGGGCGGCAGAAAAGCTTTCTCGCGTTCATGAATTTCCCGGTCATAAAAAGCTTCAGCCTCCCCTGAAACAATCGCCTGCATCACAGGATGTCCCGGTTGATATGTCTGGATCAGGCCATGACTTTTCAAACCCGTGCGCCCTGCGCGGCCTGTCACCTGGCTTAAAAGCTGGAATGTTCTCTCAGCGGCGCGCGGATCGCCATTGGCAAGTCCGAGGTCGGCATCAACAATTCCCACCAGCGTCATCAGTGGAAAATTATGCCCCTTGGCAACAAGCTGCGTGCCAATGATGATGTCCGCCTCGCCATTAGCGATAGCCTCCAGCTCCAGCCGCAGACGCTTAACCCCACCTGCCATATCGGACGACAATACGATGGTGCGCGCGTCTGGAAAATGCCCGTCCACCTCTTCGGCGATCCGTTCCACGCCCGGCCCGCAGGCCACCAGATGGTCCAGCGTTCCGCATTCGGGGCACGCCTCTGGCGTCGGCTCAGAATGACCGCAATGATGGCATTGTATCTGTCCGCGAAAACGATGTTCCACCAACCAGCTTGAACAGTCCGGACATTGAAACCGGTGCCCGCAAACCCGGCAAAGCGTCAGTGGCGCATAGCCGCGTCGGTTGAGAAAAAGCAACGATTGCTCACCCTTTGCAAGCGTTGCCGAAATCCCCTTCAACATAACAGGAGAAAGGAAACCGCCGCGCGCGGGCGGGTGCCTGCGCATATCGACAAGCTTCAGGTCCGGCATGGCTGCGTCACCAAACCGGGTCGGCAGATGGATTGTCTGGTAACGCCCCTGCAACGCATTGACTTGACTTTCAAGGGAAGGCGTCGCCGAGACCAACACGACCGGAAAATTACCGATTCGGCTACGCACCACGGCCATGTCGCGCGCGTTATAAAAAACGCGGTCTTCCTGTTTGAAGGCCGGGTCATGCTCCTCGTCTACGACGATCAGACCAAGCTCGCAGAAAGGCAGGAAAAGCGCCGACCGCGCACCAGCCACCACGCGAACCTCGCCCGTGACCACCTGTCGCCAGACCTTCTCACGATTTTTGGGTGCGAGATCGGAGTGCCATTCGGCCGGTTTTGAACCAAACCTTTCCTGAAATCGCTCCAGAAAACTCGCCGTCAGCGCGATTTCCGGCAGCAGGATAAGTACCTGCTTGCCGTGCTTGAGCGTTTCGGCAATCGCTTCGAAATAGACCTCTGTCTTGCCCGAGCCGGTCACGCCATCAATCAATGAAACGGCAAATTCTTGTTTGCTGACGGATGTCACCAGCACATCGCCAGCCGCCTTTTGCGGGCCCTCAAGTCGGGGCTCGATATAATCAGGATCAGGTGCAGCAACGATGGGCGGCGGCGGGAGAAATACGGTCTCGAAAACCCCTTGCGTTATCAGCCCGTCAACGACGCTGGCTGATACTCCTGCTGCATGAACAAGTCCAAGACGCGTCCAGGAAAACCCATCTGACGCCAATTCCAGAACCCGTTCGCGAGCGGGCGTCATGCGCGACACATCTTTTGAGACAAGCCGCAGCGCCTCAATCATTGGCTCCGGATCAAATGCTGTCGGCGCGCGCAACGCCATCCGCGCCACCAACCCCGGCGGAGAAATCGTATATTCGGCAACCCAATCGAGGAAACTGCGCATGTCCTTTGAAAGCGGCGGACAATCAAAAACATGTTCAATCGCCCTCAGCTTGTTAGGGTCAACCTTATTACCATCAGCCGCATCATCCCACACAACACCGGTCACAATGCGCGGGCCAAGCGGCACCTGCACGATTGAACCTGGCTCCACATGCATATGTTCCGGCACCTTATAGGAATAAGGTACAGGCGCAGGCATTGGCACGAGAACCGGCACCGTGCTGAGTCTTGGGTCTTTTCCAAATAGGTCTGGCGAATCTTTGCTCATTGCAGGCAAACTTGCATTGCCAGAACAAGAAAGAAAAGCCGAGAGATCAACGCGACTGAACGGATCATCAAGGAAATTGGCTTGCAGGAATCATAAATTCCAGCCTCTCATGCGCTAAATTCTAGAGGGCTATCATGTCAGACCAACTCAAAGGCATCATCCTCATGGCGCTCGGCTGCTTAAGCATCCCAGCAGTCGACAGCATCGCAAAGCTGTTATCTGAGGACTATTCCCCCATTTTCGTGAGCTTTATGCGTTATCTGACTGCAGCGGCCATTGTGACGCCCTTTGCCGCAGCGGTCAGCGGCAAAAAGATTATACCCGCCAGACATAGGCTGCTTCCGCACATCATGCGTACGATCTTCATCATCGGGGCAATGACATCCTATTATATCGCGATATCCAAAATTGAACTTGCGACAGCAGTTAGCTGTTTTTTCATTGGCCCTATTATCGCAACGATCCTGTCAGCATTTATCTTGAAGGAGCCCATGAGCTGGATAAAAATCCTCTCGCTGCTTTTGGGCTTTGCGGGCGCACTTATAGTTGCCCAGCCCAGCGGCGGCATCGAACCTGGTATTCTTTATGCCCTTCTCACCGGCCTGCTTTTCGGCTTCTATCTCGTCGCCACCCGCATGGCCTCTGGCGAAACCCCACCGCTGCAATCCCTCACATTTCAAAACCTGTTCGGCGCAGCCCTACTCCTTATTCCCGGTCTGCTCTTCTGGGAGACGCCACGGCCTGAACACCTCTATCTCATTGCGCTTATGGGGCTTGGCTCCTGCCTCAGCCACGCGCTTTCCATTTCCGCCTTCCGTTTTGCCGACGCCTCCACCCTCGCCCCGATTGTTTACGCCGAACTCGTTGGAGCGGTTTGCTTTGGGTATTACTTTTTCGGCGAAGTCCCGTCCCCGTCGGTTTGGGCAGGAACTGCCCTCATCGTCTTTGCAGGCTTCATCGTCATCTTCGCAACCCGCAAACCCACCGTTAGCAAAAACCTAACGGTAACGGGCGAGAATGCCTCCTGATCATGTTCAGGGAAACGTAATGGGCGAAATTCTGATTTTTGCTGACGACAGGCTCATGGCGCTGCGCCAGGATTGGCTTGCCTCCATCGCACAGGAGCGTCGTCTGGCCGAAAAGACTGTGGAAGCCTATGAGCGCGACACACGCCAATTTCTACAGTTCTTCGCCCGCCATGGCGGCGGCCCGGCAACACTTGGCGACATTCGCGAATTAAGGCCATCAGACCTACGCGCTTATCTCGCCAGCCGCCGCAAGGAGGGCATAGGTGCACGCACGATGGGGCGCGACCTTGCCGGCATCCGCTCTTTTTTGCGTTACCTTGAAAAGAAAGGCCTCGCAAACGCTGCGGGCGCTGGAGCTATCCGCTCGCCCAAACAACCCAAATCTCTCCCAAAGCCCCTGTCTGCCAGCCAAGCACTGCGGGTGGTCAGCAATCAGGACCAACTGGCCGAAGAACCGTGGATTGCGGCCCGCAACGCCGCCGTCCTTGCGCTGTTATACGGCTGCGGCCTACGTATTTCCGAAGCGCTCGGCTTGAAACCTGCCGATTTTCCGCAGGGAGCCTCAGCCCTGCGTATCACGGGAAAAGGCAACAAGACGCGGCTAACGCCGCTTATTCCAGCCGCCAGGGAAGCGGTTGAGGACTATCGCAAACTCTGCCCCTACCATCTGGAGGAA
>JBNLGT010000019.1:0-41333 GCA_050306195.1 Ensifer sp.
GGTGTCACACAAGATAATATTTTCCGGGGCGAAACCCATTGCCTTGATCAGCTCAATGCAAGCAATTGCGGCAGCGCCCGCCCCGTTGCAGACAAGCTTTGTCGACTTGAAGCTACGTCCGGTCAGTTCAAGCGCATTGATAAGGCCAGCTGCGGCGATGATTGCAGTTCCATGCTGATCATCATGGAATACGGGTATATCCATCACCTCGCGAAGCTTCTGTTCGATGATGAAACATTCCGGCGCCTTGATATCTTCCAGATTGATGCCACCGAAAGACGGGCCCAGGAAACGTACTGCATTGATAAATTCGTCCGGATCCTCGGTGTCAATTTCCAGATCGATGGAATCGACATCAGCAAACCGTTTGAAGAGGACCGATTTTCCTTCCATCACCGGCTTGGCGGCAAGCGCGCCCAAATTGCCCAGCCCCAAAATAGCGGTCCCGTTTGTAATAACCGCAACCATGTTGCCGCGTGTCGTGTAGTCATAGGCGCGTGAAGGATCGTCTGCGATTGCCTTGACCGGCACGGCGACGCCTGGTGAATAAGCAAGCGACAGGTCGCGTTGGGTGGCCATTGACTTTGTTGGCGAGATTTCCAGCTTTCCCGGCCTGCCCTGTGCGTGAAAATCAAGCGCTTCCTGATCTGTAACCGTCGCTATATTGCGGTCCGCCTTATCTGTACCCGGCATGTATCCTCACCTTTTTTTGTTCCCGCTCTTGTGGCGCTATTATTGATGGTCTCTATAGTGGCGAGACCGAAATCGCTGATCATTTTTTTGAACGCTTATCCCATTATGGTTTCAAACTCTCCCAACGCGGCGGCTGTGCTTACCACCGAAATATTGGCCTCAGAGGAAAGCCGTTTGTCGGCGACGCCGATGATGGAACAATATATCGAGATAAAAGCCAATAACCCCGGCTCGCTTCTTTTTTATCGAATGGGGGATTTTTACGAGCTCTTTTTCGAAGATGCCGTGGCTGCCTCCCGTGCGCTAGGCATTACCCTGACAAAACGCGGTCAACATTTGGGTCAGGATATCCCAATGTGTGGCGTGCCGGTTCATGCCGCTGATGACTACCTGCAAAAACTGATCGCATCCGGCTTCAGGGTTGCGGTATGCGAACAGGTGGAAGATCCTGCCGAGGCAAAAAAACGCGGTTCGAAATCGGTCGTCAAGCGCGACGTCATCAGACTGGTGACGCCGGGAACCCTGACGGAAGAAAAGCTTCTCTCGCCGTCAGAATCCAACTACCTGATGGCCCTCACACGGGTAAAGGGTGGCGCGGAACCTCAATATGCGCTGGCGTGGATCGATATTTCGACCGGTATATTTCGGCTGGCGGAGACGCGCTACGACCATATGCTGGCCGATATCATGCGCGTGGACCCGCGCGAACTCATCCTGCCGGAAGCGCTATTTCATGACCCGGATCTGCGGCCTGTGCTCGATGTGCTGGGGCGTATTGTTGTCCCCCAACCGCAGGTGCTGTTTGATTCAGCTGCTGCTGAAGGCCGTATTGCGCGCTATTTCGAGGTCAAAACGCTCGATGGATTTGGCAGCTTTTCACGCGCCGAACTGGCCGCTGCGGCAGCGGCTGTCGCTTATGTTGAGAAAACACAGATTTCCGCGCGGCCCCCGCTGGGACGGCCCGAGCGTGAAAGCAACGCTTCAACACTTTTCATCGACCCGGCTACGCGTGGCAATCTGGAGCTGACCCGAACGCTGTCTGGAAACCGCGACGGTTCCCTGCTGCGCGCCATCGACCGCACCGTGACCAACGGCGGTGCACGGCTGCTGGCCGAACGCCTCATGTCGCCGCTGACGGATCCGGCGGCGGTCAATATGCGGCTTGATTCTATCTCTTGGCTAATCAACGAGCCCACTCTTTGCGATGATCTGCGCGAGCGGCTGAAGCTGCTACCTGACATGCCACGGGCGCTTTCACGGCTGATGTTGGGACGAGGCGGGCCACGCGATTTGGGCGCAATACGGTCCGGCTTGCGGGCGGCCGGGATGATTGTCGAGACATTGCCAGACGCAATGATGCCGGAAGAAATCGCGCGTGCGCGCGCTGCCGTTCTGGAACTGCCCGGCCATCTTCTTGATCACCTTGAAAGATTTCTCGACGACGAGCTGCCGCTCCTGAAACGTGATGGCGGTTTTCTGCGCGCAGGAGCGTCCTCGGAACTGGATGAGGTGCGCGGGCTACGAGATGCATCGCGCAAGATCATTGCCGGCCTTCAACTCTCTTATGCGGAAGAAACCGGGATCAAGACGCTGAAGATCAAGCATAACAATGTGCTTGGCTATTTTATTGAGGTTACGGCCAATAATGCTGGCGTCATGACCGGAACGGACGAAGCCAAAGCGCGTTTCATTCATCGCCAGACAATGGCGAACGCCATGCGGTTCACGACGACCGAGCTTGCAGAACTGGAAAGCAAGATTGCCAATGCCGCCGACCGTGCGCTTACGATTGAACTTGAAGCCTTCGACGCCATGACCGAGATGGTTGCCTCTTTCGCGGAAACGATCAAGGCCGCCGCCGTTGCCCTCAGTACGATCGATGTTTCTGCGGGGCTGGCGGAATTGGCCGTCACCGAGGGCTATTGCCGCCCTCAAGTCGACAATTCGCGCAGTTTTGAAATTGTCGCCGGGCGGCATCCGGTGGTGGAGCAGGCGCTCCGCCGTCAATCCGCAGACCCGTTTGTCGCCAACGACTGCGATCTTTCTCCTCCCGGCGATGAAAACAACGGGTCAATCTGGTTGCTGACCGGCCCCAACATGGGCGGTAAGTCGACATTCCTGCGCCAGAATGCGCTAATTGCGATCCTCGCGCAGATGGGCTCCTTCGTCCCGGCCGGATCAGCGCATATCGGTATCGTAGATCGGCTCTTTTCACGTGTCGGCGCATCTGACGATCTTGCGCGCGGGCGCTCAACTTTCATGGTGGAAATGGTCGAAACGGCAGCAATCCTTAATCAGGCGACTGAGAATTCGCTGGTGATTCTGGATGAGATCGGACGCGGCACAGCAACATTCGACGGCTTGTCCATCGCATGGGCTGCCGTGGAGCACCTGCACGAAGCCAACCGTTGCAGGGGGCTCTTCGCCACGCATTTTCATGAATTGACCGTTTTGTCTGAGAAACTCGGTCGGCTTCACAATGCAACGATGAAAGTGAAGGAATGGAATGGAGAGGTGATCTTTCTCCATGAAGCAGGTCCGGGTGCCGCTGACCGTTCTTATGGCATTCAGGTTGCTCGGCTGGCTGGGCTTCCTCCTTCTGTGGTGGCGCGCGCGCGCGATGTTCTGGATAAGCTGGAGGATGCAGGTCGCAAAAATCCGGCCAATCAATTGATCGACGACCTGCCCCTTTTCCAGGTTGCCGCCAAGCAGGCCGAACCCCGGGCTAGCGCAAAGGCGGCCGAGCTGGAAACGCGCCTGAAAGACCTCAACCTGGATGAAATGACACCGCGACAGGCGCTGGACGCGCTGTACGAACTTAAAAAAGAACTTTAACAATCCTATGATAGGCCTGTCATTTGAAGCGCAAAAGGCGTATAGGCGCGCAAGTTCATGACCTGGACGCTCCAAAGAGCGAGAATGAATGCAGACGACCGATAACCGTTTTTCCGAAATTCTGGATGTAGACGCCCTGCGGGCGCGGTGCGATCTCATCGCCAGCGTCAACGCAGAAAATTCCAACACCATGCGTAATGCGCTGCTGGATCTTTTCAAGGAAGCGAACGCGGCTGGCCGCAACAAAGCCGAAGAAATGCTGAGCACAGATGGTTCCGGCATTGCTTGTGCGGAACGGATATCATGGCTGCAGGATCAGTTGATTACCGTTCTCCACGACTTTGTGCTCGCCCACGTATTTGATGCTTCGAAAACAGCTGCAACATCCCATATTGCGGTGACTGCGGTGGGGGGCTATGGGCGCGGTACACTTGCGCCGGGGTCTGATATCGATCTTCTATTCCTCCTGCCTGCGAAAAAGGCGGTCTGGAGCGAAGCGGCGGTTGAATATATTCTCTACGTCCTGTGGGACATGGGCTTCAAAGTGGGCCACGCGACCCGCACGATTGACGAATGTATCCGGCTCTCCAAAAGCGATATGACCATTCGTACAGCTATTCTGGAAAGCCGGTTGATTTGCGGACAAGCCTCTCTTGCGACGCAACTTGAGGCGCGGTTTGATGACGAAGTGGTGCGCAATACCGGGCTTGAATTCGTTGCGGCCAAACTGGCTGAACGCGATGAACGACACCGCAAGATCGGCGACACGCGCTATCTGGTTGAACCGAATGTCAAGGAAGGCAAAGGCGGTCTGCGCGACCTTCATACGCTTTTTTGGATTTCCAAATATTATTACCGGGTGAAGACAACGGAAGAATTGGTGAAGCTCGGCGTGCTCTCACGCCGTGAACTGAATCTCTTTCAAAAATGCGAAGACTTTCTCTGGGCTGTGCGCTGCCATATGCATTTTCAGACCGGCAAGGCCGAAGAACGGCTTTCCTTCGACATCCAGCCCGAGATCGCCCGACGTCTTGACTATCACGCACATCCGGGACTTTCCGCTGTCGAGCGTTTCATGAAGCATTATTTCTGGATCGCCAAGAATGTGGGAGACCTCACCCGTATCCTTTGCGCCACTCTGGAAGAGCGTCAGGCAAAGGAAGCACCAGGCATTGGCGCCGTTATCAGCCGCTTTGCAAACCGTGCGCGCAAAATTGCCGGTTCACCGCAGTTTGTCGAGGATCGGGGCCGCATTGCGCTCGCTAACAAAAACGTCTTCAAAGAAGATCCCGTCAATATCATCCGTCTTTTCCGCGTCGCCAATATTAATGGTCTCGCCTTTCATCCGGACGCGCTTTATGCCGTTACCCGCTCCTTGAGCCTCATTAAAAACGATATCAGGGAGAATGAGGAGGCCAACCGTCTCTTCCTGTCGATCCTGACGTCGAAAAACAATCCGGGCGAAACACTTCTCCGCATGAATGAAGCGGGTGTTTTGGCGCGTTTCATTCCCGATTTCGGCAAGGTTGTGTCGATGATGCAGTTCAACATGTATCATCACTACACGGTCGACGAGCATCTGATCCGCACGGTAGAAATGCTGACCCGCGTTGAGGAAGGTCACGACGACGAAAGCGTGCCGCTTTCAACCAAACTGTTTCCTCTGGTCGAAGACCGCACCGTTCTTTATGTGGCGGCGCTGTTTCATGATGTCGCCAAGGGTCGGCCCGAGGATCATTCTGTCGCGGGCGCGAAGGTGGCGCGCAAGCTTTGCCCCCGTTTGGGCCTGACCGCCAAGCAAACCGAAATGGTCGCATGGCTGATCGAAGAACATCTGACCATGTCAATGGTCGCGCAGACGCGTGACCTTAACGACCGAAAGACCATTGTAGACTTTGCAGAACGCGTCCAGTCGATGGAGCGGCTGCGTATGCTTCTGATTTTGACCGTTTGCGACATCCGTGCAGTAGGTCCAGGCGTGTGGAACGGCTGGAAGGGTCAGCTTTTGCGTACGCTCTATTACGAAACAGAGCTACTTCTTTCCGGGGGGCACTCGGAAACGCCGCGCAAACAGCGCACCGCCTATGCGCGCGAACAGCTGCAGAAGGCGCTCTCTGACTGGCCAGAGAAAGACCGCAAAAAATATTCCAGGCTGCATTATGAGCCCTATCTACTGACCGTACCGCTCGACGATCAGATACGTCATGCCGCATTCATCCGGGAGAGCGATACAGAGGGCAAACCGCTTGCCACGACGGTGCGTACGCACTCCTTCCACGCCATTACAGAAATCACCGTCCTGACTCCCGATCATCCGCGATTGCTGGCGATTATTGCCGGCGCATGCGCGGCAGCGGGCGCCAACATTGCTGACGCCAATATCTACACAACAACCGATGGACGGGCGCTCGATACGATTTTGATCAACCGCGAGTTCTCAATTGACGAGGATGAGTTGCGCAGGGCTGCAACCATCGGCCGAATGATTGAGGATGTGCTTTCAGGCAAGAAGCGGTTGCCCGAAGTGATGGGCAACAGGAAGAAAAAAACCGGCAAGAACGACGCATTTCCGATTACGCCGGGTGTAACCATTTCCAATGCATTGTCCAACAAGTTTACGGTTGTTGAAATCGAATGCCTGGACCGGCACGGGCTCCTAAGCGATGTCACGACTGTGCTGGCGGAACTTTCACTCGATATTGCGTCGGCTCACATCACCACTTTCGGCGAAAAGGTGATTGATACGTTCTATGTGACGGACCTCATCGGGCAGAAAATCACTAATGAAAACCGGCAGGCTAATATTATCGCCCGACTGAAAGCCGCCATGGCCGATGTCGAGGATGAGGCGAGAAGCCGGATGCCCGCAGGTATCATTGCCCCGCCGCCAACGCGCGGCGTGGCCGTGAAGAAGGCAAAGACAGCGTCATGAGTCTCGTCAAGAAATTCATGACCGTGGGTTTTTCCACCTTGGGGAGCCGCGTTTTCGGCCTGGTGCGCGACATGCTGATGGCGTCTGCGCTTGGAACGGGCCCCGCCGGAGACATTTTTGCCGCGGCCTTCCGTTTTCCCAATCTCTTTCGCAGGCTGTTTGCCGAGGGCGTATTGAACACCGCATTTGTTCCGCTCTTTTCGCGCCGCATAGAGGAAGATGGGCCGGAAGGTGCAAAGCGGTTTTCGTCAGAAATTTTTGCAGTGCTGTTTGTCAGCCTGCTGGCTCTGACCATCGCCATGGAACTGGCGATGCCATTGCTGGTCCGGTATATTATCGTACCCGGATTTGCAGACGATGCGGAAAAACTTTCGCTGACGGCAAGGCTGACAGCCATCATGTTCCCTTATCTGGGCTTCATGTCGCTCGCGGCCTTGATGGCAGGTATGCTGAATTCGCTGCGTCGCTATTTCGCCGCAGCCATCGCTCCCATATTCCTGAACGTCATTCTCATTTCGGTTCTCGCCTATTCTCATTTTGTTGGGCTTTCCGCACTGGATACGGCACGCGGTCTTTCCTGGGGCGTATTGGCCGCCGGTTTTGTACAGCTTTCCATAGTATTTTCCGACATCCGGCGCGCCGGCATGACTTTCCCGGTCAAGTTACCCAAAATAACGCCGGGCGTGCGTCGATTTTTCATTCTTGCCGTTCCCGCCATCATCACGGGCGGTGTAACCCAGATAAACCAGCTGGTGGGACAGGCGATTGCTTCGGGCAAAAGCGGGGCCATTATTTCGCTTTATCTGGCCGACCGTATCTACCAACTGCCGCTCGGCATGATTGGTATTGCCGTGGGCGTTGTGCTGCTGCCCGAATTGTCGCGCGCACTCAAGGCGAAACATTTCATCGAAGCGCGCTCTATCCAGAACCGTTCCATCGAGTTTGTGCTTTTCCTCACACTTCCAGCAGCAGCAGGTATCTGGGCGCTTTCAGAAGAGATTATCAGGGTTCTCTACGAGCGTGGCGGCTTTTCGGCAGACGATACGTCAATTGTATCCTCGATCCTGATCGTCTACGGCTTTGGTCTTCCGGCCTATGTCATGATCAAGGCGTTGCAACCCGGCTTTTTTGCCCGTGAGGACACGCGCACGCCGATGCTCTTCACCATGGCCGCCATCGCCGTCAATATAACGTTGGCCATTACGCTCTTTCCGGTTTTGGAAGAACGCGGCATTGCCACGGCGGAAATAACGGCTGGATGGCTGAACATGCTGCTTCTGGGCACAACGCTCATTTTCAAGGGACATCTGCAGCCTGAGCGCGCCATGGTGACGCGGATATTACGCCTGATCGGCTGTGCGGTTATTATGGGTGTCGCCGCACGCTATCTGGCAATTTATGCTGGCGCATGGCTCACCTCGGAGACGTCTGATCTTGTACGGGCAGCGGCGCTTGGCGGCGTTGTCCTTGCGGCCATGGCTATCTATTTCCCCCTGACTTTCGTCACTGGGGCTGCTGATCGCGGCATGATTGGCCGAAGCCTGAAACGCAAGTAAAAAACGTCCGAGAGTTTATCGCGCGAGCTTGCACCCGGAAACCACTTGAAACAGGTTCCTGCCCGTGCTTATTGCGCGCGCTAAGAATGTTTACGGGGATCGGGCCCTCCACAAGTCCGAAAAGAGGATAAGATGAACGATTTCAAGCCGCTTGTTTTTTCCGGTGTGCAGCCGACAGGAAACCTGCATCTGGGTAACTATCTGGGCGCAATCCGCAAATTCGTGGCGCTTCAGGAAAGTCATGACTGCATCTACTGCGTGGTCGACATGCACGCGCTCACCGCGCAACTGGTTCATGAAGACATGCGCGAGCAAATCCGCTCCATCGCTGCTGCCTTCATTGCATCGGGTATCGACGCGTCAAAGCACATTGTTTTTAACCAGTCGCAGGTATCCGGCCATGCCGAACTGGCCTGGATATTCAATTGCGTGGCCCGCGTCGGCTGGATGAACCGCATGACCCAGTTCAAGGACAAGGCGGGCAAGGATGCCGAAAAGGCTTCGCTCGGGCTCTATGCTTATCCATCGCTGATGGCGGCAGACATTCTTCTTTACCGGGCAACGCATGTTCCGGTTGGGGATGATCAAAAGCAACATCTCGAACTGACCCGGGACATTGCGCAGAAGTTCAACCTCGATTTTGTCGACCATATCCGCAAGACCGGCAAAGGGGTTGACATCAAGGTGGGTGACGAGCCCGTACATGCCTATTTCCCCATGGTAGAGCCTTTGATCGACGGCCCGGCGCCACGCGTCATGAGCCTGCGTGATGGCACAAAGAAAATGTCGAAATCTGATGCCTCAGACCTCTCGCGCATCAACCTGCTGGATGATGAAGACGCGATTGCCAAAAAGGTGAAAAAGGCAAAAACCGACCCTGACGGCTTGCCGAGCGAGCTGGACGGACTTTCCGGGCGTCCTGAAGCGGATAACCTTGTGGGCATTTTCGCTGCGCTGTCAGACCGGAGCAAGGAAGACGTGCTGAAAGAGTATGGCGGCCAACAGTTTTCCGCCTTCAAGCCTGCGCTTTCGGAACTGGCTGTCTCCGTTCTCTCACCCATTACGACCGAAATGCGCAAGCTGATGGCTGATCCGGCACACATAGATGGCGTGCTTCGCGATGGCGGCGAACGTGCGAATGCGCGTGCGCAAGAGACCATGCGCGACGTGAAGGATATTGTCGGGTTCCTCTATTAAAGACACACCCGACAGACCGTAAATTATTGTAAATACAAGCGGCAAAATTGCCGCTTGCAGCATCTCTATTAGGATGGCAAAGTCCCGGCATGGTTTCAAAGCGACTGTCACGGCTGGAAGGCCACCGCCGAAAATTTATGGCCGTGATCGATGACACGCCCGAGTGCATGCGCGCCGTGCATTATGCGGGTCTGCGCGCCAAAAACTCAAACGGCGGCATTGTACTCCTCTATGTGATCAATACGGCCGATTTCCAGCAATGGCTTGGCGTGGAAGAGATTATGCGTGCGGAGGCCCGCGAAGAGGCCGAAGCCACGCTTGCGAAAACCGCCCAATATGTTCGCGAAAAAATTGGTACGGAACCTGAGTTGGTCATACGTGAAGGCAACGCGGCCGATGAAATCCATGCCCTGATCGAGGAAGACCGTGATGTCGCCATTCTGGTGCTCGCGGCGGGCTCCACCAAAGAAGGCCCCGGCCCTCTCGTTGCGTCCATTGCAGGACGTTCAGCAGCCTTCCCTATTCCGGTTACTGTGCTGCCCGATTCCCTGAGCGACGAAGAGATCGAATCGCTTTGTTGATTATTTGAGAAAAGTTTTCTACCGAACGGAGCAATTTGGCCGTTTCAGCTCTTGCGGCGACGGAATAATCGACCTATTTTTGGAATAATTCTAAAGCTAGCGTACGACGCTGCGAAGTGAGAGCGATATGTTCATTCAGACAGAAGCAACGCCAAACCCGGCGTCATTGAAATTTTTGCCGGGCAAAGTGGTTTTGGAGGACGGTACAGCCGACTTCCGCTCACCGGAAGATGCTGCAGTTTCCCCACTCGCCAGTCGGCTTTTTGCGGTTTCTGGTGTGGCTGGCGTGTTTCTCGGCTACGACTTTATTTCGGTCACCAAGGACGATGGCGAATGGCAACATCTGAAGCCGGCTATCCTCGGCGCCATCATGGAACATTATATGTCCGGCGCACCTGTAATGGGAGCATCGGCGCCCTCTGCAGAACTTGATGCCGAAGGCGAATTCTACGCAGACGAAGACGAGACCATTGTCGTGACCATCAAGGAGCTGCTGGAAACGCGCGTTCGGCCCGCCGTGGCTCAGGATGGCGGCGACATTACTTTCAAGGGCTTTAAGGACGGCGTTGTGTTTCTAAACATGAAAGGTTCATGCGCCGGGTGCCCCTCCTCAACGGCAACCCTGAAACATGGTGTGCAAAACCTGCTCCGCCACTTCATACCGGAGGTCCAACAGGTTGAAGCCGTCTGACCGGAAAAGTCAGTGCCGCCTGCCATGAAAATTCTGGCAATAGACACGTCTGGGCCTGACTGCGCCGCAGCCATATACGATGATCAAACCGGGGCTGTGATCGCATCCCGGCAGGAAACGATTGGCAAGGGCCACGCCGAACGGCTGATGGCCATGATTGATGACGTGACGGCAGACGCTGGTATAGACATCGCCGATGTTGATGGAATTGGCGTGGTCATCGGGCCCGGTTCGTTCACCGGTATCCGTGTTGGCGTGTCGGTTGCCCGTGGCTTTGGCGTTGCCCTCTCTGTGCCGCTTTTTGGCGTGTCGTCTTTGGAAACACTTGCATTTGGAGTCGTGAAAGAGGGCTCTTCGCAACCGATCATGGCTGTAATCGACGCCAAACGCGACCAGGTTTACGTCCAACAATTTCATCCAGATGGAGCGAGCGCCGGTGACCCTGCAGTCATGAGCGTCGAAGACGCGCGGACCTTCTGTAACGAGAACCAGGCAATGGTTGTTGGTTCAGGGGCAGCTCTGCTGCGTGCCGAAGATACCGGGCCTGTCAGCGCTGACCGGCTGCCAATCGGCGACGTTGCTGTCTTGGCGTCGCGAAAGGCTCCGGGCAAGCCCGCACCCTTATATCTGCGAGGGCCGGACGCCAAACCGCAAGCTGGCTTTGCGGTGGCCCGTAAATAGTCTCTGTCATCCGGGAGTATGGCAAAGATGTTCAACAAGCTGATCACCAAACACGATGGCGTGGAAATTGCGCCCATGGAGGCGAAGGATTGCGCCGCCGTTTCAGCCCTCCACGGCCAACGGTTTTCCCGCGCCTGGAGCGACGGCGAATTTCATGCGCTGCTATCTCAAGATACCGTACTCGGGCTCGTGGCCTACCGCCAAAGCCGCCTCACCGGGCAGTCACTTGCCGGATTTGTGCTCGCGCGCGAAGTTGCGGGCGAGGCGGAAATCCTTTCAATTGCGGTGTCTGCCAAATTGGGTGGTCAGGGTATTGGGTGGCGATTGATGCAAACGGCCATCCAGGAAATCAGGCAAAGGGGCGGGGAAACGATCTTTCTGGAAGTCGATGAAGGCAATGTGCCCGCCATCGCGCTTTATAAACGGCTGCGCTTTTCAAAAGTTGCCGAGCGCAAGGCCTACTATAAGGACGCCGAAGGCCGATCATCGACCGCGCTTGTCATGCGTCTCGATCTTGGATAGGCAAAGCCGGAATAGCGTCAGGCATTTTTTTGCCGGCGGGGGGCCCAGTGATCAACAAAATCCGCATCGGACTGGTTATTACATCTGTCACTCTTGTGACGGTCGCACTTGCTCCGATCCAAATCGCCGGACTGGTGCTGGATTTGCGCATACGACGCCATCTGCCGCGGCTTTGGCACCGAACGGTATGCCGCCTTCTGGGTATTCGTGTACATACGCGCGGCAAACTGGAGCAATCCCGTCCCCTGATGATTGCGGCCAATCATGCATCTTGGCTCGACATTCTTGTCTTGAGCGCAGTCGCCGACGTTGCCTTTGTCGCCAAGTCCGAGGTAAAAGAATGGCCGGTTTTTGGAACGCTGGCAAAATTGCAGGCAAGCATCTTCATTGAGCGCACAGACCGCCGCAAAACCGGGCATCAAGTCAACGAGATCGCCAGACGACTTTCCGGTGATGAAATCGTCGTTTTGTTTCCCGAAGGGACGACCTCTGATGGAAACCGGCTTTTGCCCGTCAAATCTTCACTTTTTGGCGCGGCCGCCTCGGCTGCGACCCAAGTGCCGGGCGGCACGGTTCATATACAACCGGTTGCCATTGCATATACGCGTCTCAACGGCTTGGCCATGGGGCGGTATAGTCGGCATGCGGCGGCCTGGCCCGGCGATGTTGAGCTTCTGCCGCATCTGTCAGGCATCCTTCGCGAAGGTGCGCTGGACGTTGAGGTTTCTTTTGCGCCGACCATCACCTATACCAATGAAAGCAATCGAAAGCAGGTCAGCAGGGACGTTGAAACGGCCATTGCAAGCGCGCTTCGGCAGAGCCTGCAGGACCCGATTTGACCATCATAATGCGGTTAATGCGCAGATGATGATTTTTTCTGAAAACCATGCTATTGACTTGCGGGCGCAAATGAACACATTGCCGCCCTACCAATCGAATTAAAACTCATACCGTCAATTATTTGAGGAGAATACGGCCATTCGCAGACCCCACAAAGCCGGCGCACCAGTCAAGGAAGGACCGCGCGCCAACAGAGATATCCGCCTGCCCAAGATACAGCTTATTGATGAAGACGGTGAGAACCTGGGTGTTATTTCGACTGACGAGGCCCTCAAGATGGCCGAGGATGCCGGGCTGGACCTTGTGGAAATCGCTCCGAATGCCGAGCCGCCTGTTTGCAAGATTCTCGATCTCGGGAAGCTGAAATATCAAAACCAGAAAAAAGCTGCCGAAGCGCGCAAGAAGCAGAAAACCATCGAGATCAAAGAGATCAAGATGCGCCCAAACATCGACACCCATGATTATGAGGTGAAGATGAAGGCGATGAATCGCTTCTTCGAAGACGGCGATAAGGTGAAAGTGACCCTTCGGTTTCGTGGACGCGAAATGGCGCACCAGGAGCTTGGCATGAAGCTTCTTATGCAGGTCAAGGAAGACACCGTGGAAATCGCCAAGGTCGAGGCAGAGCCCAAACTGGAGGGCCGCCAAATGATGATGGTTCTGGCGCCCAAATAGGCCGGACAGCATCTGATGACTTTAAGAGCCGCCTTCCCGGGCGGCTTTTTTGTTTCTGACAAGTTCCTGACAAATTCGATCAGCTGACTGTCAGCCGACTCCTGTTAGGTTCAATTCATGAACAGGCGAGCCATTTGCCGGTTCTTCACTATTGGCCAATTGCGCCGCCCGTAGGGCCGATAGTCAAAGCCCGCTGCTCCTTACCCCAGGTTGCGGCGGGTTTTATTTTGGCGGCAGGGTCAGCCTGACCAATTGTCGCTGACCTGTTTTACCAGATCAAACCCATGGGGTATAACGCCGTGTGACCAGATACGGCAGACGGGATAGAGCGTAATGAACCGCAGGCGGTTCACAAAATTTCTGTTTCTCACAATGATGGCAGGTGCACAGATCACAGCCGTCTCCGGCATAGTTTTGGCCGATGACGATCACGATGAAGGGTCAAGGGAAGGCGGCCACGGGGGCGAGCATGACGGAGAAAGCCACGACGACGGGCGAGGCCCTGGCCCGTCTTATGGTGGTGGAGCTGAACCTGGCTCCCGGTCGGAACATGGTCGCGGCGAGGCGCGCGGCGACAGACGTGGCTCCCGCAGATCAGAGGGACCTTCAGCGCGCGCGCGGCGCACTCGAGAAGGCCCCCGCTCAGCCAATTCCAAAGACGCTTTTTCAGCCCGCAACCGGGGTGAGATCGTTTCGTTGAAAGATGTCCTGTCTTCAGCCAAATCCGCCAAACCGGGGGATGTGATTGAGGTCAAGCTCTTCCAGAAACCGGAAGGATCTATTTATCGGGTTAAAACGATTGACGATGACGGGGTCGTGCATACCGTGCATTTGGACGCTCATACCGGCAAGGTGATGGGCCTCTTGGGGATTGTTAAGCGGAGCTTGGGGCTGAATGAGGATACTGATCGCGGAAGATGACGAAGTCATTCAGTCGTTTCTGCAAAAGGGGTTAGCGGCAGAAGGTTATCAGGCGGTTGCCTGTGGCAATGGTCCGGAAATCTGGGAAATGGGCGAAACAGAAGATTTCGCCGCCATCATTCTCGATCTGGGGCTGCCTGGCATGGACGGCCTTTCCATTTTGAAGCGGTGGCGAAAAGCCGGTGTGGAGACGCCAGTTCTTGTTCTGACTGCGCGCGGCTCATGGATGGAGCGGGTCGACGGATTTGATGCCGGGGCGGACGATTACCTGCCCAAACCGTTTCGGCAGGAAGAATTGATTGCGCGGCTTCGCGCCGTCTTGCGCCGCACTGGTTCAAGTCCTTCCTCCACAAGCTCGGCGGGACGGTTCACTTTAGATGACGCTGCGCGACAATTGGCGTTTGACGGCCAGATCATTGATGTCAGCCCACTGGAATACAGGATGATTGCCTATCTGATCAGCCAGAAAGGCCGCGTTGTTTCGCCACTGGAACTGGCGCATCACGTACAGGGACGCGACGACGATTCGGCAAAAAATGCCGTCGAGGCCATGGTTGCGCGCCTGAGGCGCAAAACCGCGCCTGAGGCTATCGAAACCCGCCGGGGCTTCGGCTACGTTCTCGCGGATGACGGCGAATGAGGAACTCACTCCGGTTCAGGCTGGCGCTTTGGACCATTGCGGCGGTTGTGATTTCAATTGTCACGATCTGGTCCATACTTTCCAGCATGTTCACCGACTATGTCCGTGAACGTTACAAGAGCGAGATGTCCACGCTGGCGAAAAGTATTACAGCTGGCGTCTTCTTCGATGATGGAGCGTTTCTCCTCGAAAGCAGTCCCGGCGATCCACGCCTGAACTTACCCGCCGGGGGGCGCTACTGGCAGTTCAATCCGCCCGGCCAGGAGGAAATTCGCTCACAATCGTTGTGGGATACCAAACTTGACCCTTCCCGTTTTGAAGAAGACGATAGCGGTTTTTTCAAAACACCCGGCCCGGATGGTCAGGCGCTTCTGGTTTTTGAGACCTCCGCAAAGCTCGCCAAGGAAGAAGGTGGCGGCGGCCGGAATTTTTCAGTCTACGCCGCGTTCCCGGAAACGGAATACCGTCAGGCGGTCGACAGCTTCCATGCGCAACTTCGCAATATGGCGATCA
Source organism: Ensifer sp. (assembly GCA_050306195.1). Classification (GTDB taxonomy): domain Bacteria; phylum Pseudomonadota; class Alphaproteobacteria; order Rhizobiales; family Rhizobiaceae; genus Ensifer_A. Next base: position 15,278 of record JBNLGT010000019.1, read on the forward strand.
TCGCCGGGCTTTGTCTGATGGCGGCAGGGTTGATCCTTGTAATCGCGGGGCTGTCGCCGCTGGATCGGCTTCGTAATCAGGTTGCGGGAATAAGAAGCGGTGAATTGAGGGCCATTGAAGAGCATGGTCCCAATGAAGTTCGCCCACTGGTCAAAGAAATCAATGAACTTCTGGAAGAACGTGAACAGGCGCTGGAGCGCGCCCGAGCCCGCGCCAGCGATTTGGCGCACGGACTGAAAACGCCTTTAACGGTGCTCTCGCAGCTGGCGTCCGATTTACCCCCTGAAACAGCCGAGCTCATCATCCGTCAGGTCGATCTCATTCGCCAGCGTGCTGACCGCCAGCTGCAAGCCGCACGGCTCGGCACCGAACAGATGGTTGCAACCAGTCTTGCCGAGATCGCCAACAAACTCGTTCACGTTCTCAGGCCCATGACAGACATGACAGGGATCCAATGGACGATTGATATTGCCGATGACCTGACCGTGCAGACCGACCCTGCTGATCTTGCCGAAGCACTCGGCAATATTATGGATAACGCTGCAAAATGGACGAAAAGCACAGTGTGGATTAGCGCGCACAGAGATGGCGCATTTGTTGTTCTTGAAATCCGCGATGATGGCCCCGGGGTGGACGAGAATGCCTATGACACAATTTTGAGACGTGGCGGGCATCTTGACGACGGCAATGATTCCACCGGCCTGGGACTGGCGATTACGAATGATATTGTAACTGCCTATGGAGGCAAACTGACATTGTCGCGCGCCGAAATTGGCGGCCTTTGCGTGCAGCTTGCCTTTCCGAGCGCACAAGCGAGGCCACTTGTTTCACCGGCATGAAGACGTAAACCTACGAGACTTCAAAAGAATCTTTCCCGCCCCGTTGCACTTTAGAGCACTCCCGGTTATATACGCGCGTCCGAACGGGCCGGCAGGGCATGCCGTGTCAGTTCACAATGCTTGAGAGCCGGTCTCTTCAACCAGCTCCCTCAATATCAAAAACGGAGTAGCAAAATGCCCAAGATGAAGACGAAATCGTCTGCCAAGAAGCGGTTCAAAATCACCGCATCCGGCAAAGTCAAGGCGGCTGCCGCTGGCAAGCGTCATGGCATGATCAAACGGACCAACAAGTTCATCCGCGATGCGCGTGGCACCATGGTGCTGGCGAAGGCTGATGGCGAGAAGGTCATCAAGAACTACCTGCCTAACGGCCTGTAAGACTTTTAAGGAGATCATGACATGTCACGCGTAAAAAGAGGCGTTGCCGCCCACGCAAAGCACAAGAAAGTTCTCAAGGCCGCCAAGGGTTTCTACGGCCGCCGCAAGAACACCATCCGTACAGCCAAGGCTGCCGTTGACCGTTCCAAGCAGTACGCTTACCGCGACCGCAAGGTGAACAAGCGCAATTTCCGCGCTCTGTGGATCCAGCGCATTAACGCTGCTGTGCGCGAACACGGCCTGACCTATGGCCGCTTCATTGACGGCCTGAACAAGGCTGGCATCGAAATCGACCGCAAGGTTCTCTCCGACATGGCAATCCATGAAGCTGAAGCTTTTGTGGCTCTGGTTGAGGCTTCCAAGAAGGCTCTGGCCTATCTGAAGGACGCAGGCACAACCAACGAGTTTGAAAGCGCGGTTCGTTAAGCCAGCGCTTCCCAAGCTTTTGACAATTTAGAATTGGGAAACCCGCGCTGGCAGGGCTAGCGCGGGTTTTTTCTTTGCAATGAAACAAGACGACGGGTGACATGAATGTCCGATCTTGAAAGTTTGAAGTCATCGCTCATCAGCGAAATTCAGGCGGCCTCCGATGAAGCCGCCATTGAAGCTGTTCGGGTCAATGCCCTGGGCAAAAAGGGTTCCGTTTCGGAACTGCTGAAAACGCTGGGCAAGATGACGCCCGAGGAGCGGCAAACACGAGGCGCCGCCATCAACGCGCTGAAAAACGAGATCGGCGAGGCCATTGCCGACAAGAAAACCGTTTTGAAGGATGCGGCCATCAATGCCCGGCTTGAAGCCGAAACCGTTGATGTCAGCCTGCCAGTGCGCCAGTCACCCGCAGAGCTTGGCCGCATACACCCCATCAGCCAGGTTGTAGACGAAATCACCGCGATCTTTTCCGACATGGGCTTTTCGATTGCAGAAGGCCCCGATATAGAGACGGATTATTACAATTTCACAGCGCTGAACTTTCCCGAAGGTCACCCAGCCCGCGAAATGCATGACACGTTCTTCCTGCCGCCGGACGAAAATGGCGAACGCAAAGTGCTACGTACACATACCTCGCCGGTGCAGATCCATACGATGGAAGCGCAGAAACCGCCGATCCGGATCGTCATTCCCGGCAAGACCTACCGGCAGGATTCAGACGCGACCCATTCACCGATGTTCCATCAGCTTGAAGGCCTTGTCGTGGACAAGGTTTCCCATGTGGGTCATCTGCGCTGGACGCTGGAAGAATTCTGCAAGTCCTTTTTCGAAGTCGACAATGTGACGATGCGCTTCCGGCCGTCCTATTTCCCTTTCACCGAACCCTCTTTCGAAGTGGACATCCAGTGTGACCGTTCCGGTCCAGTGGTGAAATTCGGCGAAGGCAATGACTGGATGGAAATTCTCGGCTGCGGCATGGTGAACCCGAATGTCCTGCGTTCCGGCGGCCTCGACCCCGATGAATATCAGGGCTTTGCCTGGGGCATCGGTATCGACCGCATTGCCATGCTGAAATACGGCATGCCGGACCTGCGTGACTTCTTCAATGCCGATGTCCGCTGGATGAACCATTACGGCTTCCGTCCGCTCGATCTGCCAACGCTGTTCAGCGGCCTGAGCGCGTAAGGGAGGAAAAAACATGAAATTCACACTCTCCTGGCTCAAGGAACATCTGGAAACCGATGCAGGCCTTGAAGAAATCTGCGAGCGCCTGACCGCCATCGGCCTGGAAGTCGAAGACGTTGATGACCGGGCGTCCTATGCTCCTTTCGTGATTGCAAAAGTTCTTTCTGCGGAAAAGCACCCTGAAGCCGACCGCCTGAAGGTGCTTTCGGTCGATCAGGGCGATGGCAAGCCGGTACAGGTTGTTTGCGGTGCACCCAACGCCCGTACAGGCCTTGTTGGCGCATTTGCACCTGCAAATACCTATATCCCGGGTCTCGATATCACCATTGCTGTCGGCAATATCCGCGGGCAGGAAAGCCGCGGCATGATGTGCTCGGAGAAGGAGCTCAATATCTCCGACAATCATGACGGTATCATTGACCTTCCCGACGATGCGCCGATCGGCACAAGCTTTGCCGCCTATGCCGGATTGAACGATCCGGTTATCGAGATCAACCTGACGCCAAACCGGCCTGACTGCGCAGGCGTATATGGTATTGCACGCGACCTGGCAGCCTCCGGCCTCGGAACGTTGAAGGCCCCGAAAGCCGATACATTCCGGGAAGAAGGGGAGACAACACCTTCGATTACGCTTGAATTCTCGAGAGAAGACAAGCACTTGTGCCCCGGTTTCGCGCTGCGTTTGGTCAAGGGCGTGAAGAACGGTCCGAGCCCATCTTGGATGCAACAACGACTGAAAGCTATTGGCCTGCGCCCGATCAACGCGCTGGTTGATGTCACCAACGACATGACCTTTGATCAGGGCCGTCCACTGCATGTGTTTGATGCGGCCAAGGTGAAGGGCAATCTGGTTGTCCGCCGCGCCAAGGACGGCGAAAAGGTTCTGGCGCTGGACGAGCGCGAATATGAGCTGAACCCGGCCAATGTGGTGATTGCCGACGAAAATGGTGTGGAATCCATTGGCGGCATTATGGGTGGCGAGCATTCCGGCTGTGACGAAAATACCGTCGATGTACTGATTGAGTCCGCGCTCTGGGACCCGATGAATATTGCAAAGACTGGCCGTTCGCACGGAATTATCACTGATGCCCGCTATCGTTTCGAACGCGGCGTTGATCCGGAATATATGGTTCCGGGTCTGAACCTCGCGACAGAACTGGTTGTCGCCATGTGCGGCGGCACACCGGCGAAGGCTTTTGTAACCGGTTATGAGGGCTACACTGCCAAGGTTATCGATTTCCCGGTTGCCGAGGTTAAACGCCTTACCGGGCTTGACATCTCTGCCTCGGAAAGCCGCGAAATCCTCGTAAAATTGGGCTTCGGCGTCGAAGGATCCGGCGATGTCTTGCAGGTCTCCATTCCTTCATGGCGGCCAGATGTGGAAGGCAAGGCCGATCTGGTGGAAGAGGTTTTGCGCATCCACGGTGTCGACAAGGTGGTTTCAACACCACTTCCAAGCCACGGCGCGGTCAACGGCAAAATCCTCACCAGCCTGCAAATCAGAACACGGTCAGCAAAGCGGGCTCTTGCCGCGCGCGGGATGCTGGAAGCGGTGAACTGGTCGTTCATTTCTGCCGAACAGGCCAAACTCTTCGGCGGAGGCTCACCGAAATTGAAGCTGGAAAATCCGATTGCCGCTGACATGTCCGACATGCGGCCATCCTTGCTGCCCGGTCTTTTGAACGCGGCTCAGGGCAATGCCGACCGGGGTTATGGCGATGTGGCGATCTTTGAGGTTTCCGGCACCTATGAAGGTGATACCCCTGAAACCCAGCGTCGTGTTGCGGGCGGCGTGCGGCGTGGTACAGCAACCCTGGCCGGTTCCGGCCGCATGTGGTCCAACAGCAAGACGGGTGGCGGACAGCCTGCTGGCGTCTTTGACGCCAAGGCTGACGCGCTGGCCGTACTTGAAGCCTGCGGCATGCCGATTTCCAACATACAAATCGAAAAAGGGGGGCCGGACTGGTATCATCCGGGCCGTTCCGGCACGATCAAGATGGGACCGAAGATTGTGCTTGGCCATTTCGGTGAGTTTCATCCGAAGGTTCTGGACGCACTCGACGTTTCCGGCGCACTTTGCGGCTTTGAGGTCTATCTTGACGCCATGCCTGAACCGAAGAAAAAAGCAACCCGCACCAAACCGGTCATGGCGCTTTCTCAGTTCCAGGCCGTCAAGCGCGACTTTGCGTTTGTGGTCGACAAATCCGTGGAAGCGGGCGCTGTGCTGCGCGCAGCCTCCGGCGCTGACCGCAAGCTGATCACCAATGTTAACGTCTTCGATATTTTCGAGGGCGCATCGCTTGGTGAAGGCAAGAAGTCGATTGCCATTGAGGTGATGATCCAGCCGATGGAAAAGACGCTGACGGATGAAGACTTCGAAGCTCTGACAGGTCGTATTGTCTCCAATGTCGAAAAATCAACCGGCGGCGTGTTGCGCGGCTAACCAAGACATAATTTGAATTTCTGATAGGCGGATGGAAGTCCGCCTATTTTTTTGTCAGCTGTCGCAGAACTTTTTGCTGCCAACCTTGGCCTGATCTGCTCATATCAGGGGCATGATAGGAAGATAGAACTCCAGCGTCGATGGCGATCTGATGGAAGTGGAGATTTAGATGGTGGAGCCAACTGCAGGAAAAAGGAAACATGTCTGCGGGGTTTGCGGACGTAGCTTTGGGTCGCACGGCGGTTTCCCCGTCTCCAGTGTTCGGCCCCAGATAGCCGCGTTTCTGGATCAGGATACGCCGGACTGGCGCAAGACCAATTTTATCTGTGCTGAAGATCTCACGGGCGCTCGCCGCCATTATATTGAAGAGCTGATCAGGCGCGAACGCGGGGAACTGAGTGCGCTTGACCGTGAGGTTGTTGACGCTCTCGTCAACCACGAAATGATTTCGGATGATGCAGAGGAAGAATTTTCCGAAAGCGAATCATTCGGCGCGTGGCTTGCGGACAAGGTGGCGACCTTTGGCGGAAGCTGGACGTTCATCTCCGGTTTCGCCGTCGTATTAGCCGTGTGGATGGGGTTCAATGTTTCCGCGCTCTTTGCCGCTGAGCGTTTTGACCCCTACCCGTTTATCCTGCTGAACCTGGCGCTCTCGTGCCTCGCCGCCATACAGGCGCCACTAATCATGATGAGCCAGAAGCGACAGGAGACCAAAGACCGGCAGCGGGCGCAAAATGATTATCAGATCAATTTGAAGGCCGAATTGGAAATTCGCCAATTGCACGAGAAGATGGACTATCTTCTGACCCGACACGCCGAGCGTCAGGTCGAGATGCAGCGGATGCTGATGGACCAGATTGACGATCTACGCGGAAAACGGCCTGATCAAACAGACAGCCGGTAAGCGATGTAGAGCGCGGCGGCAGCAATGACCCAAAGGGCAATGCGGCCCGAACGGGTGTGACGCGCCTCTGCTTTGCCTATCGCCTGTGCGGTTTCGGCATTGAAGCGCAGTCCGTTTTCGCTCATCTCCATGAGTTCGCCATGCAGCTTTTCTGTCTGCGCTGCAATCTCCGGCAGAGCTTCGGCCAGCCGGATCGCGCCTCGCAAGCCTTCCCGAAGGTCACCGACAATACGTTTGGGCCCGAGATTATCGCGTATCCAGCTCGCAACGACAGGCTCAGAGGCCTTCCACATATTGAAATTGGGATTCAGTGTGCGCGCAACGCCTTCAACAACAACCATTGTCTTTTGCAACATCAGAAGTTCAGGTCGCGTTGCCATGTCGAAAAGCTCCGTTACCTCGAATAGGAGCGTCAGCAATTTGGCCATGGAAATGGTTTCGGCAGGCTGGCCGTGAATGGGCTCACCGATCGCACGTATTGCCTGGGCAAAACTGTCGATGTCGTGATGTGGTGGCACATAACCTGCTTCGAAATGCACTTCCGCCACGCGGCGATAGTCCCGGACGATAAAGCCATAGAGAATTTCGGCAAGGAACCGGCGCTCCTTGCGCCGCAAGCGCCCGGTAATGCCGAGGTCTACGGCAACAATCTCGCCATTGTCGGCGACGAAAAGGTTGCCCTGATGCATATCGGCGTGGAAAAACCCATCGCGCAGGGTGTGGCGCAGGAAAGACTGGATCAGCGTGTCGGCAAGCGCGTTGAGATCATGTCCGGCGGCGCGCAGGCCTTCAATATCGGACATCTTGCCGCCGTCGATCCATTCCATGGTCAATACGTCGCGGCCAGTACGTTCCCAGTCCACAGTCGGCACGCGGAAGCCTGGATCATCCACCGTATTTTCCGCCAGTTCGGAAAGGGCCGCCGCCTCGAGGCGCAGATCCATCTCGATGCGTGTCGTCTGCTCCAGCGTGCGTGTCACTTCCACCGGTTTGAGACGGCGGGTTGAGGGAAGAAATTTCTCCTGCAGGTGAGAAACCAGATACATCGCTTCAATATCGCGGGAAAAACGGGCGCGAACGCCAGGGCGAATAACCTTGAGCGCGACTTTTTTGGTGACGCCATCGACGACCACTTCCGCGGGATGGACTTGCGCCACCGAGGCCGCAGCAATTGGATTGTAAATATGCGCGAAGAGCTCCTGCGGCTTGCGCCCGAGCGATTCCACGATGCGGGCTTCTGTCTCCCGCATAGGAAAGGTCGCCATTCTGTCCTGCAGAAGCGCAAGGTCCGCAGCAAAGTCATGGCCGACCACATCAGGTCGGGTGGCGAGAAACTGCCCCATTTTCACGTAGGAAGGTCCGAGACGTTCCACCGCACGCGCCAATCTGTCTGAGCGGGTTTTGTCTTTGGCGCGGTTACGCGCGAAAAGCCCCGCAAAACGTTTTGCCGCCCTTACTGGTAATGGCATGCCCTCTGACGGAAGTGCGGATACGACACCTTCACGCGTCAAAACCCAGCCGACCCTTATAATCCGGCCATATGCCCCAAGTGTGCTCATATTGTCAGAGTTTCCAGCCGGAATGCAGGGCGGCGATACCGCCTGTATAATTGGTGAATGTAACGCGCGAGAAGCCTGCCTTTTCAATCATGGCTGCAAAATCGCGCTGGTTAGGGAATTTCCGGATGGATTCCACCAAATACTGATAGGGTTCGGCTTCACCGGTAATCGCCTTGCCGAATTGCGGGATCGCCTTGAAGGACCACTGGTCATAGAATTTGTCGAGCAGCGGCATCTGCACGTCAGAAAATTCCAGAACCAGCAATCGCCCACCCCGCTTGAGAACGCGGTATGCTTCATTCAAGGCCACATCGATATGCGGCACGTTGCGAATGCCGAAGGCGATCGTATAGGCGTCGAAGGAATTATCGTCAAAAGGCAGTTTTTCAGCATTCGCCTCGACAAAATCGAGATTGTCGGAAAGCCCCATTTTTGCCGCCCGCTCCTCACCAACAGCCAACATGGAGCCGTTAATGTCGAGAACAGTTACATGGGCCTTACGCTCTGACGCTTCAACAATGCGGAATGCGATGTCACCGGTGCCACCTGCAACATCCAGCGTGCGATAGCTGGCGGACTTGCGCGGGCCCAGACTTGCCACCATGGCGTCTTTCCATGCGCGATGGAGGCCTGCCGACATGACGTCATTCATGATGTCATATCGCTTTGCCACTTTGTGAAAGACTTCGTTGACGAGGCCCTGCTTTTCGCCATCCCGCACTTCTCGAAAGCCATAGGATGTTTCCATTCCGCCATCTGCGGATGTGCGGGCTTCTGCCATTGTCAAACTCCACTCAAATTCACTTGCCTAAAGACCATAGCGTACCGTTCGAGTTCGCGCTATTGGACAAGCCTGCGGCAATTGGTGTCGCCGTCTATAAACCAGTTTGTGCGCCGTTAAAACAGGAGAACGAGCGAGATGCCGGAACTGCCGGAAGTTGAGACCGTCAGACGCGGCCTGGCGCCTGCGATGGAAGGCGCAAAAATCGACAGGCTGGAATTGCGGCGTAAGGATCTTCGGTTTCCATTTCCTGAGAATTTTTCGGTAGCCTTAGAGGGTAAGTGCATAGAGGCGCTTGGCCGGCGAGCCAAATACCTACTGATCCATATTCAAGGCGGCCTAACTGTGATCGCCCACCTTGGCATGTCAGGCTCGTTTCGTATTGAAGACGCACATGGCGACAGTGCGCCCGGTCAGTTCCATTTGGAGCGCGTTAAGAATGAAAAGCATGACCATGTCATCTTCCACCTCGACAGCAACAATGGCCCCGTACGCGTTATATATAATGACCCGCGCCGCTTTGGCTTCATGCTGATGACGGATGCGACCGCGATTGCCGATCACCCGGCGCTCAAAAATCTCGGACCCGAACCAACCGGCAACAGCCTTTCTGACGAATATCTGGCGAGCGTTTTTGCAAATAAGAAACAGCCGTTGAAATCGGCGCTGCTCGACCAGGCGAATATTGCCGGGCTCGGCAATATATATGTCTGCGAGGCGCTCTACCGGGCAGGAATTTCGCCGACGAGGACTGCGGCCTCACTGGTGACCCGATCCGGCAAGCCGACAGCTCGCCTGACATTACTGGAGGAAGCTATCCGTACGGTTATTGCGGAGGCAATCGAGTCCGGCGGGTCAAGTCTGAAGGACCATATTCAGGCGGATGGATCCCTTGGCTATTTCCAGCATCATTTCGCCGTCTATGACCGCGAAGGCGAACCCTGCCGCACCGATGGGTGCGGACAGCCGATCAAACGTTTGGTGCAAGCCGGACGTTCGACATTTTATTGCGCAAAATGTCAGAAATAGTTCGGAAGAGTGTATTTGCCCGCAAACAAGCAGCAAAAAGCAGGCGGAGACGAATTTGCGCGTTGACTGGAGACCGCTTTCCGGTTATACGCCGCCCACACTTAGGGAAAACCGCTTATGGCGGCTTTCTGGAAAGCTCCCAAACAGCTTCGACGTCAAATCGCATATCGGTTGTGCGGCGGGGTTGAGTTTGGTTCGAATTCGCAAGAGAGGCACAAATGGCCAATACAGTTTCGGCGAAAAAAGCGACCCGCAAGATCGCTCGCCGCACAGCAGTCAACAAGTCGCGCCGTTCGCGCGTTCGTGGTTTTGTTCGCAAGGTTGAAGAAGCGATTGCTTCTGGCGACAAGTCTGCAGCTCAGGAAGCACTTCGCGCTGCTCAGCCTGAACTGATGCGGGCAGCCGGAAAGGGTGTCATGCACTCCAATACAGCGTCGCGCAAAGTTTCTCGCCTCGCGAACCGCGTGAAAGCACTCTAAGAGCTGTTTCACCACATATTTGAATTTAAGCCTGGCCTTGCGCCGGGCTTTTGCGATTCAGCCCACAGCAATTTAGCCCCCCCCCGGATGAACGCGCGTAACCGATAAGGCATTCATTTTTATTGCCTCTTTTACGTGCATTTTTCGCGCTTGAAGATGAAACTTCAGTGACAATGAAAATCGTTTTATTTCAAATGGTTACGGAAGGTATGCCTTCTCTTGTCCGCCTTACTCAAGGTCAGGTGGCCTGAATAGCGAGTCAAGCTGAAATTTTTTCTTTTTTCTTTTTGCCGTTTCCCGAGGGAGCATTTTTTGAATCCCATTGATTCAAAAGCGATTCTTGAAAGCCTCATTTTCATGGATTCAAATGGGGTTCGAGAGTCAATGCCGGAAGGTTAAAAATCTCTGAAAATCCGGATTGAAATTTGGATTTGATCCTGCCTTAATACGTCTCAACAAGGGGTGGGGACGGAACGAAAGTCATTACTTTCAGCCCGTGTGTTGAAGCCGGTTTTCCCGGGTTTGGCTCTCTTGTTGCGGCTTCATTCTGGACCGCATTTTCATACTTGGCAATGTCAAGCAACGGACCTTTGGTGCAAAGGCCCGGGGCGAGAGTTATGCCCAAAACGCGGAAACAACAGGGAGGATAATCCGACCGGAGACATTTGGCGAAACGGGGACATGTAAGCCGTATACGAGGCGGCTTGCATTCGAAGTGGCAGCAACCAGACGAACAGACCTAGGAAGCTCAAGTCGGAACATCAGGGACAGCAGTTCTGGCAGGTGGGTTTGTTAAAGAGCGTGGTTGCGCTGCAAAAAATAAAGAACACTCACGGGAGCTCTGCCGGGGATGAACCTTGCACCTTCCGAAACGAAATGAGGCGGCATGATGCGTTTACAGGCTATACATAATAATGCGCAGATTTCAGGCAAGGCGGAGCCGAGCGCGCAGGAAACACAGCCATCGGGGGAAATTGGGGAAATGAAAAATCAGGAGCTTTTTGAGCGGTTCAGCGCCCGCTTAAGAGCCAAGGTCGGTCCGGACGTTTACGCAAGCTGGTTTGGGCGGCTAAAGCTTCACTCAGTTTCCAAAAGCGTCGTTCGCCTGACAGTTCCCACCACCTTCCTTAAATCCTGGATTAACAATCGCTATCTTGAGCTCATCACGACGTTGCTGCAGGAAGAAAACAGCGAAGTCATGAAGGTCGAAATCCTCGTTCGTAGCGCAATGCGCGGGGCTCCGGTCAAGCAGGATGCGGCTGAGACGTCCAACCGCAGCGCCAGTGAGACAGGCCAGCCGGCGGCGCCCAAGCGCCACCACGCGCAGCCGATATCCCAGCCGGCGCTCGCTGCCGTTTCCAATGCCGGACGCTCCGTTTCTTCGGCGTCGCCGCTTTTCGGCTCCCCATTGGATGGGCGCTATACATTTGACAGTTTCGTGGAAGGCTCGTCCAACCGCGTCGCGCTTGCAGCCGCCAAGACCATCGCCGAAGCTGGCGCGGGCGCTGTCCGTTTCAATCCGCTTTTCATCCATTCCAGCGTAGGCCTGGGAAAAACCCATTTGCTTCAGGCCATCGCATCCGCCGCGATCCAAAGCCCACGCAGCCCGCGTGTTGTCTATCTGACGGCTGAATATTTCATGTGGCGGTTTGCAACAGCGATCCGCGATAATGATGCGCTCTCTCTGAAGGAGTCCTTGCGCAATATTGACCTTCTGGTCATCGACGACATGCAGTTCCTGCAAGGCAAGGCGATCCAGAATGAGTTCTGTCACCTTCTCAATACGTTGCTCGACAGCGCAAAACAGGTGGTCGTGGCGGCTGATCGCGCGCCATGGGAACTGGAATCGCTGGATCCGCGCGTTCGCTCTCGCCTGCAGGGTGGCGTTGCCATCGAAATGGAAGCGCCAGACCTGGAAATGCGGCTTGAAATTCTCAAGCGTCGCCTGGAGAGCGCAAAGCTGGAAGACCCATCGCTCGACATTGAGGAAGACGTTCTGAACCATGTCGCGCGGACTGTTACGGCAAGTGGCCGAGAACTCGAAGGGGCTTTCAACCAGCTTCTCTTCCGTCGCTCCTTTGAACCAGATCTTTCCATGGAACGCGTCGACGAACTGCTGGCCCATCTGGTGGGCGCTGGCGAGCCGCGCCGGGTGCGGATTGAAGACATTCAGCGTGTTGTTGCCCGCCACTACAACGTGTCGCGTCAAGAGCTGGTATCAAATCGCCGTACGCGGGTGATCGTCAAGCCGCGTCAAATTGCGATGTATTTGTCGAAGACGCTGACCCCTCGCTCCTTCCCGGAAATTGGGCGGCGTTTCGGCGGCAGGGACCACACAACTGTGCTTCACGCCGTGCGTAAGATTGAGGAATTGATTACCGCTGATCAAAAGCTCAATCACGAAATTGAACTCCTCAAGCGGCTGATAAACGAATAGTCAGAAAAACTGAAAGAGGCCGGGATTTCCCGGCCTTCTTTAATAATCGGCATGTACAGCGCCAAGTTTTTTTGGCGGCTACGAATGCCTGTGCGCACTCGGCGCTCAGCAGGCGAGATCAGCCACGACGGAATCAAGCACCAGCATGCCGGAGGGCGTGCAGCGCAGGCGTGAATTGCCAAGCCGCTCAATAAAGCCATACTCGAGAAGAGCTTCCTCGCGCTTAGGGTCGGGGGAACGACCGGAGAGAGCCTGCCAGCGAGCAAGATCCACGCCCTCACGAAGACGCAAGCCCATCAGCAGCAGTTCATCCGCCTGCTCCTCAAAATCCAGGGTTTCACGATCGACTATGCCGTGGGCGTTACGCTCTACCAGATCAAGCCACGCTTCCGGATTGCGCTCGGTGGCGGTCGCGATCTTGCGCGCACCCTGTGTCAGACGCCCGTGGGCGCCCGGGCCGATACCTGCATAATCACCATAACGCCAATAGGTCAGATTGTGCCTGCTTTCCGCGCCTGGCTGAGCGTGGTTGGAAACCTCGTAGGCGGGCAGGCCGTGTCTGGCAGTAATTTCCTGCGTCGCCTCATAGAGAAGCGCTGCTTCATCACCATCCAGCACAGTCAGTTTGCCGGACTTGTGAAGGGCGAAGAATGGCGTTCCCTGCTCAATTGTCAGCTGGTAGAGCGAAAGGTGATCTACTGCGAGATCAATCGCCTGCTTCAGCTCTGCCTCCCAATCGGCTATCGTTTGTCCCGGGCGGGCATAGATGAGATCGAATGACATTCGTGGAAAAATTTCACGCGCCAGCCTTATGGCCTTCAATGCGTCAGCAACATCATGCAGTCGCCCCAGAAACTTCAAGTCCCTGTCATTCAGCGCCTGGACACCCATCGACACGCGGTTGACACCTGCTGCGCGATATCCCCGGAACCGCTCGGCTTCCACACTGGAAGGGTTTGCCTCCATGGTGATTTCGATATTGTCGGGCATATGCCAATTTTTCGAAACGCCATTCAAAATGGCTTCAACTGTAGCGGGGTCCATGAGTGACGGTGTGCCGCCGCCGATAAAAATGGATGTAACGGTGCGCGGACCGCTTGCCTCACGCATCGTCTCCATCTCACGCAGGAAGGCTGCGACAAACCGCGACTGATCCACCGCCTGATGGCGTACATGGCTGTTAAAATCACAATAGGGGCATTTGGCGGCGCAAAACGGCCAATGCAGATAAACACCGAAGCCCGGCTCGCCTGTATCTGGCTGGATCAACGATGTCACATTGGCCATATCTTCACGCCTCAAGGCAGGTTTCGACAAAGAGTTTGAAGGCACGTGCACGGTGCGACAGGGCTTCGGGCTCTCCAGGCTTCCATCCGTGTTTTTCCTCCGACGTCACTTCGCCGAAAGTACGTTCATGACCTTGTGGCTTGAAGATCGGATCATAGCCAAATCCGGCGGTCCCACGCGGCGGCCAGACGATTGTGCCCTCGACCTCACCGCGGAAAGTCTCCGTGTGCCCGTCCGGCCATGCGAGGCACAGAACCGAGACGAAGCGGGCGGTGCGGGTTTCAGGCGCGGTCGCGCCCTTTTCCAATAGCGCCTTCTCGACCTTCTCCATCGCCATGTCGAAGTCCCGCGTACCGTCACCGGTCTCAGCCCAGTCTGCGGTATAAACACCCGGGGCGCCGCCAAGCGCGTCAATCACGATACCGGAATCATCTGAAAGGGCAGGCATGCCTGAAGCCTTCGCCGATGCAAGCGCCTTGATCGTTGCATTTTCCTCAAATGTCGTGCCCGTTTCTTCAGGCGTATCGAAATTCAGTTCTGCGGCCGATTTTCCCTCAAAACCAAGCGGACCAATCAGCTCGTTGATTTCTCGTATCTTGCCCGCATTGTGGCTTGCGACAACAATGGTTTTGGTTTCAAGCTTGCGTGTCATCTAACCCCCAAATGGCCGGTTCGGCACATTCCAGACTGTTTCCCGACGGGTCGCGGAAATAAATCGACCGCGCGCCATTGGGCCATAAAAAATCGGCCTCGATTTCAATACCAGCACTGACAAGCCTTTTGCGGACCGTATCCAAATTCTTGGCGCTGACACGAAAGCAGGCGTGACCGGGACCAACGGCACCATGCGGCGGCACGGGTATCGATGGGTTGCCAGGCGGCCTACTTGTTGCCTCTGCGTTGAAAAGGAGCAGAACGCCCGGTCCACACCGAAAGAAAACGTGCCGACCTTCCACTCTGACAATCGTTTCAAGCCCTAATATGCCGCCATAAAAAGCTTCCGCCGAAACAAGGTCGGACACATAGAGCGCCGTTTCCAGTATACCTTCTATTGGAAGCGACATCGGGGTAGCCCCTATAACGATTTCAGCCTTCGATACTATTCTTCTGCATCGACACGAGATCTGCAATCCCCGCCTTAGCCAGGCCCATAAGCGTTGCAAACTGATCCTCGCTGAAGGGTTCGCCTTCGGCGGTTCCCTGAATTTCAACAATACCGCCGGAGCCAGTCATCACAAAATTGGCGTCGGTTTCAGCAGAAGAGTCTTCCAGATAATCGAGATCAAGCACCGGCTGATCGGCAAAGATGCCGCAGGAAATAGCTGCGACATGGTCTTTCAAAACTTTGTCGACCTTGATCATGCCGCGCGTTTCCATCCATGCAAGGCAATCGCGCAGCGCGATCCATGCCCCGGTGATGGAGGCTGTACGGGTGCCGCCGTCTGCCTGAATGACATCGCAGTCCAGCGTAATCTGGCGTTCGCCGAGCGCTTCCAAATCGACGACAGCCCGCAACGAACGGCCGATGAGGCGCTGGATTTCCTGCGTACGACCGCTCTGCTTGCCGCTTGCCGCCTCACGGCGCATACGGTCACCGGTTGCACGCGGCAACATGCCATATTCAGCCGTGACCCAACCCTTGCCAGAATTACGAAGCCATGGCGGCGTTTTTTCCTCGAGACTTGCTGTGCAAAGCACGTGTGTGTCGCCGAATTTGACGAGGCATGAACCCTCGGCATGTTTGGAAAAATTGCGCTCGAAAGAAACAGCGCGCATCTGGTCGGTCTTGCGTCCGGAAGGCCTCATGAAATCACCTCTTTTAATCTCGTGGCGTCTTAGAC
Organism: Ensifer sp.; assembly: GCA_050306195.1. Classification (GTDB taxonomy): domain Bacteria; phylum Pseudomonadota; class Alphaproteobacteria; order Rhizobiales; family Rhizobiaceae; genus Ensifer_A. The sequence goes on from JBNLGT010000019.1 coordinate 30,869, forward strand.
CCTTGAGATGGATTTGCAAAGGATTGAGCGCAGAAAAACATTGGCGAAGGACGGCGCTCTTACTATATTTCATTGAAGCAAGGTTTTTGGGAAAGACAGGAGACAACAAGCAGCATGGTGATCAGAACACCATCTGGGGAGAATGTTGACGCGATGGACATCCGTTCGCGTGAAATTTTCCGTCTTCTCGTTGAAAGCTACCTGCAAAGCGGTGAGCCGCTGGGATCGCGTAATCTTTCCCGCCTTTTGCCGAACACGCTTTCACCTGCATCCGTGCGCAACGTGATGAGCGACCTGGAGTCGCTGGGGCTTATATATTCACCGCATACCAGCGCTGGACGGCTGCCGACGCAACAGGGATTGCGTTTCTTTGTTGATGCTTTCATGCAAATTGGCGACCTGCCCGCCGCTGAGCGCGCCGAAATTGAACGGCAGTTCGACCCTTCTGCGCGCGATCAATCCGTCGAAACCATGCTGAATGATGCAAGCCAAGTGCTTTCGGGCATGTCACGCGGCGCCGGATTGGTGATCGCAGCTAAGAATGACTCCGTCCTGCGGCATGTGGAATTTGTCCGGCTGGATGCGACCAAGGCGCTGGCGGTATTGGTTGGTCAACATGATCAGGTTGAAAACCGCATTATCGAATTGCCTGCAGGCGTGACGAGTTCACAACTAACCGAGGCGGCCAATTTCCTCAACGCGCATCTTTCAGGCCATACATTGCCAGAGGTCCGTGGAGAGATTGAGAAAATCAGGCAGGCAATCCGGTTTGAACTGGATGAGCTGTCGCAGGATCTCGTTGAACGCGGCCTCGCGATTTGGGCGGGCTCTTCCAACGAAGACCGGTCGGCACAATTGATCGTGCGGGGGCGCTCCAACCTGATAGACAGCCTGGATGATGCTTCGGACCTGGAACGCCTTCGCCTGCTGTTTGACGATCTGGAAAAGAAGGAAAGTCTAATCGATATTCTGGATCTTGCAGAAAGCGGCCAGGGCGTCCGCATTTATATCGGCTCGGAAAACAAACTTTTCTCACTTTCCGGTTCCTCACTGATCGTAGCACCCTATCGAGACAGGGAAGAGCGCATTGTTGGGGCCGTCGGCGTGATTGGGCCGACACGGCTGAACTATTCGCGTATTGTGCCTATGGTGGATTATACAGCCCAGCTAATGTCCCGTCTGGCCTCCTCAAGCTGAAATATATGCCAAAATCCAACAACATCAGCATTGAGCCTTGATTTTTGGTGTTTAACACCTGATATCGGCATCACCTTTCTGAAGAATATATGTGGAGTGCGTCATGACCGACGAGGCCAAGAAAAACGGAACTGACGAAAACGAGATCAATCTCGAGGATGCAATCGACGAAGCGGTTGCCAAAGTGTCTGAAATGGAGACTGAGGCTGCGGAAGCCGAACCAGATCCGCTGGAGCTTCTAAGGACCGAAAACGCTGAATTGAAGGACCGCTTTCTGCGGCTCGCGGCGGATATGGACAACCTGCGTCGACGGACCGAGCGTGACGTCAAGGACGCCAAGTCCTACTCCGTGGCCGGATTTGCTCGCGACATGCTGGGCGTGTCAGACAATCTGCGCCGCGCATTGGACGCCATCTCTGAAGAAGACAAGCAGGCAGGCGACGCTGGCTTGAACGCGCTGATTGAAGGCGTTGAAATGACGGAACGCGCTATGCTTTCAGCGCTGGAGCGCCACGGCGTGAAGAAGCTCGAGCCGGAAGGCCAGAAATTCGATCCGAATTTCCATCAGGCCATGTTTGAGATCCCCAATACGGATGTTCCCAACAATACGGTCTTACAGGTCGTTCAGGCCGGATACACGATCGGCGAGCGCGTACTTCGACCTGCCATGGTTGGCGTTTCCAAGGGCGGCCCAAAAGCGACGGTGGAGGCGGCGGCCGAAGTAGCCGCTCAATCGGAAGACAATAAGGGCGACGCCTGATCCGTATTTACGCGGGCTTTGAGCAAGTCTGGTTTTGCGGTCCTGTTCAGGCTTCAAAGCCGGGCGGAATTTTATCCGCCCATGGCTTCGCGTCTTCCAACGCTCCAGCCAGCGAATAAAGCGTTTCTTCGTCGCCGAATTTGCCAATGAATTGCATGCCAATTGGCAAACCATCGGGCGTCCAGTGCAACGGCACTGACATGGCCGGCTGGCCCGTGACATTGAAGACGGGCGTCCAGGGAACGAATGAGAAAGTTTGAGCCGCCAGCGGCTCCAGCAGTCCCAGCGCCTTGATAACCCAACCGGCATTGAACCGACCCAAAATTCGGATCATTGCTTTTTCAGCCGGTTTCGGCAACAACGCGCCAATCTCGACAGGTGGACTTGCAAGAACCGGGGTCATCGCAACATCAAAATCGTCGTAAAAGGCCATGACCGCTCTTGCTGCCGACTTCAAATAGCGCAAGGAGGCTGAAAGCTCTGTCGCTGAGAACGTATGCCCAAGCAAAGCAAGACCAAAGCTCGGGATATCATAGTCAGCCATGCGGACTTTCGCCCCGGCGCGCGCGGCGGTTTCTTCTATGTCCGCCCTTATTTCGGCGGCAATCAGCATCATGAAAGCCATGGCAAATCGCTCCCGCTCGATAGTCGGTGCGGCTTCTACGACTTCATGCCCCATGTCTTGCAGCAGTTTGACGGTGGCGTTGAAACCGCTCAGGACTTCGGGATCCACCTCAGTACCAAGCATTGGCTTGGCAGATACTGCAATTTTCAATTTTCCGGGCCGCCGTGACACGGCCTCCAGCCACGAACCGGCAAAAGGTGGAGCATGGTAAGGTGCGCCCACATCTGCACCATGCGTAGCATCCAGCATAGCGGCGCTATCACGAACTGAACGGGTCAGGACATGTTCGATGGCAAAGCCCTGCCAATGTTCGGCAGCGGAAGGGCCTGCTGGCGTGCGTCCACGCGTTGGCTTCATGCCGAACAACCCGCAGGCTGATGCGGGGATACGGATCGACCCGCCGCCGTCACCACCACCCGCCATGGGCACAATGCGCGCGGCCACGGCAGCAGCTGACCCGCCGCTGGACCCGCCCGATGTTCGCGTCAAATCCCAAGGGTTGCGGGTTGGGCCGTATGTCTCAGGCTCCGTGAAGGGCGTAAGGCCGAATTCCGGCGTATTGGTTTTGCCGATGATATTGATCCCGGCTTGCTTCCAACGGCGGACCAGTTCGCTGTCGGCCAAAGCAGGAATATTTTTCAACAAACGATTGCCACCCGATGTGGGTATTCCCTCGATTGTCGAGAGCAGGTCTTTGACGAGAAAAGGAACGCCGGCGAAAGGTCCAGCTGCCGTCTCATCCGCACGGCTCATGGCCATATCGTAAAGCGGATTAATAATCGCATTGATTTTCGGATTGTGTTTCTCAGCGAGATGAATGGCCGTTTCGGCAAGTTCACGCGCATTGGTTTCGCCGTTGCGGACCAATTCCGCCAACGCCAAACCGTCTCGTTTGATATAGTCGTCAGCCTGAAACATTGTGGCTCCTTTTTTCGAGAGCCACGTTCCTTCAAATGGCGGAAACACACAAGGCATAAAAAACCCGGCGTGACGCCGGGTTCTTGAATTGTCTTCTGGCTTAATCCAGCTCAGTTTGAAGCAGGCGCTTCCGGCAGCGGAACCGGGCTGTCAGACAGCGTGCGAAGATATGCAATCAGGTCAGCGCGTTCGTTATCTTTCTTCAGACCAGCGAAGCCCATGGCCGTTCCCGAGACTAGAGCTTTCGGCTTGAGCAGGAAGTGGTTCAGGTTGTCATAGGTCCACTTTTCCTCGCCACCCTTGGAGAAATCCTTCATGGACCCCGAGTAGGAGAAACCTTCGTGACTTGCGACCGGACGATCAACAATACCCCAAAGATTCGGGCCAACCTTGTTGGCTCCGCCATTATCTCCTGTGTGGCAGGCTGCGCATTTCTTGAAAACCTTTTCGCCCTTGGACGCATCAGCGCTGGCCAGCAGGACGGCAATCGGTGTTTCTTCAACTGCTTCAGCTTTCTCGCTGCCTTCACCACCCTCTTCGGCGGCGGCAATTACAAAGCCTGGTTCTTCCGGCGCTTCAGATGCAAAAATGCTTTCCGACGCAATGGAAACGGACATGAGAACAAAGACCGTGCCAAGCAGCGCACCCAATGCAGTGTTCATTTTTGAGTTCATCTAAAAAACTCTCCCCTGGAAGCGGCCGGGCGATCAAATTCCGGCGCATCTTGAAATCGCGCGGAACCTATGTCTTTTAGCGTGCCAACGCAACAGTGTTTTAGGCCCCACAAGTGAGACCTTTTGACACTTTTCAATCTGGATTTAAAGCCTTGGATCAAAAGATAGGCGATTTGGCCCAAACATTGGTGTTGATACCGGCCCGGATGGCCTCCACTAGGCTGCCCGGCAAACCGCTTGCCGATATCTGCGGCGCGCCCATGATCGTGCATGTCGCCCGCCGGGCTACCGAATCGCAGATGGGTCGGGTTGTCGTCGCTGTGGATGATGAAGCTGTTTTCTCTGCTGTTGAGAAAGCCGGGTTTGAAGTGGTCATGACGGCCGCTGATCATCAATCCGGTTCTGACCGCATATACGAAGCCATGCTGAAATGTGACCCGGAAGGCAAGGCCAGATATGTCATCAATGTCCAGGGTGACCTACCGACTATCGACCCTGAAACCGTCCGCGCTGCGCTACGCCCGCTGGAAAAACCCGAGGTCGACATTGCAACACTGGCCTTTGAGATCACCGACGAAGAAGAAAAGACAAATCCGTCTGTCGTCAAGGTGATTGGTTCGCCAACGTCGGATACGCGCCTGAGAGCACTTTATTTCAGCCGCGCAACCGCCCCCTGGGGCGATGGCCCGCTTTATCACCATGTCGGCCTTTATGCCTATCGACGCGAGGCGCTTGAACGGTTTGTTAAACTGAAGCCATCCGCGCTTGAACTTCGCGAGCGGCTTGAGCAATTGCGTGCGCTGGAGGCGGGAATGCGCATCGACGCAGAAATCGTCAAAACTTTGCCGTTCGGCGTCGATACGCCTGCCGATCTCGAGAAAGCCCGCGCAGTTATTAGCGCATGGGGACAATAGTGAAAGCCGGATCATGAGAACCAGAACCAACCGCATTTCTTTCCAGGGCGATTTCGGTGCGAATTCCGACATGGCCTGCCGCGACGTCTACCCTGACATGGAACCCCTTCCCTGCCAGACATTCGAAGACGCATTTAACGCGGTGGAAAGCGGAGCTGCAGATCTGGCCATGATCCCCGTTGAAAACACGCTTGCCGGGCGGGTGGCCGATATTCACTACCTTCTGCCGGAATCCCGCCTGCACATTGTTGGCGAATATTTCATGCCGATCCGTTTTCAGCTGATGGTTCTGCCAGGCGCGAAAATGGAAGATATCAAGACTGTTCACAGCCACATTCATGCACTGGGGCAATGTCGCAAGATTGTGCGCAATAATGGCTGGAAGGCTGTTGTGGCGGGCGACACGGCTGGTGCAGCCAAACTTGTTTCAGAAACGGGCGACAAATCCATGGCTGCGCTTGCGCCCCGTCTGGCCGCTGACCTGTACGGCTTGGAAATTCTGGCTGAAAATGTCGAGGATTCTGACGCCAATGTCACACGCTTTTTGGTTCTTTCGCCAACGCAGAGCATTTGCGACCGCGAGAAGCCGGACGACCTGATCGTCACAACCTTTGTCTTCAATGTTCGCAACATCCCGGCGGCCCTTTACAAGGCCATGGGCGGATTTGCCACCAATGGCGTCAATATGACAAAATTGGAAAGCTATCAGATCGGCGGCAAATTTGTGGCAACCCAATTTTATGCCGACATTGAAGGTCATCCCGACGACGTGAACGTCAAACATGCTCTGGATGAGCTCAGCTTTTTCTCCGAACAGGTGCGCATTTTGGGCGTCTATAAAGCCCACCCAATGCGCAGAAGTTTTTCAAGCTGATACCAATGACCGTTCAGGCAGGCCAGTCGAGCCAGTCGCGCATCAACCGGTGAGCGATTGCGCCTTTGGGCGGCGCTGAACCCTGTTCGCCAAGTGTACGCGCCAACATCGCTTCGGTTTCATCGCGATCAAACCAACGGCAGTCAGACAGTTCATTGCCATCAAAATTGATGTCGAGGTTCTGCGCCCGGGCAAAACAGCCGATCATCAAGGAATGCGGCACCGGCCAGGGCTGTGAGGCGTAGATACGAACGGCGCCCGTAGAGATGCCGGATTCTTCAAGCGTTTCCCGCCTAACCGCATTTTCAATCGTCTCGCCGGGTTCAACAAAACCTGCCAGGCAAGAGTACATCCCCTCTGGAAACTGATTGTTGCGCCCAAGCAGGCAGCGGTCGTTTTCCTCGTCAATCACCAGCATGATGACGACAGGGTCGGTACGCGGGAAAACCGTGTGACCACAGCGTGAACAAACCCTTTTGTAGCCGCCGGCCCCTGGCTCCATTGTTTTTCCGCACTTGCCACAAAAACGGTTAGTCAGCGCCCAGTGAACCATTGAGAAACCCTGTGCAGCCTCGCCCAGCATTTCACCTTCAAGGATCTGTTCACGATAGATCGTGCGGGCGCTTGCGGCTTTATAAAGCTCCGGCAGGTTTTCCGTGTCGACATTAACCGGAACCGCGAGCCGTGGCTCCCCGTTTTCCTTATAGCCGAGAAGGACGGCATTATCCGGATCGGGGTTCAAAGCCTTCAGCTCGTAGGGCGCAAAAAGCGGATCGAGGACTTGCCGGTCATGCTTGAGGATCATCCTGCCATCGGCAAAGGCAAAAGCGTGCGCGCCTTCGGTGGCAAATGCTTTTTCAAGGCAATCGTCGCTTCGGTTTTCCGCGTCGCGGATCAGATTGTTCTCGGAAAAGGCGGTTAGGCTGGATGGTTCGGGATGAGGGGACTGAAGATCGAAAATCGAGCGCGTCATGCATCAAGCACTTTCAGAAAGGAATCGACGAGTTTTTCTTTTTCCGTTTTTCCATAGGCGACGGCATTTTCAAAGCCCCATACAGGCCCCGGCCAATTGGGGTCAGCTTCAAACCGCGCAATGACGTGAACATGCAGCTGGCGGACAATATTGCCGATGGCGGCCACATTGATCTTGTGAGCGCCGGTCGCTCGCCTGAGGGCTTCACCCGTCAGGTTGGTTTCAAATGTCAGCATGGCCTGATCAAGTGGCGTAAGGTCAAAGACCTCGCTCATACCGGCTCTCTGGGGAACCAGTATCAACCAGGGCCAGCGGCTGTCATTCATCAGACGCAATTCGCAGAGCCCGAGGCGCGTGACCAGTTCTGTGTCTCGCATCAGCCGTTGATCAAGCTCAAACCTGTCCACCAATATCTCCTCATTTCGTCGACGCGCTATTTTGAAACCCAACAATAGGGGTGATCAACCTAACAGTTTTTTTCTTGGTTGGCTTGCATTTGATCTGAAGATTGACGATATGGGGGGTGGGAGGCTGGTGGTGGACGGACCACTCGCCAACCGGGTCAGGTCCGGAAGGAAGCAGCCCTAACGAGTTCGGCACGGGTCATCGTGCTGGCCTCCCACCTTTTAAAGTTCCTCCGGATGCCGGGTTACAGGCTTTATGTCCGGCTGTCCGGGCAGTTATTACCGGCGGTCAATGAGCGAAAACGATCTCACAGCCACGAAGAATGATCAGGCCGCCGCCGGCTATCGGGTGCTTGCGCGCAAATATCGCCCCAAGGATTTTACGGATCTGATGGTCGGCCAGGAGCCGATGGTCAAAACGCTGACCAACGCGTTCGAGACCGGTCGGATCGCGCAGGCCTATATGTTGACCGGCGTGCGCGGGGTGGGCAAGACGACGACCGCACGCATTCTGGCGCGCGCGCTGAATTACAAGACCGATACAATCGACAAACCGACCATTGATCTGAAAGAGCCTGGTGAACATTGCCAGGCCATCATGGATGGGCGGCATGTCGACGTTATTGAAATGGACGCCGCCTCGCATACCGGCATTGATGATATTCGTGAAATCATCGAGCAGGTGCGTTATCGCCCGGTTTCGGCACGCTACAAGGTCTATATCATCGACGAAGTGCACATGCTTACCAAGGAGGCCTTCAACGGTCTGCTCAAGACGCTGGAAGAGCCGCCGGAGCATGTGAAATTCATATTTGCGACGACTGAAATTCGCAAAGTGCCTATTACGGTTCTGTCACGCTGTCAGCGTTTTGATCTGCGCCGTATTTCGGCATCAGATCTCGTCGGCCTGTTTTCCACCATTGCCGGGAAAGAAGGCATAGAGGCCGATCCCGAAGCACTTTCCATGATTGCACGCGCAGCTGAAGGTTCGGCGCGTGATGGCCTTTCTCTGATGGATCAGGCTATCGCGCATGGCGCAGGCGCGGTTCATGCCGAAACAGTGCGCGCCATGCTGGGCCTTGCCGACCGCGCGCGGGTCACAGATCTTTTCGGACTGCTGGTCAAGGGCGATGCAGCAGGCGCGCTGAAGGAATTTGAAAGCCAGTACGAAGCGGGAGCCAATCCGGTTGCGGTTCTGAATGATCTGGCCGATTTCACGCACCTTGTCACCCGCATCAAATATATTCCGGAAGCCGCCGAGGATCCGGCGATCAGCGAGGCTGAACGGACCAAGGGTGCGGAATTTGCCGCATCGGTTGCCGTGACCGCGCTTTCGCGCATGTGGCAGATGCTGTTGAAGGGCATTCCGGAAACGGAAACCTCATCGCGGCCTGCAAGCGCTGCCGAGATGGTGTTGATCCGCATTGCACACGCCTCCAGCCTTCCCGCGCCGGAAGATGCCGCGCGCCGAGTTGCCGAACTTCTCGACACAACAGGCGCGCCAGCACCTTCCAGCCGCCCTTCCCCGCCGAACGGCGGCGCGCAGGCTTTTGCAAGCAATGGTACAAACGGTGTATCAACTTCTACACTTGGAGCGCCCGCGCCAACCAACGCGCCGAAGGCCATGCTTCGCAGTGTGCCTAGACCGGAAAGCTCACCGGAACCGACGCCGAAGGTCGAGACAGGTGTTGCAGAACCAGCACCGGAAATGCTGGTTTCTGTCAAATCGCTGGAAGACATCGCTGATCTCTGCTCCAAAAACCGTGATCCCAAGCTGAAAGCGCAAGTTCGACAATTTGTGCATCTGGTCAAGCTGGAGCCTGGGCGGCTCGAAATTGCGCTTGCCAACGACGCTCCGCGCGCGCTGGTGAATGACCTTTCCAATCGGCTTAAAGAATGGACCGGCATTCAGTGGATGGTGATCTTGAGCCGTGAGGGCGGCGCGCCAACGCTGGCGCAGGCCGAGGCCAAGGAGCGGGAAAACAATATTATCGACGCCAAGGCCGACCCGGATGTGGCGGCTATCTTGGAGAGGTTTCCCGGGGCCAAGATTATGGATGTTCGCATCACCCGCAGCGAAAGCGACGAAGATGTGAGCGACGCGCCGTCCGCCGTGGAATCCGAAGAGGGTGACATTCTGCCCGGCGACGATATCGATTTTTAGAAATTCACAAGCTTCAGGAGCAAGCAATGCGTGACATCATGGGCATGATGGGCAAGGTCAAGGAAATGCAGGCCAAGATGGAATCGGTTCAGGCCGAAATCCAGGCGATGGACATTACCGGCACGTCTGGCGGCGGTCTTGTTACGGTCCATCTTGATGGCAAGGGGGTTCTCACCTCGCTCAAAATCGATCCTTCCCTGTTCAAGGAAGACGATGTCGAAATTCTCGAAGACCTCATTGTGGCCGCCCACAAGGACGCCAAGGACAAGGGTGAAGCCGCAGCACAGGCCAAGATGGCTGAACTGACCGCTGGCCTGCCTCTGCCGCCCGGAATGAAATTACCATTTTAGGGTTTCTGGCCGAAAACAAGGGATCGGGGAACCATGAACGAAGCAACCGCGATCATCTTTGATTGTGAGTTTCTGACGAGCGAAGATGCACCCCGGCGGCACTGGTGCGGCCCCCTTGATCCAGACCCTCTGGTCGTTCAAATTGGTGCTGTCAAACTTGACCTAACCGGCAATTTTGAAATTAAGGACACCTGCCGGCTTTTTATCAAGCCGATTGATCGGCACGGGCGACGCTATGCGCTCGACCCTTTTTTCACTCAGTTCACCGGTATTGGCGAAAGCCACTTGATTGAAGAAGGCCTGACGCTGTCTGAGGCGCTTAGTACGCTGGACTCGTTTTCGGAAGAAACCTGCTTTTGGTCCTGGGGCAAGGACGAGCTTAATATGGTGGCGGTGAGCTGCTTTATTGCCGGTCTGCCTGTCCCCATTCCTGCTAACCGTTTTGGCAATGCCTGCACGTTGATGTTGAAGGCAGGCATGCCGTATGCCGATATAAAGCAAACAAGGAGCAGCGGGCTTGCGACCTATTACGGACTTGATGCGTCTTCGTTGAAAAAGCATGACGGGCTGGATGACGCCCTGTCACTTGCCTACGCATTGCAGCATTTACTC